>NZ_JBKFAV010000019.1:0-124550 GCF_053345825.1 Methylobacterium sp. C33D
GACCTCGTGACGGAGTCCCGGGACCCGCGCCCGCGCCGTCGCGTTGGTTGAAGGCAGGGAGAGATCGCATGACGCGCGCGCCAGAGACCGCAGCCCCGACGAGCCGCAGCCCGGAGCCCCCCGAGGCGGACGGGATCCCGACCGAACGCGGCGACGCGGCGGCCGCGGCCGGCGCCGCCGCGACGGCGCGGCCGCCGCCCTCCGCGACCCGGCGCTGGGGCTGGGCCTGCGGCTGGGCGACGTCGACCGCGCGGCCGGAGCGGGAGACCAGGGACGACAGCTCGTTGAGGGCCTTGATCTGGTCCGCCACCACCCGGCGCATCTCGCCGGTGGCGTCCTGCGTCTCGCGCGGCAGCTCGAGGACGCCCTTGGCGAGCTCGGCGCGGGTCGCGTCGAGCTCGCCGCGGATCGAGCCGGCCATCTCGCGCAGCGCCGAGAAGGAGTCGCCGAAGCTGGCCTGGGCCTCCTGGAAGCCGCTGCGCATCTCGCGGGCCGCCTCCTCGATGACCTGCCGGACGCCCTGGGCGGCCTTCTCGCCCTCGGCGCTGGCGCTGTCCTTCAGGTCGGCGAAGGCGCTCGTCACCGAGGCGCCGGCGCCCTGGGCCGACTGGGCCAGGGACTCGCCGACGCTGCGGGCGCGCTCCTCGGCAGCGCGCAGGGTCTGCTCGATGGTCTGCGCCAGGGCGGTGCCGTTCTGCTCCAGGGCCGCGGCCCGGGCCTCGAACGCGGCCAGCGCCTCGGTCAGCTTGGTCTCGCGGCCCGACAGGGCCGAGTCGAGGCGCTCCTCGATGGCCGCCAGGGAGGCCGCGGCCCGGTCGAGGGCCGCCACGTGCGCGGCGGTCTGCTCGCCGAGGGAGCGGCCGCGGCCGTCGAGGGTCTCGGCGAGGCGCGCGGCCTCGCTGAGCGCCCCGTCGGCGGCGCCGCGCAGGGCCTCGACCTGGGCCGAGACGCCGGCGCTGGCGCGGCCGGTCTCGGCGGCGATGCGCTCCAGCGCCCCCTGGACCTGCTCGATCCGGCCGGCGAGACCCTGCTCGATCGCGCCGAGATTGGTGTCGGCGCCGGCCACGAGGTCGGTCAGCGCCGTGTTGGCGGCCTCGATCCGCTGGAGCAGCGCGCCGAGCTCGCGGCCCATCCGGTCGTTGGTCTCGAACAGCTCGGAGAGCGTGCGGCCCGCGCCGTCCTCGACGGCGGCGCGCAGCAGCTCGGCCGAGGCCCGCGACTGCACGGCCAGCTCCTCGGTCCGCTCCCGCAGGCTCTCGGCCAGGGGGATGCCGGTCTCGGCGAGCGTCCGCTCGATCGCCTCCGCCCGGTCCGACAGGGCCCGCGACAGGTCCATCATCGGCCCGTCGATGGCGCCGCGCAGGCGCTCGACATGGCCCTCCAGGCTGTCGCCGACGGCGCGGCCGCTGCCCTCGACGCTGGCGAGCAGCGCGCCGCCGCGCTCCTCGATGGCGCGCACCAGGGTCTCGGCGCTCTCGGCGAGGCGACGGGACAGGGCCTCGCCGCGGGCGTCGACCAGGGCGCCGAGCGCCGTGGCGCGGCGCTCGAACCCGGCCCCGAGGGCCTCGGTGCGGGCGTCGATCAGGCCGGCCAGCGCGGCCTCGCGGCGGCTGAGCGTCTCGGCCAGGGCCGCGTTGTGGGCCTCGACCTGCTCGGCGTGGGCGCGCGCCCGCTCGTCGAGGGCGGCGACCAGGGACGCGGTGCGCTCGTCCATGAGGCCCGCGAAGGCCTCGTGGCGGTCGTCGAAGGCGGTGGCCAGGGTGTCGGCGCGCTGCGCCACCAGGGTCGCGAACAGCCGCATGCGGCTGTCGATGCGCTGCGTGAAGGCGTCGGCGCGGGCGTCGACGCCGCGGGCCAGGGCCTCGCTCTGCGCCTCGACGGCCTGCGCCAGGGCCGCGGTGCGGCCCTCGACCACGCCGTCCAGCTCCCGCAGCCGGGCGTCGAAGGTCTCCACGAGAGCGCCGGTCCGGCCCTGGACGGCGCCGTCCAGGGCGCGCAGCCGCGCGTCGAAGACCTCCACCAGGGCGCCGGTGCGGCCCTCGGCGGCCGCCACCAGGGCCTGGCCGCGGTCCTCCAGGAGGCCCTCGATCGCGGCGCGCGCCTGCTCGAAGGTCGCCCGCAGGGTCTCGACGCGCGCGTCGACCCGCTCGGACACGTCGCGGCCGGTGCCCTCGACCAGGGCGCCGAGGCGGTTCTGCACCCGGTCGAACAGGATCTGCAGCTCGCCGGTCCGCTCCTTGAGGGTCTCGGCGAGGCGGTTCTCGCGCTCCTCGAGCAGGCCGGCGATGGCCGGGTTCACCCCCTCGATGGTCGCCTGGAGCGCCTGGGTGCGGTGCTCGATGGTCCCGGCGATCTGGCGGCCGCGGCCGTCCACGAGGCGGTCGATCTCGCCCTGCGCCCGCTCGAACAGGCCCTGGAGGTCGGACAGACGGGTGTCCAGCAGGTCCGCCATCTGGGCGGGCGCCGCGTCGAGGGTCGTGCGCAGGCCCTCGGTCCGGGCCGCGATGGCGTCCGCGAGGTCCTGGCCGCGACCGTCCACGAGGTCGCGCAGGCCGGCCTGGGCCTCCTCGAACAGGGTCTGCAGGCGCTGCGTGCGGGCGTCGAGGGTGGCGGCGAGCTGGCGCTCGCGGGTCTCCACCAGCGCCGAGACGGCGGCCGGCGCCTCCTCCAGCACTGCGCGCAGGGACTGGATGCGGGCGTCGACCGCGGCGGCGAAGCGGCCGCCGCCGCCCTCGACCACGCCGTCGAGGGCCGACTGGGCCTCCTCGAACAGGGTGCGCAGGGCCTGGGCCCGGGCGGTGAGGGTGTCGGCGAGGCGGTTGCCGCGGCCGTCGACCAGGCTCTCCAGGTGGGCGAGCCGCTCGTCGAACAGGCTGCCGAGCTGGCGGGTGCGGTCCTCCAGGGCCCCGGTGGCGGAGCCGAACGCGCCCTCGAGGGCGGCGACCATCGCCTGACCGCGGCCGTCCAGCGCCTCGTGGATCGGGCCCATCCGGCCGTCCAGGGTGGCGGCCAGGGTGCCGGCATGGTCGTCCAGCAGGACGCGGATCTGGTTGGTCCGGTCGTCGAGCAGGGTGTGGACTGAGCGCACGCCCTCGTCGAGGAGGCCGCTGATGTCGGCCGTGCGGCTCGACAGGGTGTGGCCCAGGCGGCCCTCGCCGGCATCGAGCATCCGCTCGGCATCCGCGATGGTCTGCTGGAGCTTGGCGAGCACGCTCTCGCCGCGCTGGTCGATGAGCTCGGCCAGCGAGGTGCCGCCGCGGTCGAGCAGGCGGGCGAGCTCGGTGATCCGGCCGCCGATCGCCCCGAACACGGCGCGGCCCTTCTCGTCGAGCTCGCCCGACATGGCGGCGATGCGCTCGTCGATCAGGCGGCCGAGGAGTTCGGCGCGCTCCGCGAAGGCCGCGTGCACGGCCTCGGTCCGGGCGGCCAGCGCCGCGTCGGCGCTCTCGGTCCGCGCGTCCACCAGCCGGATCATCGAGTCCGCGCGGTTGGCCAGCGCGGCCTCGAGGCCGCGGGTGGCCTCCTCGATGGTGCCGGTGAGGGCGCGGACGCGCTCGGCCATGGCGCCGTCGAGGCCGCCGGTCCGGTCGGCGATCATCGCCACGAGGTCGCGGGTCCGGCCGGCCAGTTCCTCGTCCACCGCGCGGGTGCGCGCCTCGATGAGGCGGATCGCCTCGAAGGCCTGCACGCCGAAGCTCTCGTCCACGAGGCGGGCGCGCTGGTCCAGGGTCTCGGCGATCGCCTGCAGGCGGCCGATGACGCCGGTGTCGAAGTGGCCGGCGCTCTCCTCGATCCGCCGGGCGATCTCGCCCGTGTGGCGGGCGATGTCCTGGCCGAGCCCGGAGGTGCGGCCCTCCAGCATCTCCATCAGGCCGCGATGGCCCTCGGCCATGACCCGGCCCATCTCGTCGGTCCGGGCGCGCAGCGCCTCGTCCACGGCGTTCGCGCGGCTGCCGAGATGGTCGTCGATCTGGCCGACCAGCGCCGCCACGGCGGCCGCGACGGCGGCGGCCCGCTCGGCGGAGCGGGTCTCCAGGCCCCCGAGATGGGTCTCGATCAGGCTGCCGGCCTCGCGGGCCCGGGCGGCGATCGTCTCGGCGACGGCCTCGCCCTTGCCGGTGAGGAGCCGGTCCATCTCCTCCAGCCGCGCGCCAACGGTCTCGCCGAGCGCGGCGGTGTCGCGGTTGATCCGGTCGGCCAGGATGTCGCCGCGGGCGATGGTCTCCTGCAGGGCGGCGAGGCGGCTGCCCAGCGTCTCGTCGATCGCCCGGACGCGGCCGTCGGCGGTCTCGGCGAAGCTCGCGCCGGTCTGGCTGAGGGTGTCGGCGATGCGCGCGCCCTGGCTGGCGACGGCGAGGACGATGTCGCGGCCGGTGCCGCTGATCCGGGCCTGGGTCTCGTCGGCGTGGCCGGCGAGCAGCTCGGCGACGCTCCGGCCGTGCTCGCCGAAGGCCGCCTCCATCTCGCCGATCCGGGCGGCGAGCTCGGCCGAGATCGCGCGGGCGGCCTCGGCGAGGCTGCCGGTGGCGTCGCCGGTCCGGGCGGCGAGCTCGCGGTTGAGCTCGTCGAGGGCGGCGCGGACCGCCGCGACGGCCTCCGTCCCGCGGGCGCCGAGCTCGGTGCCGGTGCGGTCGGCGGCGTCGCGGAACCGGGCGGTGAGGATCGCGGTCTCGGCCTCGACGGCGCCGGTGACCTCGCCGGAGGCGGTGCGCAGGGTGTCCAGGGTCTCGGCGAGCCGGGCGGCGGCGTCCCGCGTCTGCGTCTCGGCGGCCTGACTCGCCTGATCGGCGGCGGCCCGCAGCGCGGCGGCCGCCTCCTCGGTGCGCGCCGACAGGGCGGCGGCGGAATCCGCGACCCGGCGCTCGAACACCCGCACGGCCTCGAGGGTCCGGGCCTCGACCGCGCCGGTGGCGTCCTCGGCCGTGCCGCGCAGGGCGTCGGTCGCCGCCTCGGCCCCGCGCCGGAGCGCCGCGACCGCCTCGGCGGTGCGGCCGTCGATCTCGCCCGACAGGCCCTCGACGGTGCCCCGCAGCGACTGGACCGCCGAGGAAGCCCCCGTCTCGAAGCCCTGGCCGAGGGCCGCGAAGGCGGCCTCCAGGTTCGCCGCGACCGTCTCGGTCCGGTGCGCGATGCTGCCGCCGGCCTGCTCGGCCGCCGCCGCGACCCGGTGCTCCAGGTCCGCGGCCCGGACCGTCACGGTCTCGTCGAGGCGCGCCGCGATGCCGTCCATCCGCTCGGCGAGGGCGCCGCCGCGCTCCGCCAGCGCCTCGGCGATCCGCTCGGCGGTGCCGACGAGGTCGTCGCGCACGGCGCCCGCGCGGGCCGCCAGGGTCTCGCCGGCGCCGCTCGCGGCGAGCGCCAGGGCGGCCTGGGCGTCGCGCCCGCGGCCCTCGATCGTCTCGGCGACCGACAGGCCGGCGCTCTCCAGTTCGGCGCGCAGCGCGAGGCCGCGGCCGGCGATGTCCTGGGTCAGGGCCGACCCGGTCTCGGCGAAGCGGGCGGTGATCTCGGCGCCCATCGCGCCGAAGCGCTCGGTCAGCTCCGAGCCGCGCGACAGGAAGGCGGTTTCGAGCCCCGTCACGGAGCGCTCGAAGGTCTCGCGCACCGTGCCGGCCTGACGCTCCAGCGCGTCGCTCACGCGGCTGCCGGTCTCCTCCAGGGTCCGGGTGAGGGCGCCGGCATTCTCCGACAGGCGCTCGGCCAGGGCGGTGCCGGCGGCCTGGAAGGCGCCGGTCGCCGTGCCGGCGCGGTCCTCGAAGGTGCGGGTCAGGGTCTCGCCGACCTCCTGGAAGCTGCCGCGCACCTCCTGGCTGGTGGCCGCGAGGGTGTCGATCAGGTCGCTGCCGCGGGCGGTCATCAGGTTGACGACCCGGTCGCCGGCCTCGCCCAGGGAAGCCGTGATCGCGGCGCCGCGGGTCTCCAGCGCGCCGGTCACGCGCTCGCCCGCGCCGGTCACCGCGGAGACGATCCGGTCGGAGGCGCCCTCCAGGTCCTGGCTCAGGCTCTGGTGCGACCCGGTGATGGCACTGCGCACCCGCTCGGCGTTGGTGACGATCGCCTCGCGCTGGGCGACCAGTTCGTCCACGAGGGAGCGGATGCGGATCTCGTTGTCGGAATAGGCCCGCTCCAGGGTGGCGATCTCGCCACGGACCAGGGTCTCCAGCTCGCCGGCCCGGGCGAGCGCCCGCTCGACGCCGTCGCCCACCGCCGCCACCTCGCGGCGCACGGTCTGCGACATGGTCAGCACCGCGTCGGTGGAGAAGCTCTCGGGCTCGGCGAGGCGCACCGCGACCTCGCCGACCGCGCGGGCGACGAGGCGCATCTCCTGGGCGCGCACCGCCAGCATGGCGGCGATCACGAACAGCACCACCGGGCCGAACAGGGCCGCGGCGCCGACGCTCGCCTGGAGGGCGGAGAGGCCCGACACGACGGCGCGCAGGTCGCCGTCGGACTTGGCCCAGGCGATCAGCACCAGGGCGCCGATCCAGACCGCGCCGGCGGCGAGCGCGAGCAGGTAGGGCTTGGGCGAGGAGCGCACCCGCAGGGTCTGCTGCAGGATGCCGATGTTGCGCCGGTCGTCGTTGGCCACGAGCGACCGGTCGGGGGGCAGGAGCCCGCCCTCGCGGCGGGGGCGGTCCAGGCCCGGCGGCGGCAGGTCCGAGACGAGCGGGGGGTCGAGGTCGAGGCGCGGCGGCATGGTCCGGCCGGCGTCGAGGCCGCCGTCGCGCAGCGGGTCGGCGTCACCGACGTCGGGCAGGCGCGGCTCGGCGCGGCCGTCGGGGCCGTTCGGCGTCAGGGCGTCGAGGTTCAGCGCCTGCTCGATCGCAGAGAGCGCGGCCTCGGCCGGGTCCTTCAGCTTCTTCTCGGTCGCCATACAACGCCTCGTTACACGGGTTCACCGGCGCCGGGAGAGGCTTGAGCCGGAGACGCAACGCCCCGTTTACCATTACAAGACTAAACTCGGGCAGCGACTGCCGATACCCGAGCCCTCGACCGGCCCCAGAAAAGGTTAACCGAATGGTTACCGGGCCCGTCGCTCACCGCCTCCACCATCCTGCCGCAGGGGAGGGGTCCGGCGCGATCCCCACCCGGCGAATCAGGGGGTGAATTGTGTGGATCAGATCCGCAATCCCCGACGAATCCGGATGCCGGGAGCCCGAACATGCAGGCCATCGACCCCGCGGAACTGGAGGCCCAGACCGGCGGCGACGCCGACCTGGCCCGTGAGGTTCTGGACCTGTTCGCCGGCCAGTGCCGGTCGATCCTGCCGCGCCTCGCCGACCCGTCCCTGCCGCGGGAGCAGCGCGCCGACCTCGCCCACACCCTGAAGGGCTCGGCCGCGGGCGTCGGGGCAATTCACGTGCGCGCCCTGGCGGACGCCGCGGAGACGCGCCTGCGCGCCGGCGCCGGGGCGGTGCCGGTCGACGACCTCGCGGCCGCGGTCGCGCGGGCGCTGGCGGAGATCGCCGAGGCCCGGGCCTGACAGGCTCGCCGCAATGCGGCGATCGATCCGGGACCGGTGTCTAATGCCGCGCTTGCATTCCGCGTTTCCAGCCGCCAAGCAGGCACGCCGCCCGTCGGACAGACTGCGCTCGACGCGAGCCCGGAGCCCCCAGCATGCCCAAGATCACCTACGTCGACCACGCCGGGACGGAGCGGACCGTCGAAGGCAGCGTCGGCGCGACCGTGATGGAGACGGCGCTGCGCAACAACGTCCCGGGCATCGACGCGGAGTGCGGCGGCGCCTGCGCCTGCGCCACCTGCCACGTCTACGTGGCCGACGCCTGGATCGACACGGTCGGCAAGGCGCAGGACATGGAGCAGGACATGCTGGATTTCGCCAGCGACGTCCGCGAGAATTCCCGCCTGTCCTGCCAGATCAAGATCACGCCGGCGCTGGACGGCCTCGTGGTGACGACCCCGCCCCAGCAGGGCTGAGACGGAAACCGTCCAGGACGCGCGATCCCCTCCCGTCCTCGCGAGCGCAGCGAAGCGACCCAGGGTGGCGCGACATCCGTGTATGCGGCGCTGCTGGATCGCTTCGCCGCGCCCGCGAGGACGGCATCGCCTCCGGTCGCATCGCGCCGTGGGGCCGTCACCACGCCCGTTACCGCACCAGCGTCCGCGCCGCCGCGTCGAGCCCCTCCAGCGTGAGCGGGAACATCCGGCCGGCGACCAGCCGCTGCATCATGCCGATCGACTGGGTGTAGCCCCAGTGCGTCTCGGGCACCGGGTTCAGCCACGCCGCCTTCGGGAAATGGTCGAGGAGCCGCTGCATCCAGACGGCGCCGGCCTCCTCGTTCCAGTGCTCCACGGAGCCGCCGGGCGTGGCGATCTCGTAGGGGCTCATCGAGGCGTCGCCCACGAAGACGAGCCGGTAGTCGCTGCCGTAGGTGCGGATCACGTCGAGGAGCGGCGTCTTCGCCTCGTGGCGGCGCCGGTTCTCGGTCCAGACCGCCTCGTAGGGGCAGTTGTGGAAGTAGTAGTGCGCGAGGTGCTTGAACTCCGAGCGCGCCGCCGAGAACAGCGCCTCGGCCTGCTCGATGTGCCAGTCCATCGAGCCGCCGATGTCCAGGAACAGCAGCACCTTCACGGCGTTGCGCCGCTCCGGGCGCAGCTTCACGTCGATGTAGCCCTGGCGGGCGCTCGCGCGGATCGTGCCGTCGAGGTCGAGCTCCTCGGCCGCCCCCGTCCGGGCGAAGCGGCGCAGGCGCCGCAGGGCGAGGCGCATGTTGCGCGCGCCGATCTCCCGGTCGTCGTCGAGGTCCTTGAACTCGCGCTTGTCCCAGACCTTCACCGCCCGGAAGTTGCGGTTCCCGTCCTGGCCGATGCGGATGCCCTCGGGATTGTAGCCGTAGGCGCCGAAGGGCGAGGTGCCGCCGGTGCCGATCCATTTCGAGCCGCCCTGGTGGCGCCCCTTCTGCTCGGCGAGGCGCTGCTTCAGGGTCTCGAACAGCTTGTCCCAGCCGAGCGCCTTCAGCTCCGCCTTCTCGGCCTCGGTCAGGTATTTTTCCGCGAGCTTGCGCAGCCACTCCTCCGGGATGGCCGTAGGCTCCACCGCCTCCCCGAGGGTCTCGAGCCCCTTGAACACCGTGCCGAACACCCGGTCGAACCGGTCGAGATGCGCCTCGTCCTTCACCAGCGCGGTGCGCGACAGGAAGTAGAACGCCTCGACGTCGTGCTCCGCGAGGCCCCGGTCCAGGGCGCCGAGCAGGGTCAGGTATTCCTTCAGGGAGACGGGGACCTTGGCGTCCCGGAGGGCCGTGAAGAACTGCAGCAGCATCCCGGGAGAACGCGCCAGCCGCGCGTCCGGGTCAAGCCCGCGCCAAGTCCGCGTCACCCCCGCGCCAAGTCCGCGTCACCCCCGCGCGAATCGGTCGGCGCCGCGCCGAGCGGGGCAGGACTTTCCCGCGCGCGTTTCGAGTCTTCGGCGATGGTCGACAAGATTCAGCCCGGTCGACACCGCTGATTCCCGGGCCCAAACGAGTCTCTCCGACCCGATGGGACTCATAACCTGGGCATAAGTCGTCGAATCTGTTGATATGTGGCCGGACAAGCCTCGCCCAGTCACTCAATCGGTCATGGGAATCGCTCAACTCGGGAGATCGAGTGTGTGCGGACGCGGCAGCGCGGCCCACACGGAGCTAGCGAGGAGACCTGCGATGGCGGTCATCCTGCGGAATCTGACGGAATTCAAGCGGTTTCTCGGGAAGCCGGGGGCGACGATTCAGCTGGTGCGCAACACCTTCATGGACCGCCAGCCGGAGGCGACCCGGGACGCCTACCGCGACAAGGGCATGTACGCCCCGCGGGCGGTGCAGGCCCTGTCGCGCAAGGCCGCGGTCTTCACCCTGCGGGGCTATCCCGGGACGGTCTGGCTCTACTGGGACAAGGGCGCCCGCGGCTGGCGCTTCTCCGGCGACACCGTGACGGTGCCCCTGGTCACCGGCCTCGGGCCGGCAGACGAACTGGTCTACCGGTGCAGCTTCGCCGACGGGTTCGAGCCGGCGCCCCGCAGCCGCGTCGCGCGGCGGGCCAAGCACGAGGACGCGCACCCGGTCCTGATCTGAGCGGGGCCCGCGGCCGGGACCTCCGCTCAGACCGCCCGCCTCAGGGCTCCTGGTCGGGCATCCTGGGCGGGCATCCGGGTCAGGCCTCCTGGCCGGCCGCCTCCTGGCGTTCGACGTCCTGGCGCTCGGGCTCCCGCTTGACGGGAGCGGGCTTGCCCAGCGCCTTCCCGACGGTCCGCCGCGCCCGGAAGATCGGCTTCGACTCGTTCTCGCGCTTCTTCAGCAGGGCGCGATACTCGTCCCGCCGCTCGTGGATCGACGCGATCACCAGCCCCATCGGCACGCCGACATCGACCAGCACGGCCTCCGACAGCTGCAGCGACGCCTCGATCGTCTCCGGCACCGCGTCGTCGACGCCGAGCTCGTAGAGCGAGGAGGCGTGGCGGGCGTCGCGGGCCCGGGCCACGATGGTCAGGTCCGGCCGCTCGGCGCGGGCCGCCGCCACCGCCGCCTCGACGGCGCGGGGATTGTCGAGGGTGACGACCAGCGCCCGGGCCGTGGCGATGTCGCAGCGGCGCAGCATCTCGGTGTTGCCGCTGTCGCCGAAATAGACCGGCGCGCCGGCGCGGCGCTGCTCGGCGACCCGGGCGGCGTCGGAATCGAGGGCGAGGTACGGGATCTTGTGCCGCTCCAGCATCTCGCCGACCTGCCGGCCGACGCGGCCGAAGCCGGCCACGATCACCCGGTTCTCCACGCGCTGCGGCCACGGCTCGGCCTTGGCGGCGGCCTGGGCGCCGGCCGTCGCCCGCATCTTGAGCCGCCGGCCGATCGCCGCCAGCGCCGGGATCATGATCATCGTGACGGTGGTGACCACGAGGGCCGCCGCCCCGACCTCCTCCGGCACGAGGCCGGTGGCCATGGCGCCGCCGATCAGCACGTAGGCGAACTCGCCGCCCGGACCGAGCAGCAGCGCCGTCTCCAGCGCCACCGGCCGGGGGATCTTCAGGACGGGGGCCGCCATCATCACCACGGCGGCCTTGATCAGGACCAGCGCCAGCGACAGGCCGATGATCGCCCCCGGCGTCGCCATCAGCTGCGCCGGGTCGAGGTTCATGCCCACCGAGACGAAGAACACGCCGAGCAGCAGGCCCTTGAACGGGTCGATCGTCGCCTCGATGGCCCGGCGGTACTCGGTCTCGGCCAGCAGCAGGCCGGCCACGAAGGCGCCCAGCGTCATCGACAGGCCGCTCGCCGCCGCGGTCAGCGCCGTGCCGACGATGACCAGCAGGCAGGCGGCCATGAACAGCTCGGTGGAGCGCGTGCGCGCCACGAGCTGGAACAGCGGGCGCAGGGCGAGGCGGCCCGCCACCACGATCAGCACCAGCGCGACCGCCGCCTGGCCGAGCGCCATGGCGAGCGCCCAGCCCTTGTCGCCGCCGTCGTCGCGGCCGAGCACCGCGATCGCGAACAGGACCGGCGCCACCGCCAGGTCCTGGAACAGCAGCACCGCGAAGCTGGTGCGGCCCGTGGGCGCGTTGAGCCGCTTCTGCTCGGCCAGGACCGGCAGGACCACCGCGGTCGACGACAGCGCGAGGCCGATGCCGACGATCGCCGCGCCGGTGAGCGGCACGTTGAGCCCGTAGAGGATCGCCCCGAGGATCAGCGCGGAGCAGCCGACCTGCAGGGAGCCGAGGCCGAAGACCAGCCGGCGCAGCACCCGCAGGCGCTCCCAGGACAGCTCGATCCCGATCATGAACATCAGGAAGATCACGCCGAACTCGGCGAGGTGCGAGATCTCGGCCCGGTTGCCGATGGTGAACAGGTGCACCGATGGATAGGTGTCGGCGAGCCGGCCGAGGCCGAAGGGCCCGAGCAGGGCCCCGGCGCCGATGAAGCCGAGCACCGGCGAGATCCGCAGGCGGTGGAACAGCGGCACCACGATGCCCGCTGTGACGAGAAACAGGATCGCTTCCTTGTAGGAGCCGGCGTGGACCTCTGGCATCGGCGGCGGATCGAACCTCGTCTCTCGGGGGCGGGGGGATGCCGATCACGGCTGCGCGATCATGGGTCGGCACCGCCCGCGGGGCAACCGGATTCGGGCCGCGATCGACCCCGCGGATGTGCGTTCCGACACAAGCCGGATACAGGCGTGGGTGAGACATTTCGGTCACCGGGAGGCCGGATGCGGACAGCATCCAAAGGAGGCATGCGGTGAGGGCGTGCAACGCGGCTCAAAATCGGCACAATGCGCGCATACACGCCTGAGTTAACCGGGGGTTAAGCTCGGCCGGGCTCGGCCCGGAACTGGACCGGATGGATGCGACGAGGCCGATGATCTCCATCAAATCGATATTTGCCGGTCCGACAGCGCCCCCCAGCCGCGACCTCGAGCGCGAGAAGCGCGAGTGGAAGCTCGAGTCGGACCGCTGGCGCCACCAGCGCCACGTCGAGAAGGGCTACCGCATCAAGTGGGGCTACGTGGCGATCGCGTACCTCGTCGAGTTCATGGTGATCGGCGCCTCGCTCTGGGGCGCGTGGCTGTTCGCGGGCGTCTACAGCGACGGCGACTGGCACGCCTTCTACTTCATGCTGCTGGCGCCGATGGTCTACGCCGCGGTGGAGCTGTGCCGCGTGCCGCTCGGCATCCTGGCCCGCACGCAGCGCTCCTACTTCGTGCGCGCGCTCGCGGTGCTCGGCATCATCTTCGCGGCGGGCGTGACCACCAAGTCGGTGTCGCAGCTCGGCGAGATGATGTTCCATCCCCGCCTGATGGAGGCGGCCCGGACCAAGACCGCCCTGAAGGACGCCCAGGCCGACCGCGCCACGATCGGCGACCGGATCAAGGCGGCGGACGAGCGCGTGGCCCAGTACACGGCCGAGCTCGACCAGATCGAGAAGCGCTCCGCCGACAACGCCCAGCAGCTCGCCGGCCTTCCGGCCCAGCGCTGCGAGCGGGTCTTCGGCACCAACAGCAAGGGCCGCAAGTACCAGAACCTGAAATGCGTGGCCGATCCCCGCGTCGCCGCCCTGTCGCAGGGCGTCGCCAAGGCGTCCGCCGACCGCGCCGGGATGATCAAGGACCTGGAGGAGGCCCGCAAGGCGCGCGCCGCCCTCGATCCGGGCGCCGCCGACCGCCGCGTGGCCGATGCCGAGCAGGGCTACCGGAACGCGGTCAACCGCTCGCAGCTCCACTCCTTCACCGCCATGGTCTACGGCGTCGACCCGATCGACGTGACCGAGAGCCAGGTCCACGCCTTCCTGCGGATCTTCGTGTTCCTGCCCGCGGTCTGCGCGGCCTTCGCGTCGACGATCCTGGCGCTCTGCGCGGTCTCGACCCGCCGGACCTTCATGGACGAGGACGATCTCGGCGCCGCCGTGAACCCGGAGGCGGCCCCCTACATGCTCGACGCGATCGCCGACGCCCTGCGCTCGCATCCCGAGCCGATCCTGCCGCGCGCCGCCAACGCGTCGGGCGCGGTGATCCCGATGAACCGGCCGGCCCAGGGCCAGCAGGCCCTGCCGAACCAGGCCCATCCGGGCCCGACCCTCCCTGCCGCTGGAGCCGGCGCATGAACTACGTCGCGAGCGGGACCCCCGAGAACATCGCCCTCGCTCAGCAGGTGAATTCGCGCCTGCGGGCGGATTCGAGCTACGTCGCCGCCCGGGCCTTCCTGTTCCGGGCGCTGGGCTTCGGCGCCTTCGCGTGCCTCGCCGGCATCGGCGTCGGCGCGGCCGCCTACGGCTGGGCGACCCTGAACCAGTTCGACACCGCCGCCGAGAAGATCGCCGCCGCCATGCAGGCGGCGCTCTCGGACGTGACCCTGAAGACCAAGGGCGAGGTCACGCTGACCGACAACACCCTCAAGCTCGAGGGCCTGCCCAAGGTCGCCGCCTCCCCGACGCCCACCAAGGCGCAGCTCGGCAGCGACGCCGCCCCGGCCTCCAAGGCGGCGGTGAACACGACCTTCACGGTGTTCAAGCAGGTGCCCTACCTCGACGGGCAGATCGTGACCGGCTGGAACTTCAAGGACAGCGCCGACCAGCCCTACCAGCAGTACTGCTACTTCTCCCGCCGATCGAATGAGGCGAAGGGTCAGGTCGAGATCAAGATCGACCTCGCCATGGACGGCAAGACCCTGCCGCAGCCGCAGAAGTCGGACGTGAACCTCGAGATCCTGGCCCGGAACTGCGTCTGGCACGAGAAGGGCTGAGATCCCTCGCGGCGATACCGTCCTGGCGAGCGAGGCGCAGTGATGACGGGGCTCGGACAGATTGGGCCAGATGGGTTCGGCGCTTGCGGCCCGGCCGCGCCCCGCGCTACCCGTTTCCCTCGACCCACCTCTCCGAGACCGCGATGCGCTTTTCCGGAACCGAGACCTACGTCGCGACCCCCGACCTCACCGCGGCGGTCAACGCCGCCGTGGTCCTGGAGCGGCCGCTCCTCGTGAAGGGTGAGCCCGGCACCGGCAAGACCGTGCTGGCCGAGGAGATCGCCAAGGGCTTGAGCGCGCCGCTGATCGTCTGGAACATCAAGTCGACCACCAAGGCGCAGCAGGGTCTCTACGAGTACGACGCGGTCTCGCGCCTGCGCGACTCCCAGCTCGGCGACCCGCGGGTCTCGGAGATCGGCAACTACATCCGGCGCGGCAAGCTCTGGGAGGCGTTCACCGCGCCCGAGCGCCCGGTCCTGCTGATCGACGAGATCGACAAGGCCGACATCGAGTTCCCCAACGACCTCCTGACCGAACTCGACCGGATGGAGTTCCACGTCTACGAGACCGGCGAGACCGTGAAGGCCGTGCGCCGGCCGATCGTGATCATCACGTCGAACAACGAGAAGGAGCTGCCGGACGCGTTCCTGCGCCGCTGCTTCTTCCACTACATCAAGTTCCCCGACGCCGAGACGCTGCAGCGCATCGTCGACGTCCACTATCCGGGCATCAAGCACCGCCTCGTCGAGGAGGCGCTCCGGACCTTCCTGGCGATGCGCGAGGTCCCGGGCCTCAAGAAGAAGCCCTCGACCTCGGAGCTGCTCGACTGGCTGAAGCTCCTCGTCTCCGAGGACATCGCCCCCGAGACCCTGCGCGAGCAGGACGGCCGCAAGCTGATCCCGCCGCTGCACGGGGCGCTCCTGAAGAACGAGCAGGATGTCAGCCTGTTCGAGAAGCTGGCCTTCATGATGCGCCGGGACCAGCGCGGCGGCTGAGGCCCGGACGGACGACCCGAGGATTCCCGCGAGAGGAGCCCGGGGCAGGGACAGGAGCGTGCGGCATGGGCGAGATCGCGGTCGTCGGCGGCGGGTTGATGGGGCACGGCATCGCCCTGGTGCTGGCGCTCGCCGGCCACGGCGTGCGGATCACCGACACGCGGCCCGAGACCCGGGCGCGGATCCCGGCCCTCATGGACTCGGCCCTCGCGACCCTGCGGGAGGCGGGCGCCGCCCCGGAGGGCTGGGATGCCGGGCGTCTGGCCCGGGCCGTCCGGGTCGAGGCCGAGCTCGACGCGGCGGTGTCGGGCGCCGGCCTCGTGATCGAGGCGATCACCGAGAACCCGGAGGCCAAGCGCGCGCTCTTCTCCGAGCTCGACCGGCTCTGCCCGGCCGACGCGATCCTCGCCAGCAACACCAGCTACCTCGACGTCTTCCCGCTGATCCCGGACGCCCGGCAGGCGCGGGCGCTGATCCTGCACTGGTACACGCCGCCCTACATCGTCGACCTCGTCGACGTGGTGCCGGGGCCCGGCACCGACCCGGCCATCGTCGCCGCCATGGCCGACCTCGTGCGCGGCCTCGGGCAGGTGCCGATCGTGCTGAAGCGCTTCATCCCCGGCTACATCGCCAACCGCATCCAGCAGGCGATCAGCGCCGAGGTGTTCCGGCTCCTCGACGCCGACGTCGCCGCGCCGAAGGACATCGACGACGCGATCGTCCACGGGCTCGCCCTGCGCATCCCGATCCTCGGCCACCTCGCCAAGGCGGACTTCACCGGCCTGGAGCTGACGCAGCGGGCGCTGGCCAACGCCAGCTACGCGCCGCCGCCGCCCCGCACCCGCTCCGAGACCCTCGACGCCCTCTGCGCCGCCGGCCGGACCGGGGTGATGGCCGGCAAGGGCTACTTCGACTGGGGCGGGCGGGCGCCCGAGGAGCTGTTCCGCGAGCGCGACCGCAAGCTCCTGGCGCTGAAGGCGGCGATGGCCGGGATCGGCCGGATGGAGGGATCATGATCGGAGCGGACCTGTCCGGGCGGCGCGTCCTCGTCACCGGAGCCTCGTCGGGGATCGGGCTCGCGACGGTGGAGATCTTCGCCCGCAACGGCGCCGCGGTGGCGCTGAACCACCTGCCCGACGATGCCCGCGGCCCGGCCGAGGCCGCCCGGCTCGCCGGGGAGGGCCTGCCGGTGATCGCGCTGCCCGGCGACGTGTCGCGGGCGGGCGAGGCCGAGGCGATGGTGGCGGCCGGCATCGACCGGCTCGGCGGCCTCGATGTGCTCGTCAACAATGCCGGGACGTCGGGCACGACCACGCCCATCGCGTTCGAGGACCTCGACGCGATGAGCGAGGATTTCTGGGCGACGATCCTCGCCACCAACCTGCTCGGGCCGTTCCGCTGCGCCCGGGCGGCGGCCGCGACCCTCAAGGCGAGCCGCGGCGCCATCGTCAACACCGCCTCGGTGGCCGGGCTCGGGCGGCGCGGCTCGTCGGTCGCCTACTCGGCGAGCAAGGCCGGGCTGATCAACCTGACCCGCAGCCTCGCCCGGGCGCTGGCGCCGGACGTGCGGGTCAACGCCGTGGCGCCGGGCCTCGTCGCCACGCCCTGGACCGAGCCCTGGTCGGAGGAGCGCAAGGCCTCGACCGTGGGGCGCACCATGCTCGGCCGCATGGCCCGCCCGGAGGACATCGCCGAGACGATCTTCTTCCTGAGTGCCGGCGCGGCCTACATCACCGGCGAGACGATCACGGTCGACGGCGGCGCGATCTGACGCGCGGGGAGGACACAGATGTCGAGCACCACCGTCATCACCTGCGCCCTCACGGGCTCGTTCGACACGCCGCGGAAGAACCCGGCCGTGCCGGTGAGCCCGGAGGCGATCGCACGGTCGGCGCTCGAGGCCGCCGCCGCCGGGGCCGCCGTGGTCCATATCCACGTCCGCGATCCCGAGACGGCCGCGCCCAGCATGGAGCTCGCCCATTACCGCGAGGTGGTCGAGCGGATCCGCGCGAAGAACGACGCGGTGATCCTCAACCTGACCACGGGGGCGGGGGGCCGGTTCGTGCCGGGCGACCCCGACCCGGCGGTCGCCGGCCCGGGCACGACCTTCGTGGCGCCCGAGGCCCGCACCCGGCACGTCGGCGCGCTGCGGCCGGAGATCTGCACCCTCGACGTCGCCACGATGAATTTCGGCGAGCACCTGTTCCTCAACACGCCGGGCCACCTGCGGGCGATGGCGGGTCACATCCGCGACGCGGGCGTGAAGCCCGAGATCGAGGTGTTCGACCTCGGCCAGATCGAGCTGGCCCGGCACCTGATCGCCGAGGGGCACTTGGCGCGCCCGCCGCTGTTCCAGATCTGCCTCGGCATCCCCTGGGGCGCCCCGGCGACGCCGGAGGCGCTGGTGGCGATGCGGGCGCGGCTGCCGGAGGACGCGGTCTGGTCGGCCTTCGGCATCGGCCGGGAGGAGTTCCCGATCCTCGCAGTGGCGGCCGGCATGGGCGGCAACGTCCGGGTCGGGCTGGAGGACAACCTGTACCTGTCCCGGGGCCGGCTCGCGCCGAGCAACGCCGCGCTGGTGGAGAAGGCGGTGAGCCTGCTCGCCCATATCGACCGCGAGCCGGCCACGCCCGATCAGGCGCGGGCGATCTTCGGGTTGGCGCCGCGGGGATAGATCGCGCGCACAAGACGCGCATCGCCTCCCGCCTCTACGGGGAGGGGGAAGCCGCAGCGCTTACGGAACAGCGGCATCCTCACCCGCGGCGGTATCAGCCTCTGACGCCCACGGATACTCTGTCTTCGAAAACGCGAGCGCCGATCAACGCCGCCGCGTTCCAGAAAACAGGGAGAGAGACATGACGCTCCGCCATATTACCGCGGCGCTGCTCGGGAGCCTGTGCGCGCTCGGCGCCGGCGCGGCGCTCGCGGCCGAGCTCGTGCCGGTGAAGATCGGCGTGCTGAACGACCGCTCCGGCGTCTACTTCGATTCCACCGGCGAGGGCTCGGTGGTGGCGGCCCGCATGGCGGTCGAGGATTTCAAGCCGGAGGAACACGGGCTGAAGGTCGAGGTCGTCGCCGCCGACCACCAGAACAAGCCCGATGTCGGCGCCTCCATCACCCGGCAATGGTACGACCGCGACGGTGTCGACGCCGTCTTCGACGTACCGACCTCCTCGGTGGCGCTCGCCATCGCGCAGATCACCAAGGAGAAGAACAAGGCCTTCATCAACTCGGGCGGCGGCACCGCCGACCTCACCGGGTCGGCCTGCACCCCGAACACTGTCCACTGGACCTACGACACCGCGGCGCTCGCCAACGGCACCGGCAAGGCCATCCTCAAGCGCGGCGGCAAGAGCTGGTACTTCATCACCGCCGACTACGCCTTCGGCCTCGCGTTGGAGCGCGACACCAAGGCCGTCGTGGAGAAGAACGGCGGCAAGGTCGTCGGCGGCGTGCGCACCCCCTTCCCGAACCCGGACTTCTCCTCGTTCCTGCTCCAGGCTCAAGGATCGGGCGCCCAGGTGATCGGGCTCGCCGATGCCGGCCTCGACGCCGCCAACGCCATCAAGCAGGCGCACGAGTTCGGCATCCGCCAGGGCGGCCAGACCCTCGCCGCCCTGCTGATCGCCATCACCGACATCCACTCGCTGGGCCTGGAGGTGGCGCAGGGGCTCGACTTCACCGCCTCGTTCTACTGGGACCTCAACGACGGCACCCGCGCCTTCTCGGAGCGCTTCGAGAAGCGCATGCCCGGCAAGAAGCCGACCTCCTACCAGGCCGGCGTCTACGCCAGCACGCTGCACTACCTGAAGGCGGTGGCGGCCCTGCACTCGGCCAAGGACGGCGCCGCCGTCGTCGCCAAGATGAAGGAGCTGCCCACCGACGACCCGCTGTTCGGCAAGGGCACGATCCGGCCGGACGGCCGCAAGATCCACCCGATGTACCTGTTCGAGGCCAAGGCGCCCGCCGAGTCGAAGGGCGAGTGGGACCTCTACAAAGTTCTGGAGACGATCCCGGCCGAGCAGGCCTTCCGCCCGATGAGCGAGGGCGGCTGCCCGATGGTAGCCGGCATGACGGCGAAGTAGGCGTCGGGTCGCTCCTCTCCGCACCGCCGTCCTCGCGCGCGGAGAGCTACCGCGATCGAAGCGTCCGAACGATCACCGTTCACGCCGCCCCGATCCGATCCAGCGCCGCCACCGCCTCCGCCGGCAGGCGCAGGTCCGCCGCCGCGAGATTCTCGCGCAGGTGGCCGAGCGAGGACGTCCCCGGGATCAGCAGGATGTTCGGCGACCGGCGCAGCAGCCAGGCGAGCGCCACCTGCATCGGCGTCGCGCCGAGCCCGGCCGCCACCGCCGACAGGGTGTCCGACTGCAGCGGGCTGAACCCGCCCAGCGGGAAGAACGGCACGTAGGCGATCCCGGCCGCCGCGAGGTCGTCGATGAACGCGTCGTCGCCCCGGTGGGCGAGGTTGTACTGGTTCTGCACGCAGACGATGTCGGTGATCCGGCGCCCGTCCGCGACCTGCCGGGGCGTGGCGTTGCTCAGGCCGATCCGGCGGATCAGTCCCTGGCGCTGAAGATCCGCCAGCACGGTGAGCGGCGCCTCGATCGGCCCTTCCGCGGGGCCGTGGACGTCGAACATCAGCCGCAGGTTGACCACGTCGAGGGCGTCGACGCCGAGGTTGCGCAGGTTGTCGTGGACCGCCCGGGTGAGGTCTTCCGCCGAGAAGGCCGGATTCCACGAGGCGTCGGCCCCGCGCGTGGCGCCGACCTTCGTGACGATCACGAGCCCGTCCGGATAGGGATGCAGCGCCTCGCGGATGATCTGGTTGGTGACGTGCGGCCCGTAGAAGTCGCTGGTGTCGATGTGGTCGACGCCCGCGGCGACCGCCCCGCGCAGCACCGCGACCGCTTCGGCGCGGTCCTTCGGCGGGCCGAACACGCCCGGCCCGGCGAGCTGCATGGCCCCGTAGCCCAGCCGCTTCACGGTCCGGTCGCTGAGGGGGAAGGTCCCGGCCTGCGCGATGTCGGCGGTGATGGCGGTCATGACGGATCTCCTGTTGGCGCTCCGGATGTAGACGCCACGCTTTGCGCCGATAAGCCGTGACAATCGGCACGGGCCGTGCGGATTCTCGAACGATGACCCAGAACCTCACGGACCTCGCCGCCTTCGTGACCGTGGCGCGGGCCGGCGGTTTCCGCGAAGGGGCCCGCGCCGGGGGCGGGAGCGCGTCGAGCCTGAGCGAGGCCGTGCGCCGGCTGGAGGCGGGGCTCGGCGTGCGCCTCCTGAACCGCACGACCCGCAGCGTCGCCCCCACGGAGGCGGGGGCCCGCCTGCTGGAACGGCTCGGGCCGGCCCTCGCCGAAGTGGACGCCGCCCTCGACGTGGTGAACGGGTTCCGCGACCGGCCGGCGGGCACGCTCCGGCTGAACGTGCCGCTGAGCGCCGCCCGGCTGGTGCTGCCGGCGCTCGTGCCGCCCTTCCTGGCGGCCTACCCGGAGATCCGCCTGGAGATCGTCGTCGAGGACGGATTCGTGGACGTGCTGGCGGCCGGCTGCGACGCCGGCATCCGCTACGACGAGCGGCTGGAACAGGACATGATCGCGGTGCCGATCGGCCCGCGGCGGCAGCGTTTCGCCACCGCGGCGGCCCCCGCCTATCTCGACCGGCGCGGCCGGCCGGAGCATCCGCGCGATCTTCTCGCCCATGCCTGCCTGCTCGGCCGCTTCCCCAGCGGCGCCCTGACGGCGCCCTGGGAGTTCGAGCGCGACGGCGCCATCGTCCGGGTGGACCCGTCCGGGCCGCTGATCGTGCGCGTCGGGGCCAGCGACCTCGCGGTCGAGGCCGCGATCGCCGGCACCGGGATCGTCCACCTGTTCGAGGACTGGCTGCGGCCGCACCTCGACAGCGGCGCCCTGGAGCCGGTGCTGGAGCCCTGGTGGCAGGTCTTCTCCGGCCCGTTCCTCTACTACCCCGGCCGGCGGCACCTGCCGGCGCCGCTGCGCGCCTTCGTGGACTTCGTCAGTGGCCGGCCGGCGGTGCCGGATCCGGCAGTTCGAACACCGTGAGCTGCCCGCCCGGCGCCGTGTACTGCGACAGGGCCGCGTAGCCGCCGACCGCCCCCGAGCCGTCGGCCGGGTCGGTCAGCCCGGCCGCCAGCCCGATCCCGGCCCAGCCGCCGACCCCGGACAGCACCGCCACGTACTGCTTGCCGCCGTGCAGGTAGGTGGTGACGTTGCCGACGATCCCGGACGGGGTCTTGAACCGGTAGAGCTCGTGCCCGTCCCGGGCGTCGACCGCCTTCAGGTAGCCCTCCAGCGTGCCGTAGAAGACCACGTTGCCGGCCGTCGCGAGCGCCCCCGACCAGACCGAGAACGGCTCCGGGATCGTCCAGGCGATCCGCCCCTTCGCGCCGTCCCAGGCGATGAACGCCCCGGTCCGGTCCGAGCCCTCGGGCGGGTGCAGGGTGAGCGTCGCGCCGACATAGGGCTGGCCGGGTGTGTAGGTCACCCGGAACGCCTCGTAATCCATGCACATGTGGTTGGTCGGCACGTAGAACAGCCGCGTCACCGGCGAGTAGGCGGCGGGCTGCTGGTTCTTGGCACCCAGCGCCCCGGGGCAGATGTTTTTGGTCGTTTCGTCCTCGTCGGCCTCGCCGGGGGCGTAGTGCCTGTCGACCACCGGCCGGCCGTAATCGGGGGCGGCCGGGTCCGTGGCGATGCGGCTGGCCCAGTTCACCGTGGGATCGAACTTCTCCGCCACCAGCAGCGCGCCGGTGGCCCGGTCCAGCGTGTAGCCGAAGCCGTTCCGGTCGAAATGGGTCAGCACCTTGCGGGGCCGCCCGTCGATCACCTGCTCGGTGAGGATCATCTCGTTGACGCCGTCATAGTCCCACTGGTCGTGGGGGGTCATCTGGTAGACCCAGCGGGCGATGCCGGTGTCGGCGTCGCGGGCGACGATCGCCTGGGACCAGCGGTTGTCGCCGGGGCGCTGGGCCGGGTTCCAGGTCGAGGGATTGCCGGTGCCGTAGTAGACGAGGTTCAGCTCCGGGTCGTAGGAGAACCAGCCCCAGCTGCAGGCGCCGCCGGTCCGCCACTGGTCGCCCTCCCAGCTCTTCAGGGAGGAATCCTTGCCGACCGGGCGCCCGAGTTCGGTCGTCGTCTGCGGATCGACCAGCATGTCGGCGTCCGGCCCGGTGGCGTAGGCGCGCCAGAGACGTTTCCCGCTGGCCTGATCGTACGCGGTGACGTGGCAGCGCGCCCCGTACTCGCCGCCCGCGAGCCCGACGATGAGCTTGCCGTGCACCGGCAGGACGGTGGCGGTGTTGGTCTCGCCCCGGCCCGGGTCGCCGTTCTTCACAGACCACAGCACCCGGCCGGTCTCGGGATCGAGCGCCACCACGGTGGTGTCGGCCTGCTGCAGGAACAGCCGCCCGTCCGCGTAGGCGAGCCCCCGGGAGACCGTGTCGCAGCACATCACGGCGATGACGCCCGCGTCCTGCCGCGGCGCGTAGCGCCACAGGATCTTCCCGCCCTGGTCGAGGTCGAGGGCGTAGACCGCGTTGGGGAACGGCGTGTGCACGATCATCAGGTGCCCGACCACGATCGGCGCCCCCTCGTGGCCGCGCAGGACGCCGGTGGAGAAGGTCCAGGCGACCTTCAGGCGCCCGACATTGCCGGCGTCGATCTGGTCGAGGGCGGAGTAGCGGGTGTTGGCGTAGTCCAGGGTCTGCAGGACCGGCGACGGGCCGGCGGCGGCCGCGCCGGCGAGGCCGGCGAGCGGCAGGGCCGCGAGCAGTGAAGCACGCATCGACGCCCGCATCCTCGTGATCCTCATCGCCGCGCGACGCGCGCCTACATGCGCTGCTGGACGATGCTCTCGGCCCGGGGGTCCGGCTCGTGGCCGGCCGCGCGGAGCATCGGCACCACCTCGGCCGCCTCCCGGGCGACGAGGTAGCTCAGGTCGAGGCCCTCGCGGATGAAGCCGTGGCCGCGCATGTGCTCGAACAGGGCGAGCAGCGGCGCCCAGAACTCCGCCACCGAGACCAGCACCACCGGCTTCCGGTGGCGCCCGAGCTGCGCCCAGGTCAGCTGCTCGACCAGCTCCTCCAGGGTGCCGATGCCGCCCGGCAGGGTCACGAACGCGTCCGAGCGCTCGAACATCAGGCGCTTGCGGGTGTGCATGTCGGAGACCACCACGGTCTCCTGGATGTCCGCCAGCATGTGCTCGCGTGCCTGGAGGAAGTCCGGGATGATGCCGGTGACGTGGCCGCCGGCGGCGAGCGCCGCCCGCGCGACCGTGCCCATCAGCCCGACATCGCCGCCGCCGTAGACGAGGCCCATCCCGGCCTGCGCGACGGCGGTCCCGAGGGTCTCGGCGGCCTCGCGGAAGGCCGGGTCGCGGCCGAAGCCGGAGCCGCAATAGACACAGACTGTCCTCACCGGAGCCATCCGGCGCCCTCCTCGCGCGTCCGTTGCGAGCCGTCCAGAACGCGCCCCTGCCCGGCACTCCACGTGCCAAACTGCTGAATTCGCGTGGGATTCGCCCGCCTGGGCGGCAGGACGGCTTGGTGTGGGGACCATGTACGGTATTATGGGCGGCGCCGTCGACGGGTTTTCGCGCGGGCGGATGGCCGCCCGCCGGGCGGCGGCAGGATGAGGGGAGGCCATCGTGGCGATGTCGAGACAGGTGCGGCGCAGTCTCGCCCTGGCGCTCGCCGGCCTCCTCGGCGGACTCGGACTCGTGCTGGCGCTGTTCGGCGGCGACTCCCTGCGGCGGCTCACCGGCCGCGGCAGTCCCGAGCCGGCCGCGTCGTCGGCGCCGAGCGGCAGCCTGCGCGGCCTCGCCGATCCGGGCGCCCTGGCGGGCCGCACCGACCCGACGATCGACTTCCGCGACGACAAGCCGGGCCGCGCGAGCCCGGCGCCGGGAACGGGCCCCGTGGCCGCGCTCCCGCAGGATCCGCGCGCCGGCACCGCCGGGGCGCCGCAGGGCGGTCCGGGCCGGGACGCGCGCCTGCCGGAGGCGGCCGAAGCGCCGCTTTTCGACATCGTCCGCGTCGAGCCGAACGGCGACGCCGTGGTGGCCGGCCGGGGCGCGCCGGACGCCGCGATCGAGATGCTGGTCGACGGCAAGCCCGTGGCCCGGGCGAAGGCCGATGCCAACGGCCAGTTCGCGATCGTGCCGCCGGCCCTGCCGGCGGGCGCCAGCACCCTCCGCCTGCGCATGACCGGAACGGACGGGCACGCGACCGAGTCGCAGCAGAGCGTCGCGGTCAACGTCGCCCCCGGGCGGGACCGCCAGCCCCTCGTGGCCCTGACCGCCCCGGACGCCGCGACCGTCGTGCTGTCGCAGCCCGGCGCGCCCGGCGCGATGGCCGACGCGAAGGGCGGCCCGGGATCCGGCACGGGCCCCGGCACGGCGCCGGGCACCGGGGCCTCCGACGCGACGCCGGCCGGGCGGCCGGCCGGGGGCGGGGAGACCCGCGAGGCCGCAGCACCCGGGTCGGCGCCGACCCGGATCGCCAGCGTGGACGTGCAGGGCAACGGCCGCCTGTTCGTGACGGCCACGGGCGCGCCGGGGGCGCGGATCCAGCTCTACCTCAACGACACGCTGATCGCCCCGGGCAGCATCGGGCCGGACGGCCGCGCGACCTTCACGATCGGGCGCGGGATCAAGCCCGGGCAGTATCAGGTGCGGATCGACCAGGTCGATCCGGCCACCGGCAAGGTCGCCAGCCGCGCGGCGGTCCCCCTCGCGGTGCCGGAGCCGACGCAGGTCGCCGCCCGGGAGACCGCCGAGCCCGCACCGTCGCCCGCCCAGAGCGGCGCGCGGGATCACGGCGGGCGCGATCGGGCCGGTTCCGGTCGGGACGGTGCCGGGCAGGACCGGTCGGCGGCCTCGCCCCCGGCCGCCGTCTCGAATGCCCGGGTGGCCGACATGGCGGAGCCGGACCGGGTCGGCGCGGTGTTCGTGCCGGAGATCAGCACGGCCCGGATCACCCGCGGCGACAATCTCTGGCGGATCAGCCAGCGCACCTACGGCCGGGGCGAGCGCTACACGGTGATCTACGACGCCAACCAGAACCAGATCCGCGATCCGGACCTGATCTACCCGGGCCAGATCTTCGTGCTGCCCAACGACAAGCGCGGCTGAGCGGCGCCGCCTACTCCACCACCTGGTCGTCGCCCGCGAAGGCCAGGCGGCGCAGGCCGCGCAGCGCCCGGTCGAGCTCCTCGCGTGACGGCGAGGCCAGGGCGAGGCGCACCGCGTTCGGCGCGTGGCCGGGATGGACCGCGAAGGACGAGGCCGGGAGGAGGGCGATGCCCTGGCGCAGGGCCGCGGCCGCGTAGGCCTCGGCCCGCCACGTCTCGGGCAGTTCCAGCCAGAGGTGGTAGGCCTGCGGATCGCCCACCACGCGCAGGTCGGCGAGCGCGGCCCGGGCGAGGGCCTGCCGGGCCGCGGCGTCCCGGCGCTTGGCCTCGGCCAGCGCCGCCGCCGAGCCGCCGGCCATCCAGTGCATGCCGGCCGCGAGCGACAGGCCGAGCACCGTCCAGGCGCCCTGGCGGACGGAGGCGGCGAGCCGGTCGGTGAGGGACGGCGGCGCGGCGATCAGGCCGACGGTCAGCGCCGGCATCACCCGCTTCGACAGGCTGTCCACGAAGATCACCCGGTCCGGCGCGAGGCCGGCGAGCGGCGGCGCCTCGGCCAGGAAGCTGTAGACCGCGTCCTCGACGGCGGTGAGCCCGGTCCGCTCCAGCACCTCCGCGAGGGCGGCCCGGCGCGCCGGCCCCATCGTGGCGCCGAGGGGATTGTGCAGGGTCGGCTGGAGATAGACGCCGCTCAGCGGGGTCGCCCGGTGGGCCTGGAGCAGCGCCTCGGGGCAGACGCCCTCGGCGTCCATGGCGAGCGGGACCAGCGCGATGCCGAGCCGCGCCGCGATGCCCTTCACGCCCGGATAGGTCAGGGGCTCGCAGCCGATCCGCTCGCCGGGCGCCGCCAGGGCCGCCAGGGCGGCGGCCAGCGCCTGCCGGCCGTTGCCGGTGAACAGGATGTCGGCGGGATCGGGAGCGTAGCCCGCCCGCGACAGGAACCCGGCGGCGATGGCCTGAGCCGACGGCGTGCCCGCCGGCCCGTACTGCGTGAAGCCGATCTGGCCGTCGTCGCGGGCGAGCGCCGCCAGGGTCTCGGCCAGGACCGCCTCCTGCTCGGGCAGGCGCGAGTGGGTCCGCTGCAGATCGAGGGCGGCCGGGGGCGGCTCCGGGCGGAGCAACCCGGCGCGCCCCGGCTCGCTGCGGACATAGGTGCCGCGCCCGACCTCGCCGGTCACCAGCCCCCGGCGGGCCAGCTCGGCGTAGACGCGGCTCGCCGTCGAGACCGCGATGCCCCGCGCGTAGGCGAAGTCGCGCTGCGGCGGCAGCCGCGCGCCGGGGCGGAGCCGGCCCGCCGCGATGTCGGCCGCGATCGCGTCGGCGACGGTGCGGTAATCCGCGGGGCGCATAATTGCTCCGAGGTCAATGTTTCGATTGATCCGAGATTTGTATCGGATCAATGCTCCGCCAGCAATCCCGGCCGGACTGCCTTCCCGTCACCGGATCGTCTGCGATGCAAGCCGTCACCCTGTCCTCCTCGCCCGCCGTCCCGCGTCCGACCGCGCGCCCGTCCCTGCTCCGCACGTGGCTGCGGCGGATCCGCACCCGCCGCGCCCTGGCGGCGCTCCACCCCGACCAGGCCCGCGATGCCGGCCTGGAACCCTGGGACCTGCGCGCCGAGATCGCGAAGCCGTTCTGGCGCGCGTGAGAGGGGACATGCACGCAGCGCGGGTGATCCCGCGCGATCCCGGGCCTATATGCGGGGCTCGCGACACGCTCCCCGCAGAACCCCATGACCGACAACACCGCGCCCGCGGCCGGGACGCCGATCCCGGCCGAGCGCCCCGGCCTGATCGCCACCTACCGGCGGCTCTGGCCGCATCTCTGGCCCCACGGCCGGCCCGACCTGCAGCGCCGGGTCTTCCTGGCCTTCGGCCTGCTGCTCGCCGCCAAGCTGGTGACCATGGTGACGCCGTTCACCTTCAAGTGGATCACCGACGCGCTGGTCGCCGCGGTCGGCGGCAAGGACGAGGCCGTGCCCACCGGCCTCCTCGCCGCGCCGATGCTGCTGATCGCCCTCTACGGCCTCTCGCGGATCGCCATGTCGGCGCTGACGCAGGTGCGCGACGGGCTGTTCGCCAAGGTCGCGATGCACGCGGTGCGGCGGCTGGCGCTCCAGACCTTCGAGCACATGCACCGCCTGTCCCTGCGCTTCCACCTGGAGCGCAAGACCGGCGGCCTGACCCGGGTGCTGGAGCGCGGCCGCGCCGGCATCGAGGAGCTGTCGCGCCTGATGGTGCTGACCCTGGTGCCGACCATCGTCGAGTTCGTGCTGGTGCTCGGCGTGCTGGCCTACGAGTTCAACTGGACCTACGCGCTGACCGCGTTCCTGACGGTCGCGGCCTACCTGGCCTTCACCTACAAGGCGACCGAGTGGCGGATCGCGATCCGCCGCCGGATGAACGCGTCGGACACGGACGCCAACACCAAGGCGGTCGACTCGCTGCTCAACTACGAGACGGTGAAGTACTTCGGCGCGGAAGCCCGCGAGGCCGCCCGCTACGACGAGTCGATGGCCAAGTACGAGAAGGCCTCGACGCAGACCTACGTGTCGCTGGCCGTGCTCAACGCCGGGCAGGCGGTGATCTTCACCCTCGGCATGACCGTGGTGATGTGGCTCGCGGCGCGCGACATCCTGGCGGGGCGCACGACGATCGGCGGCTTCGTGCTGGCCAACACCATGCTGGTGCAGCTCGCGATGCCGCTCAACTTCATGGGCATGATCTACCGCGAGATCAAACAGGCGCTGATCGACATCGACGACATGTTCCGCATCCTCGGGCAGAACCCCGAGATCGCCGACCGGCCGGGCGCCGCCCCGCTCGCCGTGGCGGGCGGCACGGTGCGGTTCGACGACGTGCGCTTCGCCTACAATCCCGAGCGGCCGATCCTGCGCGGCGTCACCTTCGAGATCCCGGCGGGCCAGACCGTGGCGGTGGTGGGGCCCTCGGGCGCCGGCAAGTCGACGCTCTCGCGCCTGCTGTTCCGGTTCTACGAGCCGCAGGCGGGCCGGATCAGCGTCGACGGGCAGGACATCGCGGCGGTGACGCAGGCGTCGCTCCGGGCGGCGATCGGCATGGTCCCGCAGGACACGGTGCTGTTCAACGACACGATCGGCTACAACATCCGCTACGGCCGGGCCGACGCCACCGACGCGGAGCTGCGGGAGGCGGCCCGCCTCGCCCAGATCGACCGCTTCGTCTCGGGGCTGCCGGAGGGCTACGACACCCCGGTGGGCGAGCGCGGCCTGAAGCTCTCGGGCGGCGAGAAGCAGCGGGTCGCCATCGCCCGCACGATCCTCAAGGCGCCGCCGATCCTGGTCCTCGACGAGGCGACCTCGGCGCTCGACTCCTTCACGGAGGCCGAGATCCAGTCGGCACTCGACCGGGTCAGCCGCGGCCGGACCACCCTGGTGATCGCCCACCGTCTGTCGACGGTGGTCAACGCCGACGCGATCCTGGTCCTCGATCACGGCCGCATCGTCGAGCGCGGCACCCACGCCGAGCTGCTGGAGGCCGGGGGCGTCTACGCGGCGCTCTGGGACCGGCAGCGGGAGGCCGACGCAGCCCTGGAGGTGCTCCAGCGCGCCGACGCGCCGGTGCTCCCGCCCCGGCCGGGCCACGCCGCCGTGCCGGAGACCGAGGCCGCGGAGTGACCGAAAGGCCACACGCTTTCCGCGCAGCGCGGCCGGGACGCAACCGGAAGCGGTAATCGCGGTTCTGCGGTTATGCCGCACTTCTACCTGCACATCCGGGACGGTCAGTGGCTGGTCGAGGATCTCGACGGCGCCGACCTGCCCGACCTCGACGCCGCCCGCACCGAGGCCGAGCGCTCCGCCCGGGCGCTCTTGGAGATCCAGCAGGTCGACGGCGCGGTGCTGGCCGGCCAGTCCTTCGAGATCGCCGACGCGTCGGGTCAGGTCCTGGCGGTGGTGCCGCTGAAGGACGTGCTCGGGCTGCCGTGAGATCCAGGGCGCGGGCGGGACGGCCGGGATCGACCGCCCGATGGCCCCTGCGGCCGGCCCCTACGGACGCGACCGCACCCGGACCCCGAGCAGGTCCTCGAACGGCAGCACCATGGCGCCCTTGTCCCGGTCGCCGTGACCCTGGCGCAGCGCGGTCTGGTAGGTGGCGGTGGCGGCCGCGGTGACCGGCATCGGGAAGCCGTTCTCCACCGCGACCGCCGCGGCGGCGACGAGGTCCTTGTAGGCCGCCCCCATCGGGTAGCCCTCGTCGAACTGGCCCCGGAGGATGCGCGGCACGAAGTACTGCGCCGCGTAGCTCCGGCTCGTGCCCGTCGTGACCACCTGGGCGACCTGATCCGGGTCGAGCCCCATGGCGACGGCCATCGGCAGCACTTCGGCGAGCGCCGCGATGTTGATGTCGTAGAGCACGTTGTTGATCGTCTTGGTGAGCTGGCCGGACCCGGCCGGGCCCATGTGGAGGATCGTCGTGCCGATCCGCTCCAGGAGCGGGCGCACCCGCGCGACCGCCCCGGCCGCGCCGCCGCACATCACGGTGAGCGTCCCGGCCTCGGCGCCGGCCGGCGCGCCCGAGACGGGCGCGTCGACGAAGGCGCGCCCGGTCGCCGCCACGGCGCGGCCGATTGCCAGGGCCTGGGCGTGCGCGATGGTGCTGAGATCGACCACGACCGCCCCCGGGGCGAGGCGCTCCGCCAGGGCGCCGTCCCCGAGGAGGGCCGCCTCGACGGCGTCGCCGTTCGGCAGGCACAGGAACAGCACGTCGGCGCCGGCGGCCTGGCCGGGATCGGTGGTGGCGACGAGGCCCGGCGCGGCGAGGCCGGCGAGGCGCGCCGGGTCGGTGTCGATCGCCACGAGCGTCTCGGCGTCGGAATCCCGCTTGGCCGCGAGGTTGCGGGCGATGGGGTGCCCCATCGCGCCGAGGCCGAGGAGGGCGAGGCGCGCGGCCATGCGGGTGTCCCTGTTCCGAGTGTCCGGCCGCCCGCCCGTCCCTGCGGGGGGAGGCGCCGCGCCAGCATGTCGCCGGACGGGGCCGCCCGCCAGCCCCGGCCCCGGCATTGGGGGAGGCGCGTCATCCCAGGGCCGCTCCCGATCGTGCTGCGGCGGTCAGGACGGCGGGCGTCCCCGATCGGGACATCCGCGCCGTGCCCCCTCTCCCCTGCGGGAGAGGGGACCCGCGTCTCGCACTCACGCGCCGAGACGACCCGCGGCCTTCCGATCGTGACCGTTTTTCCTATTTCGCTCTTCCTGTCCGCGGCGTCCCGCGTCCCTCGTGTGGTCTCCCGGGCCATGCCCCCGGGGCCGGACGGCGCGCGGGGACGATGACGCGCACCCGAACGGCGGACGAAGGCCAGGGATGCGTGGAGTTGCGCCGCACCGTTGTTCCCTCGCCCGAGAAATCGGTCTACACGGCCGCTCCCTCGAAACCGCTTACCTGCGCCGTATGCAGGACTGAGCCCGGAGACGCGCGCACATGCCGATTCTCACCTTCCCCGACGGCAACACGCGGGAGATCGCCGCCGGCACGACCGGCCGCACTGTCGTCGAGGGCATCGCCAAGTCGCTGGCCAAGCGCACCGTCGCCATGGCGCTCGACGGCACGCTCGCCGATCTCGACGACCCGATCGACCGCGATGCCCGCATCGAGTTCCTGGATCGCACCGACCCGCGCAGCCTGGAGCTGATCCGCCACGACTGCGCGCACGTGCTCGCCGAGGCCGTGCAGGCGCTCTGGCCGGAGACGCAGGTCACGATCGGCCCGGTGATCGAGAACGGCTTCTACTACGACTTCCACCGCGAGACCCCGTTCACGCCCGAGGACTTCCCGAAGATCGAGGCGAAGATGCGCGAGATCATCGCGCGCGATGCTCCGTTCACCAAGGAAGTCTGGAAGCGCGAGGACGTGCGGGCGCTGTTCGCCGGCAAGGGGGAGGGCTTCAAGGTCGAGCTGGTCGACGCGATCCCGCCGGGCGAGGACCTGAAGATCTACCGCCAGGGCGAGTGGTTCGACCTCTGCCGCGGCCCGCACATGACCTCGACGGCCAAGGTCGGCACCGCCTTCAAGCTGATGAAGGTCGCGGGCGCCTACTGGCGGGGTGATTCGAACAACCCGATGCTGACCCGCATCTACGGGACGGCCTGGGCGAACCAGGCCGATCTCGACGGCTACCTGCACCGGCTGGAGGAGGCCGAGCGCCGGGACCACCGCCGCCTCGGCCGCGAGATGGACCTGTTCCACTTCCAGGAGGAGGGGCCGGGCGTCGTCTTCTGGCACGCCAAGGGCTGGACGATCTTCCAGGAGCTGATCGCCTACATGCGCCGGCGCCTGCGCGGCGACTACGCCGAGGTGAACGCCCCGCAGATCCTCGACAAGGCCCTGTGGGAGACCTCCGGCCACTGGGGCTGGTACCGGGAGAACATGTTCGCCGCGCAGTCCGCCGGCGAGGAGGCCGAGGACAAGCGCTGGTTCGCCCTCAAGCCGATGAACTGCCCGGGCCACGTGCAGATCTTCAAGCACGGGCTGAAATCCTACCGCGACCTGCCCCTGCGCATGGCCGAGTTCGGGATCGTCCACCGCTACGAGCCGTCGGGCGCCATGCACGGGCTGATGCGCGTGCGCGGCTTCACGCAGGACGACGCCCACGTCTTCTGCACCGAGGACCAGCTCGCCGACGAGTGCCTGAAGATCAACGACCTGATCCTCTCGACCTACGCGGATTTCGGCTTCGACCAGATCGTCGTGAAGCTCTCGACGCGGCCCGAGAAGCGCGTCGGCTCCGACGCGCTCTGGGACCACGCCGAGGACGTGATGACCCGCGTGCTGGCCCAGATCGAGGAGCAGTCGGCCGGCCGGATCAAGACGGCGGTCAACCCGGGGGAGGGCGCGTTCTACGGGCCCAAATTCGAGTACGTGCTGCGCGACGCGATCGGCCGCGACTGGCAATGCGGCACCACGCAGGTGGACTTCAACCTGCCCGAGCGGTTCGGCGCCTTCTACATCGACGCCGACGGTGCCCGGAAGCCGCCCGTGATGGTCCACCGGGCGATCTGCGGCTCGATGGAGCGCTTCACCGGCATCCTGATCGAGCACTTCGCCGGGCACTTCCCCCTGTGGCTGGCGCCGGTCCAGGTCGTGGTGGCGACGATCACCGGCGAGGCCGACGCCTACGCCCGGGACGTCATCCGCACCCTGGAGCGCGCGGGCCTGCGGGTCGAGGCGGATCTGCGCAACGAGAAGATCAACTACAAGGTCCGCGAGCACTCGCTCGCCAAAGTGCCGGTGCTGCTGGCGCTCGGCCGCCGCGAGGCGGAGGAGCGCACGGTCTCGATCCGGCGGCTCGGCAGCCAGCAGACCCGCACGCTGCCGCTGACCGAGGCCGTGGCGGCCTTCGTGGAGGAGGCGACCGCGCCGGATCTCCGGCGCGCCGAGGCCGTCGCCGCGACGGTCCCGACCAGCGACACGGTGCTCGACGGCCACCACGACCGGCACGACGCGCCCTGACCCGCCTCCGATAGACGTCGTCCCGGGCCCCCGCGGCGGCGGCCGGGACGTCGGCGCGGCTCGACCGCGCTGACCCGTCGACCGACAGAGTTCGCGCATCGGGATCGCGGTCTCAACTTGCGGCTGGTCAATCTCGGCGCGGATCGCTCAACGCGCACGACTTTCGTCAAGGTTGGCGAAAGGAATCCCATTCTATGAAGACCGGAGACTAATTTCCGAGCCGGCACGATCCGGCGATCGCCCGACGACGCTGTCGGGCGCTTCGGGGGAGCGGCCATGGCGGCGGAGGCGGGCAGGGCGGCGGCGAGGCTGGCGCGGCGCCACCGGCAGGTGGCCTGCGACCGGCGCCAGGACGGGCTCGACCGCGGGCGGAAGCTCGGACCCGGTATCGTTCAGGCGCTGGACTCGCTGCCGCACGGCCTGTGCCTGTTCGATTCCGCCGACCGGCTGCTGTTCATGAGCGACGGGTTCCGGCGCCTGTTCGGCCCGCCCGCGAACCGGATCCGGCCCGGCATGCATGCCCGGGCGGTGGGTGCGGCGAGCGCCGCCGGGGCGGTCCCGGCCGACCGGGATCCCTGCGGCCTCTGGGCGGCGCGGCGGCGGCTCCTCGCCCGGGGCACGACCGACGCCGTGGTACAGACGCTCGCGGACGGGCGCCAGGTCGCGATCACGCTGCACCCGCAGGCCGGCGGCGGCTGGACCGCCCTGTGGGAGGACGTGACCGAGCGCCGCCGGGCGGAGTCGCTCCTGCGCTACATGGCCCACCACGACCCGCTGACCGGCCTGCCGAACCGCCACCACTTCGCGGCCCGGCTCGACCGGACCCTGGCCGACCGCGACGGCGCGCCCTGCGCGCTGCTGTGCCTCGACCTCGACGGCTTCAAGCCGGTGAACGACCGCCACGGGCACGCGGCGGGCGACGCGCTGCTGCAACGGCTGGCCGAACGCCTGCGGGCGGCGCTCGGCGCGGGGGATTGCGCCGCGCGGCTCGGGGGCGACGAGTTCACCATCCTGCTCGGCGACGCGGCGCCGGCGCCGGCCCTCGGCTTCGCCCTGCGTCTCCAGGCGCGCCTCGCCGAGCCCTACGATCTCGGCACCGGGTCGCCGATCCGCATCGGCGCGGCGATCGGGGTGGCCTGCGCGCCCCTGCACGCCACCCGGGCGCAGGACCTGGTGGAGCGGGCGGACGCGGCGATGTACGCGGCCAAGCGACTCGGCCACCCCTACCTGTGGGACGACGCGCCGGACCAAGGACCGGTCGGCCCGGGTAGCACAATCCCGGCCTGAGGCGGCCGGGACGGCCCTCAGCGCGCCTTCTCGTGCTCCGCGAGGCCCACGGCCTTGTAATCGTAGGTCGGGAAGAACTCGGTGCGGTACGCCCCCCAGGCGGTGTCCTCGAGGACGCGGTTGACCTCGCGCAGGCGGGTGGCGGGCAGCCGCAGGACGATGATCTGCCCGATCCCCATGACGACGTTCCAGGAGACGACCTCGATGCCCGGCGGCGGGAAGGCCTTGTAGAAGCCCTGCTTGGCGAGCTGCGCGTTCAGCTCCGCCAGCGGGCGGGACTGGTCGTGGCGCAGGAAGACCGTCAGCAGCACGGCGTTGTCGGCCGTCGCCGCGGCGGAGCCCGGCGGCGGGGGCGGCGCCGTCTGCGCCGTCTGCGCCGACGCCTGCCCGGCGGGACCGAGCAGCAGGAGCGCCGCCGCGAGGGGGCCGGTCAGACCTGTTGAACGTCGCATGCGATCTCCTGTCCGCCCCGCGCCGACCTCCGTCAACGCGGCCGGGCGCCGACCTTTCCCGACCTGCGCACCGGCCGCCCCCTCAGCCGCGCCCTCAGCCGCCCTCGACATCGTAGGAGAGCCGCAGGCGCAGGCGGACCGCGCCCTGCTCGTCGCGCACGGCGATCACGTAGTCCTGCCGCTCCATCGGATCGGTCAGGCCCTGCGCGAGGCGGGTCAGGATGCGCACCGCCTGCGCCCGCGCGGCGGCGAGATCCGGAAGATCGAAGCCGTCGCGGTCGCGAACCAAGTTGGCGCCGTCGTGGAGGTCGATGAAGTATCGGGGCACGGATGCGAGCTCAGCGAGCGCCGGAGCCCGCAAGAATCTGTCTCCGCTGTTTCTACGTAGTTTCCGGAGGGCTGCAATCCGGGGTCGCCCGTGTCGCACCCTCAGACGGGGCCGCTTGTAAGCCGGGGCCCGCGGGCGGCGTCAGCTTCCCAGCAGGCTCTCGGCGAAGTCGTCCGGAACGGTCCCGAACTGGCCGAGGATCGTGATGCCCTCGAGCTCGCCGGTCTCGTCGTCGGCCACGACCTTGAGGGCCGCCGCGCCCGGCATGCGGGCGGCCAGCGCCTCCGCCTTCTTGAGGGCACCGAACTCGCTCTGCGCGGGCTCCTGGCGAGCCGGGCGCAGGCGGTTCCGGTGCAGCTCGAACGGCTGCACCAGATAGGTGGTCTTCAGGGTCATTCCGGCCTCCTCGACGCGGCGGGCGGCCGCGAACGGACCGCGGCGCGGTCCGGCTACAGGCTGCGGGTGGTCACCCCGAGGGCGAGCAGGACGTAGGCGCCGATGAAGAACCATTGCCGGTGCGCCACGACGGTCTTTCCGACCATCGGGACGCGCGTGTACAGGCTGGCGACGGCGAGGCCGATCAGCACGGCCGACACCAGGAACGTGAGCAGGCGCGGGGCGGAGAGCGTGGGCATGCCCCATGCTCCGTCCGGCACGCTTACCGAACCGTTACCGGTCGAGGCCGGGCACGAGCGGGCGATAGGCCGTCAACGGCCCCTGGGTCCCGGGAAGCAGCCCGACCTCGGCGAGCCAGAGGACCATGATCGCCCCGGCCAGCAGCGTCGCCAGAGAGGCCAGACGCCCGGTCCACCGCCGCAGGACGAACATGGCGACCACGACGGCCAGCAGGGCGACGAGAAGGGCGAGCATCAGCATGGTCGGGCCATGCCACGGCCGGGCCGCCGCGTCACCGCGGATCACGGCGGAATACCCCACCCGCCGGCGCGCTCCGGCTTCGGCTCCGCCAGATGCACGTTCTGGTCGTTCCGCAGAGTGGAAACACTACCGCAGTCGATAGGCGCCCCCGGGAGGCGCTCGGAAATACTCTGCCGGAAATCGCCAGAACTACGTGTCCGCTCTCCGCGGAAGGCACCCCAATCATGCACCGGAAGCGGCCCACCACCGGTTTTGTAACTTGCATTCAGTGCTCAAAAGTAGCAGATCCCGGGTGAGGGGCACACCAGGAATCTTGCAGTGACAGAAGAAACCACAGGGCCCAACTCCAACTTCATCGAGCTGGCGGGCGATATCGTCGCCGCCTACGTGTCGAACAATCCGGTCCCGGCCGCCGAATTGCCGGCTCTGATCGCGCGCGTGCACGGCGCGATCAGCGGGCTCGTCACCGGGACTCTGACGGCGGAGATCGGGGCGGCTCCGCAGGCCGAGGTCGAGAAGCCGACCGCGGCCCAGATCCGCAAGTCGGTCCGGCACGACGGGATCGTCAGCTTCATCGACGGCAAGACCTACAAGACTCTGAAGCGCCACCTGACCAGCCACGGCCTGGATCCGCGCAGCTACCGCGACCGCTACGGCCTGCCGGCCGATTACCCGATGGTTGCCCCGAGCTACGCCGAGCAGCGCTCCGCCCTCGCCAAGGCGATCGGCCTGGGCCAGCCCGGCGCCATGGCCGAGCGCGAGCGCAAGGGCCGCAAGGCCGCCTGAGCGTGACGACCACCGGGGGCGCCCCGCCGGGGCACCCCCGTAACGATGCGCCGCGGAGCCCGGCGCATCGTGCGGCCGCGTCCGGCCTCCCCCGGAGCGCCGGCCGCCGCGCGGCCCGAGACCGCGCCGAGACCGTTGCATCACGGCCACACACGCCCAGGACATCGCGGGACACGGACAAGCTGCCACACTCTGCACAAAGCTGATGCGCACGCCGGAACCCGAGGATGCTACCGAAGGGGCCGGCGAGATGAAGCGAGAGCAGACGATGACGAGTTCGGTCGTGCCGTTCCCGGCGCATATCGCGCCCGCGGTCGTGGACGAGGACACCGCGTCGATCATCGCCGTGTTGCAGGACCAGCTGGCCCTGGCCCGCGAGGGCCGCCTGCGCTCGGTGGCGGTCGTCTCCGTCTCGGCGGACGGCGAGGCGATCGGCACGCAATGGTCCTGCAAGGGCTCCGACATCAGCAACCTGATCGGCAAGCTGACCGTGCTGACCCACGACCTGATGGCCGCCCGGAAGTGACCGGGCGGCAGTGACCGGCCGGGTCTGACGGAGCCGCGGCGAGGGGCGGGCACGGCTCGCCCGCTGCGGCGTTCCTGAGGCGGGTCCGGCCTCGGACCGAAGGAAGGCTCCGGATGAGTCGCGCTCTGCTGTTCGCCATCCTCCTGGCCGCGGCGCCCCTGACGGGCGCGGCCCGGGCCGCCGAGGGGGCGGGCGACGCCGAGCGCGACGTCAAGCGCGCCGAGACGATCCAGGGACTCGTGCGGATCGTCGGCGCGCAGGCCGGCATCGTCCTGTACTGCCGCAGGCTCTACACCATCGACGACGCGGTTTCCGAAGGTCTGTCGCGCACGGTGCGCCGAGCCCTCGACGCGGCCCTCGGCCACCCGCGCGCGCGGGACGCCATCGCCGAGGAGGGCCGGCGGGTCGCCGACGAGATCGCCGCGGTCGGCGCGGAGCAATGGTGCGCCGACCAGCGCGACATCCTCAACACCGACGGCGTCCGCGTCTTCGTCGACTGACCGGGCCGGATCCCGTCCCGGGGTCCCGCCCGCGCGGCCGCCGGTCGAAGGCCCCTCGCAAATGGCGGCCCCGGCGGCGCGCCCGCGGCGAGTCCTGCGTCCAAGTCAGACGAAGGCGGCATTCCGGCAACTGTTCCGCAATGCAGAACAGATTAGCGCCTTGTTCACCGCGTCCTCGTCTGTCATGTTTCGAAGACGGAAGAGCCTGAACAGATCAAGCCGGTCGCACTCGTCCGTTACAAGAGCCCTGAAGGGCCGCGAGACCGGCGCAGAAGGAAACGCCATGTCTCGACCGATTGTTCTGGCTCTCGCCCTCGTCCTCTGCGGGGCCGCCGTGACGCTGTTCGCCTTCCTGCGCGCACCCCAGTCGCGGGAATTCGCCGGGTGGGACGTCGCCTTCATGGGCGGCATCGGGGCCGTCGCGCTGGGCTTCCTCACCACCCTCGTCGAGGTCGTGACCGGGTAGGTCGCCCCCGCGGCAGGGCTCGGACCGCCGCTACTCCGACCCGGCCCGCCTCCGCTCCTCCGGATTCGTCGCCCCCGCTCCCCGGCGGGCGGCGAAGCGCCGCGCACGCGATCCGGCCGGGCCCGCACGAAGAACTCGGAATTCACAGGGACGCGGGCATCCCGACAATTCGAGGCATTTCCCAAACCCCGCGTGAACCCGGGTGGCCGATCCTGTCGGGCAGAGGTTCTCGAGGCGGTGATGTTCGAACGACGCAGCGCTCCACGCACGCTTCTCAACGAGACCGGCAGCATCTCGGTCGACGAGCATCGCAGCTTGCCCTGCATCGTCTACGACCGGTCCGCCGGCGGCGTGCGGGTCGCCCTTCCGGACGCCGAGATCGTCCCGGACAGCTTCATCCTCAGCATCGACGCGAGCAACGAGATCCTCGTCTGCCGCGCCATCTGGCGCAAGGCGGAGGAGATCGGCGCCACGACCGACATCCCCGAGACGGCACGGTTGGGCCGCGTGAATCTCTGGCGCGAACTCGAAGCGACCTGACAGGCGCCTTCGGCGGCTCATCCGGCAGCCGGCGGGGGCCTGCCGTCGTGGGACTCGAGCGGCGCCGGCCGGGCGGCGCCGCGCGTCATTCCCAGTCGATGTTGAGCGAGCGCTCGAAGGCGGCCGCGGACAGCTCCTTGCCCTTCGGATCGGCGACCGTGATCTCGCGGAAGCCGCGCCGGGCCAGCTCCCAGGTCTTCTCCATCGCCTGCTCGTCCGTCCCGCAGGCGAACGTCATGACGCGCCCGGACGGATCAATCCCCTTGACGGTGAACACACCACTCTCCCTGCTCGCACCTCCCATATAGAGCCGCGAACGGCGGCGCGCCTCCCGACCTCGTGACGGAGTCCCGGGACCCGCGCCCGCGCCGTCGCGTTGGTTGAAGGCAGGGAGAGATCGCATGACGCGCGCGCCCGAGACCGCAGCCCCGACGAGCCGCAGCCCGGAGCCCCCCGAGGCGGACGGGATCCCGACCGAACGCGGCGACGCGGCGGCCGGGGCCCTGCCGCCGGCCACGGTCCCGACCGAGGATCCCGAGGTCGGCCTCGCGCAGAAGGGCAGCGGGGAAGACGCCGTCATCCGGCGCGAGACCGCGATCTGACCGGTCGCGCCGAGGCGCGGGCGATCCCTGGACGCCGCCCCCTGTGCGATGCACAAACGGGCCGGCCGCCCGCGGATGGCGGCCGACAGGAGACCACGCGTGGCTCAGGGCATGGTACGGCTCTCGGGCCACGCGGTCGCGACCCGGAGCCGCGACGTCGCCGGGACCGGTCTCGAACAGGTCCGGACGGTCTTCGGACGCTTCGTCGGAGCGGCGCGCCGCGCACCCGACATGGTCCGCACCACCCCGGCGCGGGGGCGGGACGCCGCCGGGGAGGCCGCGCGCTGAGCGGGCGCGTTGCGCGGCCTCTGGGCGAGTGGCCGGCGGCCCTGCGCGGCGCTGCCGGCCGTGTTCGGACGCGGAGTTGGAGATGATGTACGGGGAGGTTGGCCGCCTGGCGGATGAGAGCCTGCGGCTGGGCCTGAAACAGGCCGAGAACGCCGTCCTGCTCGCGATGGCGGCGCAGTACGCGTGGGCCGATCTGTGGCTCGAGGGGTATCGCGCGGCGGGGACCGCCTTCAGCTCCGAACGCGATCAGCGGGCGCGGACGCGGCGGCTGATCCGTCGCGGCGTGGCACCCGCGGTCGCTGCGCAGGCGTTGCACATCGTCTGAGCGGTGGCCGGGGACGGAGCCGCCCGGGGCGCTCCGTCCCCGGCAGCGGGCTCAGCGGCTCGCCTCGACGGCGGCCTGGACCATCGGTCGGCCGAGGGACGAGACCGTCCGATTGACGGTCGCCGGCGCGGCGACGGGCTGGGGCGTGGTGGTCAGATCGTGGATCGCGCGGATCTGCTGGGCGGGCCGGGCCTGATCGCGGTAGAGCGGCGGCGTCAGGTGCAGGCAGTCGTCGGCGGCGGCGAGGCCGGTGAAGGCGGCCGAGGTGAGCGCGGCCGACGCGAGGATGAGGATCGTGCGCATGGTGCGTCTCCGGTTCGATCGCGGTGTCGACCGCGGGATGCGATCGACCGGCGCATGAGACCACGGATTTGTGCGGCGCGGCATGCATTTTGCGCATTGCACCATATCGCCATGACGGCACGGTATTGCAGTGTTTCCCGGCCATTCGGAGCCGCGAATTCAGGCCCCGCTCGCGCGCGCCATGCAATCGATGCAAATGAACTAAACTTCCACCGGCGCGTTCTCAAATCAAACTTGAGGAGCGCGTGATTTGTTTTTCGCGCGCGCCGCCGGACCGGTCGAAACCGCCGGGCGAGGGTGCGCGTTGCTGGCGTCGCGGCCCGAGTCACGACTCAGAGACCGCGGTGCCAGATCCGCGTCACACGGGCACGGTAGAACCCCCACATCCCGCGGACGTAGCCTGCGAAGCACCCCGAGAGCGCCGATGACGCCCTCCGACCTCGACAGACGAGCCGAACTGACCATCTGGCCCAAGGGCGCGCCCGGCCACGCCGCGGAGGGGCGGCCCTTCGCCACCCTGCGCGAGGCCCTCGCCGTCGCGATTGCGGCGATCGAATCCGGCGAGGCCCAGCCCTGGATCATCACCGAGGCCGGCGACGTCCTGTCGCCGCGCTGGATCCAGGCGAATTCGCGGGCGCGGGCGCCGCACTAGCCGGCGTCACGCGGTGTCCGGTGCGGGTCAGCAGCCGATGCAGATGTCGCGGACCACGTGCTGATGCCGCTGGCCGGTGCGCTGGTTCGGGAGCTGTCCGTCGATCGACGAGAGCCCGCTGCCCAGGGCCCGGAACCGGCGCTCGACCGCCGGAACAGAAGCGGCCCTGACCGGCGCGGGCGGCTCCGCGGCAGGAGCGGCGGTCGGTGCCGCCGTCGGAGCGGGCCCGGGCGCCGAGTTAGCCATGCCGGGATCGGGCAGGGTCAGGGCCATGCCCGGCACCGGCGGGACCTGCGCGAACTCGCCCGCGCGACCCGGCAGGGGCGCGGCGACCAGAAGCGCGACGGCCGGGACCGCGACGACGCGCCGGTTCAGCGGATGCATCACACTCTCCTGCCTCGGGAGCCGGCACGCCACGGACCCCGTGCCCCTGGGTCATCGCCGGATCGGCCCCCGTTCCGACGGCGGGAACGGGGCCGGCCCCGGTTGTGCGCGGCGGAGCGGGGCACCGCCACTCATCCATTCGGCGGAGCGTGCGCCGGAGGGCTCAGTAGGCCCGGCCGTAGAAGGGCTGCGAGACCGGGCGATAGCGGTCGCTCACCGGCCACGTGTAGGGCTGCTCCTTGCCGGTGCGCAGGTCCGAGCGGAACTTCGGCTCGTTGAAGCCGATCCCGTGCATTCCGGCCGCGCCCTTGGCGCCGTGGGCCCGGGGCCCGGCCTCGCGCGCCAGGGCAGCGCCCGAGACGGCGATAACGAGAGCGGCCGCGAGCGAGACGCGGCCCAGCATGACGTTCATCTCTGACTCCTGTCCCGGCCGAGGTGCCGGAACAGAAGGAACGGCAGCGGTTCGGCCCGGTTCCGCGTCCGGAGACCGCTCAGAACCCCGGACCGAGGCAGGCCTCGGCGACGAGTCCGCCGCAGAGGTCGCCGGTCCGGACCGGCGCGGCCGCCGCGCCGCCGATGCCGGCACCGCCGATCGACCCGCCCCCGGCCGGCAGCGCGCGGGCCGCCTGGGCCGGGTCGTCCGCGGGCGTCCCGGCAATCCCGGCGATCCCGGCGCCGCCCGTGCCGGTACCGCCCGCCGCGGCAACCGTCTCGGCCGCGGCCCCGCTCGCCACCGACCCGGTCCCGAGCCCGAACAGCCCGAACAGCCCGAACAGCCCGCCGGTGGACAGGGTGGCGCCGGTCGCGCCGATACCCGACGCGCTGGCCACGCCGCTGCCGACACCCGTCGACGCTTCGACGCCGGTCGAGCGTGCCGCGAGCGAGGTCCCGAGGGTCCCGGCGGCGTTCAGGCCCGTGCCCACACCCGTGCCGATCCCTGTGCCGACGCCGGTTCCTGAGACCCCGGTGCCGAGGGCGAGGCCCGCGCCGCCCCCGAGCCCGCCCGTGCCGAGGGTCGACGTCGGGAGGCTGCCCGTGCTCAGGCCCAGGCCCGAGCGGGAGGCGCCGCCGAGCCCGCTGCGGGCACCGGTGGCGCCGATCGTCCCGCCGGTCCCGGAGGTCGTGCCGGTGACACCGGCACCGCCCGTCGCGGTGGATCCCAGGCTGCCGAGACGGCCCGCGCCGCCCGAACCGGCGGCCGAACCGGCGGTCGCGGTGCCGAGCGTCGTCCCGGCCGAGAGGCCGCCCGACGCGCCGATGCGGCCGCCGCCTCCGCCGCCGCCGCCGCCGAAGCTGAGCTGACCGGCATTCACGAGGCCGCCGGTCTGCGCCGAGACGGTCGGGAAGGGCCCGGTGGTGGAACTGCCGCCCAGGCTGAGCTGGCCGGGATTGGCGATGGGGGTGATCGGCTCCAGCGCGGCCGAACTCGGCACCGTCGCGGTGGCCGACAGGCTCTGCGCCCCGGCCGGAACGGCGATCGGAAGCAGCAGGGCGGCGGCGAGCATGGACCGGATGGCGCGCTCCTCAGGCGGGGGACGGCGGCGAGGGCCGGGCGGACGGGGTATGGCTCGGAAACCGGAGGGTGTCCGGCCGGTTCCGGCGGCGCAGGGACGCGGCGCGGCGGTGGCGCCCGGGGAAAGGAGGCGGCCGGCCTTCATGCTGCCGGAAAGGCGGTGTGCTCTGGGCGCCCGACCCGCCCCGACCTGCGCCCCGACCTGCGCCAGAACCCGCGATCGTGCCGTTGCCCGAAACCCTCGCCCACGGCCTGCGCAGCGCCGGCTGGCTCGCCGGCCTGCCGGCCCTCGCGCTGATCTGGGCGAGCGCGACCCTCTACGCCGCCCCGCGGATCGCCGACGGGCTCGCCGCGGAGGGCGCGGTGATCGCCGCCGGCACGGCCACCGCCACCGGCGAGCCGTGGCTGCGCCTGGAGGCCAGCGGGCGCGACCTCGTGGCCGCCGGCGAGGCGCCGGACGTCGCCGAGCGCGCCACCGTGCTGTCCCGCCTCGCGGCCCTCGACGGCCCGCGCCGCATCGTCTCCGAACTCGGCATCGTCGAGACCGCCGCGCCGTTCCAGTGGGCGGCGATCCGCACGGGTCAGAACCGGATCGCCCTGGAGGGCAGCCGCCCGGTCGAGATCGGCCGTCGCGCCCTGGAGGCGCGGATCAGCGGCGCCCTCGATCCCGGCACCGGTCTCGACGACACCGCCCGGGCCGCCCGGGGCGCGCCGCCGGACTTCGCCAGCGCGGCCGCGTTCCTGGCGGCCCGGCTCTCCGGCCTCGCCAAGGGCGGCCGGGCGGCGCTCAGCGACACCGTGCTCAGCCTGTCGGGCGAGGCCCTCGACGTGCCGGCCTACGAGGCCCTGCGGGCGGCCCTGTCGGACCCGCCGGAGGGGTTCAGCGTCGGGCGGATCGAGGTCCTGCCGCCCAAGGTGGCTGCCTACCGGTTCGCCGTGGCGAAATCGGCCCGGGGCATCGTCCTCGACGGCTTCGCCCCCTCGGCGGCCGACCGCGAGACCGCCCTGCGCGCCGCCACCGAGGCCGCCGCGGGCGGCACCGTGGAGGACCGGCTCCTGGCCGCCCGGGGCCTCGACCCGGCGATCGACCCGAAGCGCCTCATCGCCTTCGCGTTCCAGCTCGCCGCGCTGATCCAGTCCGGGCAGGTCGTGTTCCGGGACGGGGCGGTCTCGGTGACCGGCGACGCCATCGACGGGCAGGCGCTCCCCGACGCCGAGGCGCTGATGCGCGACGACCGGCCCGCCGGCGTGGCGGCCGGGCGGGTGGCGCTCACGGCGCGGCCGCTCTCGCCCTACCGGGTGGCGATCCGCCGGACCGCCGACGCCGTGACCCTCACCGGCCACCTGCCGGACGCGGCGACCCGGGAGCGCGTGCTCGCCGCCCTGCGGCCGCGCCTGTTCCGGGAGCCGGTCATCGACCGCACCCGCCTCGCCGACGGCGCCCCGCCGGAGCTCGGGGACGCGCTGGCCGCCGCCGCCCCGCTGGTGGCGAACCTCGCGGACGGGACCGTCTCGGTCTCGGACCGCGCCCTGACGCTCACCGGCGAGAGCCTCTACCGGGGGGGCGCCGCCCGCACCCCCGACCGGCTCGCCGAGGCCCTGCCTCCCGGCTGGACCGCGCAGGCCAGCGTCACGGCCCGGGACGCGGCGGAGCGGCGCGATCCCGCCACCTGCCGCACCGACGTCACCGCCACCCTGGCGGGGGCGGACCTGCACTTTCCCCCGGGCGGCGCCGTGCTGACACCCGCCTTCTACCCGACCCTCGACGCGCTGGCCGCCCTGGCGAAGACCTGCCCGTCGCTGCGCGTCGCGGTCTCGGGCCCCGCCGACCCGGCCAAGCCGCCCGCGACCCCGGCCGCCAGGCCGGCGCCGGGGGAGGGCGCGACCGCCGAGCCGACCCGGGTCGCCGACGCCGCCAAGCCGGGGGCCGCGGCCAGGCCGGGCCCGGCCGCCAAGGAGGGCGCGAAGGAGGCCGCGAAGGAGGCCGCGACGCATACGGCCAAGGGCGCGGCCAAGGACGGGGCCAAGGACGGGGCCAAGGACGGGGCCAAGGACGGGGCCAAGGACGGGGCCAAGGACGGGGCCAAGGACGGGGCCAAGGACGGGGCCAAGGGCGCGGTCAAGGACCGGGGCAAGGACCGGGGCAAGGCCGAGACCGGCAAGGCGGCGGCGAGGAAGCCCGCCGAGGCTCCCGAGGAGCCGCCGGTCGACCTGCCGCGCCTGCGCGCCCAGGCGGTTGTCGAGTATCTCCTCCAGGCCGGGGCCCGGCCGGAGCAGGTCACGGCCGGGCCGGACGGGCCGGCCGGCCCCGTCGTCTTCGCGCTGCTGCCGTGAGGGACATCCGCTCCGCCGCGCGCCCGCCGGCCGGGCCGCGCCCATCGGCGCGCCCATCCGCGCGCCGCGATCGCGCCCGCAGGGAGGCCGGACGGCCGTGACGCTGCTGCTCGCCGGATTCTGGCCCGGGCTCGCCGGGGCGGCCGCGCTCGGCCTCGTGGTCGGCGCGCTGGTCGGCTGGCCCGACCGGCTCGCCGCCTCGCTGGGCCTCTGCGTGGTCGCGGGGCTCGTGGCCGCGGCGGCGATCGCCGGGTTCGTGCCGGGGCTGCCGGGCCTGTGGCTCGACGGCGCGGCCCTGATCCTGCCGGTCTACTGCGCGGCCTGCCTCCTCGGGGCGCTGGGGCGCCGCCTCGCCGGCCGGACCTGACGGCGCGGGAACCGCTCCGCCCCCCGACGGCGTTTTTCCGGCAACAGGGCCCCGAGGGCCCGCCCCGAACCCGGAGAGGCCGCGATGCCCAGGACCGTCGACCGTCCCCATCCCGCGCGACGCCGCGCCGTCCGCCTGCCGCGCCCCCGCGCCGGCGCCGCCGCCACCGGCCTGTTCCTGGCCGGACTGATCCTCTCGGCCGCGACGGTGCCGCTGGTCGAGCCCGCCGACGCCACCACCGGCACCGGCAGCGGCACCGCGCAGGCGGCGCTCGCGACGCCGGCCCGCTGAGCGAGGCAACCCGCGCCCGCCCCGGATTGTTGTTGGCCCGGGCCCGTCCGGCCCGGACCTACGGGGGAGACGCGCATGGGACTGCTCGAATCGGCGATCGGCGGCGTGCTCGGTCAGGTGTTCGGCGGGCAGAAGCAGGGCTCCGGGGGCATGTCGCCCCTGGTCAAGGCGCTGCTGATGCTCCTGCTGGCCAAGGGCGCCAGCGGCGGCTTCGGCGACATCTTCGGGCGCGGGCGCCAGGGCGAGCCCGGCCCCGAGGCCGACCGCTCCGGCGGCGCCGGCCCCTACGGGCGCGATCCCGGCCAGCACCCGGCCGATGCCGGCGGGCGCCGCCCCGACGACGGCGGCGACATCGGCGGCTGGGACCAGTACGGCGGCCGCCGCGACGGCGGCCCGGGCGGCCCAACGGACCCGTCCCTGCCGCCCGGCGACTTCTCGGACCTCTCCGGCATGCTCGACGGCCCCGGCGACGCCCCGCCGCCGAGCCGCGCCGCCCCGGACGGGCAGGGGGATCTCGGCGGCCTCGACGGGCTGGTCGACCGGTTCCGCCAGGGCGGCCTCGGCGACGTGATGGAGTCCTGGATCGGCCACGGCACCAACCGCCCCGTGGCCCCGGACCAGCTCGCCCGGGCGCTCGGCCCCGACACGGTGGACACCCTCCAGCAGCAGACCGGGATGGACCGCGAGACGCTGCTGTCGCAGCTCGCCCAGGCGCTGCCGGAGGTGGTGCACGCGCTCACGCCGCAGGGGCGGGTGCCGGGGGAGAATGAGCGGCGAGGGTGGTAACCGGACACCGGGCTGCGGGCGGTGCGCGGTCGGATCCTGCGGAAGACCCGGGCCGCGAAGCAGAGCGAGACGGCGACTTGCCTACGCGACCCGCCGCATCACCAGGCTGGCGTTCGTCCCGCCGAACCCGAACGAGTTCGACAGCACGACGTCCACCCGCTTCCGCTTCGCCTCGAACGGCACGAGGTCGATCTGGGTCTGGACGGAGGGGTTGTCGAGGTTGAGCGTCGGCGGGATGACGTTGTCGCGCAGGACGAGGATGGAGAAGATCGCCTCGACCGAGCCGGCGGCGCCCAGCAGGTGGCCGACCGAGCTCTTGGTGGACGACATGGTCGCGGTCGCGGCGGCGTCGCCCAGGAGGCGCTCCACGGCCTTCAGCTCCAGCTCGTCGCCCATGGGCGTCGAGGTGCCGTGGGCGTTGATGTAGCCGATCTCGGACGGGGAGATGCCGGCGCGCTTCACCGCGGCGGTCATGCAGCGGAAGGCGCCGTCGCCGTCCGGGGACGGGGAGGTGATGTGGTAGGCGTCGCCCGAGAGGCCGTAGCCCACCACCTCGGCGTAGATCCTCGCGCCGCGGGCCTTGGCGTGCTCGTACTCCTCCAGCACCACGATGCCGGCGCCCTCGCCCATGAGGAAGCCGTCGCGGTCGCGGTCGTAGGGGCGCGAGGCCTTCTCGGGCGTGTCGTTGAAGCCCGTGGTCAGCGCCCGGCAGGCGGAGAAGCCCGCGATCGACAGGCGGTTCACCGGCGACTCCGCGCCGCCCGCCACCATCACGTCGGCGTCGCCCAGCGCGATCAGGCGGCTCGCGTCGCCGATGGCGTGCGCGCCGGTGGAGCAGGCCGTCACCACGGCGTTGTTGGGGCCCTTGAGGCCGTGGGCGATCGAGACCTGGCCCGAGGCGAGGTTGATGATCCGGCCCGGGATGAAGAACGGCGAGATCCGGCGCGGGCCCTTCTCGTGCAGGGTCACGGAGGCGTCGTAGATGCCGCCGATGCCGCCGATCCCGGAGCCGATCAGCACGCCGGTGGCGCACTGGTCCTCGTGGCTCTTCGGCGCCCAGCCGGCATCCTTCAGCGCCTCGTCGGCCGCCGCCATCGCGTAGACGATGAACGGGTCGACCTTGCGCTGCTCCTTCACCTCCATCACGCGGTCGGGGTTGAAGGTGCCGTCGGTGCCGTCGCCGAACGGGACCTGCGCGGCGATCCGGCAGGGCAGGTCGGCGGATTCGAAGCCGCGGATCGGGCCGGCGCCGCTGTCGCCCGCGATCAGCCGGCTCCAGGTGTGCTCCACCCCGCAGCCCAGCGGCGTGACCATCCCCAGACCCGTGACCACCACCCGCCGCATCGCACTCGTCCCGTCTTGAGGCGCCGCCCCGCCGGCACCGCCGCGGTCGCGCATCGTCCTAACTCGCTCGGAGGCAGATTCGGTCCCTCGGGACGCGTCACGACTCCGAGCCTTGAAACGCGGAACGGCGCGGGGGCTGTCTCGCCTCACCCGCGCCGCGGTAAACCCGGTCCCCGGCGCCTTCAGGCGGCGGAGTTCTTCTCCAGGAACTTCACGGCGTCGCCGACCGTCTGGATGGTCTCGGCAGCGTCGTCCGGGATCTCGACGTTGAATTCCTCCTCGAAGGCCATGACCAGCTCGACGGTGTCGAGGCTGTCGGCACCGAGGTCGTCGATGAAGTTGGCGCTCTCGACCACCTTCTCGGGCTCGACGCCCAGGTGCTCGACGACGATCTTCTTCACGCGCTCAGCGATATCGCTCATCGGTCTTCCGTCCTCGTCCTTCTGGTCTGTCAGTCTTCTCGGGGTGGTGCCGTGGCCGCGTCGCGCCCCTGCGGGCTTGTTGTGACGGGCCGGTGTCCGATCGCGCGTGCTTCTGAGGTGAACCGGCGCGTGAGCCGGGACGCCCCCCGCCGGAGGGCCTTGGACTGAAAACCCGCTGAACCGTCAACCCCCTGTACGGCTGGCGGGCGTGGTAGCACAGGGTTCCCGCCCTGGCGAGGGCCCGTTCAGAAAGCCTTCATGGGTGTGGCACTTGCGTGTCGGCGGGGATGATTCGCGCGCAATCTTCGACGATCGAGGACCGGTATACGCGCGCTAGTACATGGCCATCCCGCCGTTCACGTGCAGCGTGTGACCGGTGACGTAGCCCGCCTCCGCGGAGGCGAGGTAGAGGCAGGCCGCCGCGACCTCCGCCCCCTCGCCGAGCCGCCCGGCCGGCACGCGGGCGAGGATGCCCTCGCGCTGCTTCTCGTTGAGGGCGTCGGTCATGGGCGAGCTGATGAAGCCCGGGGCGATGCAGTTGACGGTGATTCCCCGCGAGGCGACCTCGGCGGCGAGCGCCTTGGTCATGCCCACGAGGCCGGCCTTGGCGGCGGCGTAGTTGCCCTGGCCGGGATTGCCGGTGCTGCCGACCACCGAGCCGATATTGACGATCCGCCCGGAGCGGCGGCGCATCATGCCCTTCACGGCGGCCCGCGACAGGCGGAAGGCGGCGGTGAGGTTGACGGCGATCACCTGCTCCCACTCCTCGTCCTTCATCCGCATGAAGAGGTTGTCGCGGGTGATGCCGGCATTGTTCACGAGGATGTCCAGCGGGCCGATCGCGGCCTCGGCGGCCGGGACGAGGCCCTCGACCGAGTCCTTGTCGGACAGGTCGGCCGCGACGGGGCTGGCGCGGTCGCCGAGCTCGGCGGCGAGCGCCTCCAGGGCCGCGGGCCGGGTGCCCGAGAGCGCCACGGCGGCCCCCTGCGCGTGCAGGGCCCGGGCGATCGCCTGGCCGAGGCCGCCGGTCGCGCCGGTGACGAGGGCCTTGCGGCCGGTGAGATCGAACATGCGGGACTCCGTCGGATCAGAGCGCGCGGATCAGAGCGCGAAGGCGGCGACGTCGGCGGGGGTGCCGATCGCGGCGGCGCTCGCCTGGGGGGCGATGCGCTTGACGAGGCCGGTCAGCACCTTGCCGGCGCCGAGTTCGTAGAACCGGTCGACGCCGGACGCGGCCATGGCGGCGACGCTCTCGCGCCAGCGCACGGTGCCGGTGACCTGCTCGACCAGGGCCGCGCGGATCGCCTCCGGATCGGTGACCGGGGCGGCCGCGACGTTGGCGTAGAGGGTGACGCGCGGGGCCGCCAGGGCGACGGCTCCGAGCGCGCGGGCCATGGCCTCGGCGGCCGGGGCCATCAGGCGGCAGTGGAACGGCGCCGAGACGTTGAGCATCACGGCGCGCTTGATCCCGCGGCCGGTGGCGATGCCGAGGGCGCGCTCCACGGCCGGACGGTCGCCGGAGAGCACCACCTGGCCGCCGCCGTTGTCGTTGGCGACGTCGCAGACCGCGCCGTCGCCGGCCTCGTCGGCCGCCGCCTCGGCGATGGACCGGGCGGCGTCGGGATCGGTGCCGATCAGCGCCGCCATGGCGCCGACGCCCGGCGCCACCGCCTCCTGCATGGCCGCGCCGCGCAGGCGCAGCAGCTTCGCGGCGTCCGCGACGGTGAGGCTGCCGGCGGCCGCCAGCGCCGCGTACTCGCCGAGCGAGTGGCCGGCCACGCAGGCGACGTCGCGCGCGAGGTCGAGGCCGCGCTCGGCCTCCAGCACGCGCAGCACCGCGAGGCTCGCCGCCATCAGGGCCGGCTGGGCGTTGGTCGTGAGGGTGAGCGCCTCGGCCGGCCCCTCGAACATCAGTCGCGACAGGTTCTGGCCCAGGGCGGCGTCGACCTCGTCGAGCACGGCCCGGGCCTGCGGGAAGGCCTCCGCGAGGTCCCGCGCCATGCCGACCGCCTGGCTGCCCTGGCCCGGAAAGATGAGTGCGCGCATGTTGCGTCCTGATCGCCGGCGCCGTGCGGCGCGCGAACGCCGCCCGTGTCGGCCGAAACTCTGGAATGGCGCGCGCACTCGCACCCGCGGCCCTGGGTGTCAACAATGCGCCGCACCATGATGCCGCGGCGGATGCCGCGGCGGATGCCGCAACGACGGGTCCTCCGCCCGCGCCGGGCTCGCGCCGGGCGCGCGCCCGGCGCAAGCCGCTGTGCTTGTTGCACAACGGCATCCGGTGTAGAGTGGCGTCATACCCGACATCATCCGTCGCTCAAGCCCAAGGAGCCGCCCCGCATGGCGCGCGTCACCGTCGAAGACTGCATCGAGAAGGTCGAGAACCGCTTCGAGCTGGTGCTGCTGGCGAGCCACCGGGCCCGCCTCCTGGCCGCCGGCGCCCCGCTGACCATCGACCGCGACCGCGACAAGAACCCGGTCGTGGCCCTGCGCGAGATCGGCGACGAGACGATCACGGCCGACGACCTCAAGGAGCAGCTGATCCACTCGATGCAGAAATACGTCGAGGTGGACGAGCCCGAGGCCGAGACCGTGCCGCTGTTGTCGAGCTCGCCGGCCGCCGCCGCGGTGGCGCCCCAGTCCTCCAGCGACGACGCGGCGGTCCAGTTCGACCGCATGAGCGAGGAGGACCTGCTGCGCGGCCTCGAGAACCTCGCCCCGCCGGTCGAGACCGACGACGAGGGCGAGTGAGCCTGACGGCGTGGGCCTGGATGCGCGCGACCTGACCGAGACCGGACCCGGCGGAGACGCCGGGTTCTCTCGTTCCGTGGCCGGCCCGCCGGCCTCCGGCGCGGCCCCGCAGCCGGGGGCCGCCGCCGTCCCGGCGATCGCGGACCAACCGCGCGCGACCCCGCGCCCGACCCCGGACGCGCCGGCCCCGTCCAGGCGGATGATGCGCCAGTACGAACTGGTCGAGCGGGTCAAGCGCTACAACCCGGCCGCCGACGAGGCGCTGCTCAACCGCGCCTACGTGTACGCCATGCAGGCGCACGGCACGCAGAAGCGCGCCTCGGGCGACCCGTTCTTCGCCCACCCCCTCGAGGTCGCGGCGATCCTGACGGATCTCCACCTCGACGACGCCACCATCGTGGCCGCGGTGCTGCACGACACCGTCGAGGACACCGAGGCGACGCTGGAGGAGATCCGCCGGCTGTTCGGGCCGGAGATCGGCGCCCTGGTCGACGGGTTGACCAAGCTCAAGCGCCTCGACCTCGTCTCCAAGCAGGCCGCGCAGGGCGAGAACTTCCGCAAGCTGCTGCTCGCGGTCGCGGCGGATGTCCGCGTGCTGCTGGTCAAGCTCGCCGACCGCCTGCACAACATGCGCACCCTCCAGCACATGCGCGACGACAAGCGTCGCCGCATCGCGCAGGAGACCCTGGACATCTACGCGCCGCTCGCCGGCCGCATGGGCATGCAGGAGCTGCGGGAGGAGCTGGAGGATCTGGCCTTCCGCAACCTGGAGCCGGAGGTCTACGCCACCATCACGCAGCGCCTGACGCGGCTCTCCGCCAAGTCCGAGAGCGTCGTCGAGACGATCGCGCAGGTGCTCACCGAGAAGCTCGGCGCGCAGGGGATCACCGCCGAGGTCAGCGGCCGGCAGAAGCGCCCGTTCTCGATCTGGTCGAAGATGGAGCGCAAGTCCGTCGCCTTCGAGCAGCTCTCCGACATCTTCGGCTTCCGCGTGGTCGTCGACACCGTGCAGGACTGCTACGCGGCCCTGGGCATCGTCCACACCAGCTGGCCGATGGTGCCGGGCCGGTACAAGGACTACATCTCGACCCCGAAGCAGAACGATTACCGCTCGATCCATACCACCGTGATCGGGCCGAGGAGCCAGCGCGTCGAGCTGCAGATCCGGACCCGCGCGATGGACGACATCGCCGAGTACGGCATCGCGGCGCACGCGCAGTACAAGGAAGTCGGCGCCGAGCTGGTCAAGGACCCGGCCCGCGTCGAGGGCAGCGTGCATCCGCGGCTCGCCGCCGAGAGCGGTGCCTACCAGTGGCTGCGCCGGACCATCGAGCTCCTCGCCGAGGGCGACAGCCCCGAGGAGTTCCTGGAGCACACCAAGCTGGAGCTGTTCCAGGACCAGGTGTTCTGCTTCACCCCGAAGGGCCGGCTGATCGCCCTGCCGCGGGGCGCCACGCCGATCGATTTCGCGTACGCGGTCCACACCGACGTCGGCAACACCGCGGTGGGCGCCAAGATCAACGGCCGGATGGCGCCGCTGCTGCACGAGCTCGCCAACGGCGACGAGGTCGAGATCAGCCGCTCCGACGGCGCCTCGCCCCCGGCGGCCTGGGAATCCCTCGTGGTGACCGGCAAGGCCCGCGCGGCGATCCGGCGCGCGACCCGCGCCGCCGTCCGGCGGCAATATGCCGGCCTCGGCCGCCAGATCCTGGACCGGGCCTTCGAGCGCGCCGCCAAGACCTTCTCGGAGGACAAGCTCCGGGGCGCCCTGCCGCGGCTCGCCCGCGCCACCACCGAGGACGTGTTCGCCGCCGTGGGGCGGGGCGAGATGTTCTCGGGCGACGTCGTCCGCGCCGTCTATCCCGACCACCGCGACGAGCGCCGGCCCTCCGCCGCGCAGGGCGCCGCCAGCGGCGCCGGCCGGCTCGTGCGCTCCTCCGACCAGACCATGCGGCTGACCTTCCCGGGCGCCGAGGGCGGCCGGGAGGGGGAGGACGGGGATCGCAGCGACGCCATCCCGATCCGCGGCCTCGCGGGCGACCTGCCGGTGACCTTCGCGCCGAACGGCGGCGCGGTCCCGGGCGACCGGATCGTCGGCATCCTGACGCCCGGGATCGGCGTCACCGTCTACCCGATCCAGTCGGCGGCGCTCGCCGCCTTCGACAACGAGCCGGAGCGCTGGCTCGACGTCCGCTGGGACACGGAGGCGCTCGGCGGCGAGCGCTTCCCGGCCCGGCTGGCGCTCAAGTCGATCAACGAGCCCGGGGTGTTCGCCCAGATCGCCCAGGTGATCGCCGACCACGACGGCAACATCGACAACATCTCGATGAAGCGGCGCACCCAGGACTTCACCGACATCACCATCGACCTGTCGGTCTGGGACCTCCAGCACCTCAACGCGATCATCGCCGAATTGCGCGGCAAGCGCCCGGTCAACAGCGTGGAGCGCGTGAACGGCTGAGGCCGGGGGTCGCGCGGCGCGACGCATCTGAGGTTTACAGGATCAACTTCCTCAAACCTCGGTCTTCATGATGAAGCGCCGTCGCGCCCAATTAATCCGTCCCGAGAGTTCAGTTTTTCACGACCGCACATTCTCGCGCTCTGCTTGACACGGACCCGTTTGAAACGAATGGTCCGGCGGCCGGGGCGGCGGTCGCGCGGATCTTCGACCGCGCCGGTCCACCCCGGATTGCAGAGCGCGGCGGCCGCGATCGCGGCGCGCCGTCCCGGCCTCTCGCCCCGGCCTCTCGCCCCGGGCGAACCCCGACCGATTGTTCAGACGATTTCCTGTCACCCTTTATTTTTCGGGATCCGACCTGTTCATGCCAGCACCCCAGCGCAGCGCCATCTTCATCGACGGCGCCAACCTCTACGCCACCACCAAGGCCCTCGGTTTCGACATCGACTACAAGAAGCTGCTCAAGGAATTCCAGTCGCGGGAGAACCTCCTGCGGGCGTTCTACTACACAGCCATGATCGAGGATCAGGAATATTCCTCGATCCGGCCGCTGATCGACTGGCTCGACTACAACGGCTACCGCGTCGTGACCAAGCCCGTGAAGGAGTTCACGGACTCGATGGGGCGGCGGAAGTACAAGGGCAACATGGACATCGAGCTGGCGATCGACGCCCTCGAGCTCAGCCCGCATATCGACCACATGATCCTGTTCTCCGGCGACGGCGATTTCCGCTCGCTGGTCGAGGCGATGCAGCGGCGCGGCGTCAAGGTGACGGTGATCTCCACGATCCAGACCCAGCCGGCGATGATCTCCGACGAGCTGCGGCGGCAGGCCGACGAGTTCGTCGACCTCGCGAGCCTCGCGGGCCGGATCGGGCGCGAGCCCGGCGAGCGCCCGGCCCGGGCCTCCGGGGAGGCGCCGACCCGCTACCGCGGCGAGGGCCGGGCCAATCCGGGCCTGGAGAACCGCTACGGCATCCGCCAGCCGGAGGCCGAGGAGGAGTAGCGCCTCAGGCGCCGGCCCCGTCGAGCCAGTCGAGGACCTGCCGGGCGCTCCGGTCCGGCGGGAAGACCGGGTAGAACAGCCGGCTCACGACGCCGTCGTCGATCACCAGGGTGAGGCGGCGCAGCAGCACCTGGCCGCCGGCCTCGAAGACCGGCAGGCGCGCCGCCATCGAGAAGGCCCGGTGCGGGTCGGCCAGGAGCGGGAAGGGCAGGCGCAGGCGCTCGGCCGCCTCCCGCTGGTAGGCGCTCGTCTGGGTCGAGAGGCCGAAGACCTGGGCGACGCCCCGGGCCGTCAGCGCGGCGTGGTGATCGCGGAAGTCGCAGGCCTGCGGCGTGCAGCCCCTCGCGCCGGGGATCGCGTCCCAGTCGGGCGTCAGGCCCGGCCGGCCCGGCTCGCCGGTGCGCGGGTAGGCGTAGGCCACGGTGCGGCCCGGGAGCCGCGCCAGCGAGACCGTGCGGCCGTCCGTGGCGGTGAGCGCCACGTCGGGCAGGCGCATCCCGCGCAGATGGTCGGCCGCGCCGTCGTCGACGGGGACCGGCAGGTCATCGGGCAGGGTATCGTGGGTGGATGGCATGGGTCGCTCCGCAGGATCGCAGGCTCGGGACGCGGCACCGGCGAGTCCGGGATCTTGTGCCATCGCGCGGTCAGCGCAAGGCGCGCGCATCGCGGCCTGCGCGCGCCCCTGTCGGAACGATCGTCTCTGCGAGCGGAGCGAAGGCATCCGGCAGCACCGTGCTCGTCGAGGTCGCGCTGCCCTGGCTCGCTTCGCTGCGCTCGCGATGACGGCGCGGCCTCAGCCCCGGTCCCGCAGCAGCCGCGCCCGGTCGCGCTGCCAGTCGCGCTCCTTGACCGCCTCGCGCTTGTCGTGGGCCTGCTTGCCCTTGCCGAGACCGAGTTCGACCTTCGCGCGCCCCTTGTCGTTGAAGTAGATCTTCAGCGGCACCACCGTGTAGCCCTGGCGCTGGGTCGCGCCGATCAGCTTGTTGATCTGGCGGCGGTGCAGCAGCAGGCGGCGCGGGCGCTTGGTGTCGTGGTTGAAGCGGTTCGCCTCCAGGTATTCCGGGATGTAGGCGTTGAACAGCATCAGGTCCGTGCCGGAGGGCCCGGCATAGGCCTCGCCGATCGTCGCCTTGCCGCCGCGCAGGGACTTCACCTCGGTGCCGGTCAGCGCGATGCCGGCCTCGAGCGTGTCCTCGATCGTGTAGTGATAGCGCGCGGCGCGGTTGTCGGCGACGATGCGCCGACTGGGCTCCGGTTTCGGGGCCATGATGCGTGACTTCCCTCAGTCCACCAGCAGGCCGGCGTGGCGCAGGGCGTCGTCGACGATGCGCTTGGTGGGCTCGGTCACCGGCACCAGCGGCAGGCGCAGCTCGTCGGTCATGTGGCCGAGCCGCGACAGCGCGTACTTCACCGGCGCCGGGTTGGCCTCGGCGAACAGGCCGGTCTGCAGGGGGAACAGCCTGTCCTGGAGGGTCAGCGCCCTGGCGTAGTCGCCCGCCAGCGTCGCCTCCTGCAGGTCGGCGCAGAGGCGCGGGGCGACGTTCGCCACCACCGAGATGCAGCCGTGGCCGCCGTGGGCGTTGTAGCCGAGCGCCGTCGCATCTTCGCCCGAAAGCTGGATGAAGCTCGCGCCCATGGCCTGACGCTGCTGGCTGACGCGGTCGATCTTGGCGGTCGCGTCCTTCACGCCGGCGATGTTCTTCAGCTCGAAGAGCCGGGCCATCGTCTCGACGCTCATGTCGATGACGGAGCGCGGCGGGATATTGTAGATGATGATCGGAATGCCGACCGCGTCGTTGACGGCCTTGAAGTGGGCGTAGAGGCCCGCCTGCGTCGGCTTGTTGTAGTACGGCGTCACCACCAGGACGGCGTCGGCGCCCGCGCGCTCGGCGTGCTGCGCCCGCTCGACCGCCTCGGCGGTGGAGTTGGAGCCCGCGCCCGCCACGACCGGCACGCGCCCGCCCGCCTCGTCGATGCAGGCCTCGACCACCCGGTCGTGCTCGGAATGGGTCAGGGTCGGGCTCTCGCCGGTGGTGCCGGTGGGCACGAGGCCGTGGCTGCCCTGCTCGATCTGCCAGCGCACGAACTTTCGGAACGCGGCCTCGTCGAAGGCGCCGTCGCGGAAGGGCGTCACAAGCGCGGTGAGCGAGCCCCGCAGGCGGCTCCCGGTCATCTCGGTCATCTCAGGCGTCCCAAAGGGTCCCAGCTGGGATTTCGGCGGTCTCGGCGCCGCGCGTGGTCCGCATCGTACGGGCACGGACCGGCAGACATAGGCGGTCGCGTCACGGCGCGCAAACAGATCGTGGCGACGGTTAACGCGATCTTAATGGTCACGGCCCGATCCTCGACCTTTCCCGCTCCGGTGATCAGTAGGGGGGAATCGTGATCCGACCCGCGGCCTCGTCTCCGGCCCCGAAGCGCACGTCCCTCACCGCCGCCGCGCTCATCGCCACCGTCGGCGTGGCGCTCGCCGGCCCGGCCGGCCAAGCTGGCCCAGCCGGCCAGGCCGGCACCGACGCGGCCGCGACGCCGCCGGCCTCGCAGCCGACCCCGCCGGCGAGCGACGCCGCCCTCTCGACCGCCCAGGTCCGGGGCGCGCAGGCCGCGAAGGCCAGCGACCCGGTCGCGGCCGACGCCCTGAAGCTCGACCCGGTCCACGCCTCCGGCGGCGACGACAAGGGCGAGGAGCCCGCCCGGACGCTGCCGGCCGCGGCCTCGGCCTACGCCTCGGCCGACCCCGACGCCCCGGTGGCCTTCCCGCTGCCGGACGCCGCCGTCACACCGCCGGCCCCGGTGCCCGAGGTGCCGGACCCGGCGCGCCCGAAGATCTCCGGCGACACCGACCCGACGCTGCTGCGCGGCGCCATCGACCTCTACCGCAAGGGCCGGGTCGCCGACGGCGACCGGATGCGCGACGGCTTCACCGACCCGGCCGCGAAGGCGCTGCTCGAGTGGGTGGCGATCCGCGCGGGCGCCGGCATCGGCTTCAACCGCACCGTGGCCTTCGCTCGGGCCAATCCGGACTGGCCGGCCGGCCCGCTGCTGCGCCGCCGGGCCGAGGAGGCGCTGCTCTCCGAGAAGAAGGCGCCCGCGACGGTGCGGGCCTACTTCGCCACGGCGAAGCCGGTGAGCGCGCCGGGCAAGTTCGCCCTGGCGCTGGCCCTGCGCGCCGACGGCTGCGAGGCCGACGCCGCCGAGATGGTCCGCGACCTCTGGCGCACCGAGAGCTTCGGGCGGAGCCTGGAAGCCAAGGTGCTCGACGCCTTCCCGGACGCGCTGACCCGGGTCGACCACCGCTACCGGATGGAGCGGGCGCTCCTGAAGGACGACTGGGAGAGCGCCGGCCGGGCGGCCGGCTACGCGGGCGGCGCCTACGCCAGCCTCGTGCGCGCCCGCCGGGCCGTGGAGGACAAGTCCTCCGGCGCCGCTTCCGCGCTCGCCGCGGTGCCGCCGTCGCTGCGCGGGGACGCCTCCTACATCTTCTCCCGGGCGCAGTACTTCCGCCGGGCCGACAAGCCCGAGGCGGCCGCCGCCGTGCTCGCCGCGGCGCCGAGCAACCCGGACGTGCTGGTCGACGGCGACGAGTGGTGGATCGAGCGCCGGATCGTGGCGCGCAAGCTCCTCGACCTCGGCGATGCCAGGACCGCCTACGCGGTCGCGAGCGGGCAGGCGGCGCGCACGCCCGAGAAGCGGATCGAGGCCGAGTTCCACGCCGGCTGGATCGCCCTGCGCTTCACCGGCGACCCGGCGAGCGCCGCGCAGCATTTCGCCCGGATGGCCACCGTCGCGGAGAGCCCGATCTCGGTGGCGCGGGCCGCCTACTGGCAGGGGCGGGCGGCCGAGGCGCTCGGCCAGGCGGAGGAGGCGAAGCGCTTCTACGAGCGCGCCGCCCTGCAGCCGATCGCCTATTACGGCCAGGTGGCCCGGGCCCGGCTCGGCCAGACCAGCCTGCCCCTGCGGGCGCCGGCCGACCTCGAGGGCGCGGAGCGCCAGGCCTTCGACGGGCGGCTCTACATCCGCGCCCTGCGCCTGCTCGGCGAGGCCGGGATCAAGGAGCTGGCCCTGCCGCTCTACATCGACGCGGCGCGGGATCTCTCCGACCCGCGCGAGCTCCAGGCGCTCGGCGACCTCGCCACCGACATGAAGGACGCCCGCGCCCTGGTGGCGATCGGCAAGCTCGCGGTCCAGCGCGGCCTGCCGCTGGACGCCCACGCCTACCCGACGATCGGCATCCCCAGCTACGAGACCTTCACGGCGGTCCCGCAGGTGGAGCGGGCCATGGTCTACGCCATCGCCCGGCAGGAGAGCCAGTTCGACCCGCGGGCGCAGTCGGGCGTCGGCGCGCGCGGCCTGATGCAGATGATGCCGGCCACCGCCCAGCGCACCGCCCGCCGGGTCTCGACCGCCTTCGACGTCGACCGCCTGACCAGCGATCCCGCCTACTGCGCGAAGCTCGGCCAAGCCCATCTCGGCGAGCTGATGGAGGATTGGCGCGGTTCCTACGTGCTCGCGTTCGCGTCCTACAACGCGGGTGGCGGCAACGTGAAGAAGTGGATCGACGCCTACGGCGACCCGCGCAAGGGCGACGTCGACGTGATCGACTGGGTGGAGCGCATCCCGTTCACGGAGACGCGCAACTACGTCCAGCGGGTCATGGAGAACCTGCAGGTCTACCGCGCGCGGCTCGACAGCCGCAGCGCCCTGCTGATCGAGGGCGACCTCCACCGCGGCGCGCGGTAGCGGGCTCCGCACCGTCTTCGCGCGCGGAGCGAAGACGAAGTTCTCGATCTGCAGCCCCCCTCCGGGACGTAACCCACACCCCTCTCCGCGGCGGCATAGCTTTTGGTTGTGCCTCCGGCGTCTCGCTCCCTAGAAGATGGGCCGGTCCGCGTTGACCGGCCCGGGCGGGCCGTCGCTGCCGAGAGGTTCCCATGCTGCGTTCGAGATCGGGTTTCGCCCTCCTGCTGAGCACCGCGCTCGCGGCCGCCGCCCTGGCCCAGGCTCAGGCTCAGGCACAGGCTCAGGCCCAGGAGGCCTCCACCGCCGAGCAGACGATCGACGTGATGACCACGCTGTTCGGCAAGCATCCGGGGGCGCGGGCCAACCACGCCAAGGGCGTGGTGGCCGAGGGCAGCTTCACCCCGTCGCCCGAGGCGGCCAAGATCAGCAAGGCCTCCCTGTTCCAGGGGCCGGCGGTGCCGGTGACGGTCCGGTTCTCGGACGCCACCGGCGTCCCGACCATCCCGGACGGCGTCGCCGACGCCAACCCGCACGGCCTCGCCCTCAAGTTCAAGCTGAGCGACGGCTCCGAGATGGACGTCGTCACCAACGCGCTGAAGTACTTCCCGGTCGCCACCGGCGAGGAGTTCCGCGACCTCCTGAAGGCCGCCGCCGAGAGCGGCCCGAACGCGGCCCATCCGACCGCCCTGGAGCGCTTCGCCGCCGCCCACCCGGCCGCCGCCACCGCGGGCGGGACCGCCAAGACCCCGTCGAGCCTCGCCCGGCAGACCTATAACGGCGTCAACGCCTTCATCCTGGTGGACGCCGCCGGCAAGCGGCAGCCGTTCCGGTTCCGCTTCGTGCCGGTGGAGGGCGAGGAGATCCTCCCGCCCGAGGAGGCGGCCAAGCGCGACCCGAACTTCCTGATGGCCGAGATCGGCCCGCGGGTCGCCAGGACGCCCGCGAAGTTCAGGATGCTGGCCCAGCTCGCCGAGCCGGGCGACCCGACCAACGACGCCACCAAGCCCTGGCCGGACGACCGGAAGACGGTCGATCTCGGCACCGTGACGGTGAGCAAGGTCGTGCCCGACAGCGCCGAGGCCGAGAAGGCGCTGCTGTTCATGCCCAACAACCTCACCGACGGGATCGAGGTCTCGGACGACCCGCTGATCGACGCCCGCGTCCAGGCCTACGCGGTCTCGTTCAGCCGCCGCTCGCAGTAGCGCCGTCCGGCCGGGCGGGACCCCCGACCCGGCGCCTCATCCCGAGGTGCCGGAGCGGATCAGCGGCCCGTCCCGGCCTTCGGGGCGGAGGGCGGCTTCGCGCCGCCCGGCTGCCCCTTGCTCTCGACCGGGCTCGTGCGGGCGCCGTCCCGGGTGGCGCCGGTGCCGCTGAGGCCGCCCGCGCCCATGCTGGTCGTGGGCGCGCCGGCATCCGTGCGTCCCTCGGCCTTGCCCCGGCCCTCGGCGGCACCAGCGGCCCCCGCCGCGCAGGTGAGCAGGGCGGCGAGCAGCATCGTACGGTTCAGGAACCTCATGGGGCCTCCGCGAGTCCTCGTGCGCCCCGGACGGGCTTGCCGGTCCAACCGGGTGTGCCCGGCAGCGTTCCCGCTGACGACCGGCCTGTCACCCGGCGGCGCCGAGCGCGGCGGCGGCGCGGCGGCCCCGCCGCTCGGCGGGATCCTGGAACACCCCCGACCACAGGCCGAGGCGGCGCCCCCAGGCCCGGTCCGCCGCCGGCGCGTAGTCCGGCGCGAGGTCCCGGTCGGGCAGGGCGAGGCCCTGCGCCACCATCCAGGCCCCGAGATCCGCCTCGCCGACCCGGCAGAGCGCCGCGCCGGCCTCGCCCCGCGTCTCGCAGGCGACGAGGGCCCCGCCGATCCGGTCGGCGAGCGCCCGGGCGGCGTCCCGGCCGCACGGGTAGGGCCGGTCCCGGGCGTCCGCGCAGGTCGCGTCGGCCTCCGGCGCGGCGATCCCGAACAGGCTGACCGGCCGCCCGCCGACGCGCAGCGTCCCGCCGTCGATCACCTGGGCGGGGCCGCGCAGGGTCTCGCCGGCCCGGGCGGGGCCGTGCCAGGCGAGGCCGCCCGCCAGGAGCGCGGCGAGGAGCGGCAGGCGCGAGCGGCCGGACCTGCCGTCCGGGCAGAGGAGGGTGCCGGCGAGGCCGGCCGCGCAGGCGAGGAGGATACCGACGTAGAGCGACATGGTCTCAGGTCTCCGGACGGGCTATGGCGGCCCTTGTGCCGAAGCCCCGCCCCGCGACCCTGACGCCGCCTGTCAGCGTCCCGTCAGGCGGCGCGGCCTAGCCTGCGCCCGCATGAGCCCGTTCCCGCCCCGCCGCGTCCTCGTTCTCGCCCTGCTGGCCGCCCTCGCGGGCGGGCCCGTGCACGCCTCCGAGGACGCCGACCGGGCCCGCCGGGCCCTGGAGAGCGGCGCGATCCACCCCCTCGACGCGGTGCTGGCGGCGGCCCGGGCGGCGGTGCCGGGGGACGTCGTGTCGGTCGACCTGAAGCACGACGACGGACACTGGCTGTACAAGCTGCGCATCCTCGGGCCCGACGGGAAGCGCCGGACCGTGAAGGTCGATGCCGGCACGCTGAAGATCCTGGACGAGGACGACGATGATTGAGGAGGCCGGCCCGTGCGCGTCCTGATCGTCGAGGACGAGCCGCGCATCGCGGCGGACATCCGGCAGGGCCTGGAGAGGGCCGGCTACGTCGCCGACGTGGTGGCGGACGGCGAGGCCGCGTGGTTCCGGGCCGAGACCGAGACGTACGACGCCATGGTGCTGGATCTCGGCCTGCCGCGCCTCGACGGGCTCGGCGTGCTGCGCCGCCTGCGCGCGGCCGACATCGCCCTGCCGGTCCTGATCCTCACCGCCCGGGACGGCTGGCGCGAGCGCGTCGAGGGCATCGACGCCGGCGCCGACGACTACCTCGCCAAGCCGTTCCGCATGGAGGAGCTGGTGGCGCGCCTGCGGGCGATCCTGCGGCGCACTGCCGGCCACGCCGCGCCGGTGCTGCGCGCCGGCCCGGTCGAGCTCGACACCCGCACCCGCGCGGTCAGCGTCGACGGGCGGCCCGCGGAGCTGACCGCCCTGGAGTACCGGCTGCTGGCCTTCCTGCTGCACCGGCCGGGGCAGGTCGTGCCGGCGGGCGAGCTGCTCGACCACCTCCACGGGGTCGGGACCGAGCGCGAGGCCAACGCCCTGGAGGCGCTCCTGACGCGCCTGCGCCGCAAGCTCGGGCCGGGGGTGATCGAGACCCGGCGCGGCCAGGGCTACCTGATCGCCGGACCGGGCGGGTCGTGAGGCGCGACTCCCTCCGCCTGCGGCTCGGCCTCGCGGCGGCCGCGCTGATCGCGCTGGCGCTGGTGCTCGCCGGGCTCGGCCTGACGGTGATCCTCGACCGGGTGCTCGACGCCCGCACCGTCGCGGACCTGGACCGGACCGCCAAGCTCATCGCCGGGCGGGTCGGCCTCGCTCCGGACGGGGCGCCGACCCTGTCCCGGGACCTGCCGGACCCGCGCTTCGCAACGCCCTACGGCGGCCTGTACTGGCAGGTCGAGGCGGGATCGCACCTGCTGCGGTCGCGCTCGCTCTGGGACAAGAGCCTCGATCTCGGACACGCCGGCACCGGCGCGCAGGTCCCCGCCACCCTCGACACGACCGGGCCCGACGGCGGCCGGCTCATCGCGGTGGTTCGGCCGCTGCAGATCGGCGCGCCGGGCGCCGAGACCGCGCTGCGCGTCGCGGTGGCGGAGGACCGGCGCGGCCTCGCGGCGAGCCGGACCACGTTCCTGCGCCTGCTCGTCCCGGCGCTCGTCGCCCTGTTCGTCGTCCTGACGGTGGCGATGGGCCTGTTCGTCCACCGGGCGCTCGGCCCGTTCCGGGTGCTGCAGGCGGAACTCCTGGCGGTCCATGCCGGGCGGCGGGCGCGGCTGCCGGAGCGGTTCCCCGACGAGGTCCGGCCGCTGGTCGCCGACCTCAACCGGCTGCTCGACGCGCAGGAGCGCGCCCTGGTCCGGGCCCGCGACGCCGCCGCCGACATGGCCCACGGCCTCAAGACCCCGCTGGCGGTGCTGGACGCCCTGGCGCGCCGGACCGGGCCGGCCGACCCGGCGCTGGCGGCCGAGATCGCCGAGCAGGCGCGGGCCATGGGCGGTCAGGTCGAGCGGGCGCTGGCCCGGGCGCGGGTCGCGGCCGCGGGCGACCTGCGGCGGCGGTCCTGCCGGGTCGCCCCGGTGGCGGAGCGCCTCGTCGCGACCCTGCGGCGGCTGCCGGAGGGCGACTCCCTGGAATGGACAGTGGCGGTGCCCGGGAGCCTCGCCTATCCGGGCGAGGAGGGCGAGCTGATGGAGGTGCTGGGCAACCTCCTCGACAACGCCCGCAAGTGGGCGCACCGGCGGGTCCGCATCACCGGGACGGCAGCCGGGACGGGCGCCGGCCACCCGGGCCTCGCCGTCGAGGATGACGGCCCCGGCATGAGCGCCGCGGCCATCGCGGGGATCGCGCGCGGTCAGCGCTGGGACGAGAGCCGGCCGGGCACCGGCTTCGGCATCGCCATCGCCCGCGACGTCGCCGAGGCCGCGGGCGCCCGGCTGGATTTCGGCCGCTCGGAGATGGGCGGCCTGCGGGCGGAGCTGCGCTGGCCGGGCAGGTAGGGGCACCGGCGCCGCTGGCGGGCGCGACCGGCCGCCTCTCCCCTCCGGGAGAGGGTCGGGGTGAGGGACGAGACCGCCCGGAATCGAGCCCGTGATCGACGCGCCGGCAGGGCGCGCCGCTCACCGCCCCGGCGTCTCACCCGCGGCCGCCCGGCTCAGCCGCATCAGCCGCGCGCTCAGGGCGCGGGCGCAGGCCCCGGTGCCGCGCCCCTCGGTGGCGATGGTCAGGTCCGGCCGCTCCGGCGCCTCGTAGGGCGCCGTGACGCCGGTGAAGCCCGGGATGCGGCCGGCGCGGGCCAGACGGTAGAGGCCCTTCGGGTCCCGGGCCTCGCACAGGCCCAGCGGCGTGTCGACGAACACCTCCAGGAACGGGATGTCGCCGGCGATCCGGCGGGCCAGCGCCCGGTCGGCCCGGTAGGGCGAGATCAGCGAGACGATCACCACCGTCCCCGCCTCGGCCATCAGCCGCGCCACCTCGGCGGTGCGCCGGACGTTCTCGGCGCGGTCCTCCGGCGAGAAGGCGAGGTCGGCGTTGAGCCCGTGGCGCAGGTTGTCGCCGTCGAGGACCGCGCTGTGCCGGCCGCCCGCCACCAGGCTCCGATCGGCCTCAGCCGCCAGGGTCGACTTGCCGGCCCCCGACAGGCCGGTCAGCCACGCGATCACCGGCACCTGGCCGAGGCGCGCCCAGCGCGCCTCGCGGGCCTGGAGGGGGTGCCAGGTGACGGGCCCCGGAGGGTGGCCAGTTGGGCTCGCCCCCGGGATCGTCTGGGGGATCGTCTGCACGACGCACATATCCACCGCTCGGTTCACCGCCTGGTCCACCGCTTGGTCCACCGTCTGGGGCGGCGTCCGCGGGGGCGGCCGCCGGTTCTCGGACATCGACACGGGCGGACCCTAGGGCACGCGCCAGACGGGGTAGCCGACGGCCTCGCCGAGGCGCTCCCGGCACTCCTCCAGGACGTGGGCCGTCCGCCGCCGCCACGCGGGCGGGGACCGGAAGGCGGCCCGCGCCGCCGCCGCCCGCACCAGCGCCTCGACCGCGGCCTCCGTCTCGGGCGCGACCGGCCCGGCGGCGAGCTCGTTCGGCGGCGCGGCGGGCGCGGGCGCGATGACCGCGTCCCAGCTCTGCCCCCAGCAGGCGGCGGCGAAGCGCGCGTTCCCGGCCGCGTAGCGCGCCGCGACGCGGGCCAGCCCCTCCGGGGCGTCGCCGCGGAACCGCTCCGCGTCGAGCCCCCGCGCCCAGGCCCAGTCGTCGAGGACGTGGCCGAGGAGCCGGCGATGCCCGGTCACCTGCCGGTGGACGCCGAGCCGGTATAGGCGGCGCGACGCCTCGACCGCGACCGGCCCGGAGCTCCGGTTCGTGCGGTAGGCGAGGTCGGCCGGGCCGAGGAGCGGCGCGAGGCGCCCGCCCAGGCCGAGCCCGTCGACCAGCCGCGCCAGCAGCGGCGCGTCGGACCGCCGGTCGCGGTACGGCAGGGCGGTGACGCGCCCCGCGGCGGCGCGGCGCCAGGGCTCGAGCCTGTCCGCGTAGTCGTAGCGCCGGGACGCGCCCTCGGAGCGCAGGAAGCCCCGGAAGGTGCGGCCCTCGGCCACGACCTGCGCCCGCAGGGCGTAGGCCGAGGCCAGCTGCTCGGCCTGCGGCTTGACCACCAGCACCGCCTCCAGGGCGAAGCCGCGGCGCGCGAACAGGTCGGACAGGATCTCGGGAACGCGCCAGAGCGGGCGCTGGACGGAGAAGTCCTCGTAGGAGAGCAGGACCGTGTCGGCCGGCGTGGCGGCGAGGATCGCGTCGAGGCGCGCGAGGGCCTGCCGGCGCTCCGCGGCGCCGCGGCGCCGGTCCAGCGCCTGCCCGAGCCGGTAGTGATTGACGTCGTCGCCCCCGGGGGCGCCCGGCGGGGCGAGGTTCGGGTAGCAGATCCCGACCGCGGCGAGGTGGGGGCGCAGGCGGGCCAGCACCTCCTGGAACGCGGTGGAGCCGGTTCGGGGCATCCCGATGTGAACGATCGCGCGGCGCACGTGTCCTGTCGACCCTGCTGGAATTCGCGATTGCGGCAAGTTTTCCGCCCAGCCGGACACAGTCCACGACCCCTCGTGAACGCGTACGTCTCGGGAAAAGCGCCAAACGAATCCGTAATCACGGTCCGATCACGGGAGCGCGACCAGAAATAGCCAAGCTCCGTTTCTGCTCTATTTCGGACTGCCGGCGTCATCCCCGGGCCGGGGCGCGGCGGGTGCCCGGGAGAGACAGCGCCGTGCGGCGACCCTCGAGCGCCGGACAACAGCGGCGCGATGCTGGGGCCGCTTCCGATCGTGTTGCAACGGTTGGGAAGGACGACGACCCCGGTCGAGACATCGGCGCCATGCCCCCTCTCCCGTGCGGGAGAGGGTCAGGGTGAGGGACAAGACGCTTCGAGGTCGAGCGAGCCATCAGGGCGCGACCGGAGTGTGCCTCGTCCGGCACGGGCTCGACGCGCCACCGCCTCGCCTTGATCGGGCGCGGCGCTAGGGCCCGGCATCCTCGCGCCGGAGCAGGAACACGCCCTGCGCGCCGAACAGGTTCCAGACCCACCAGGGCATGGAGAACCGCATCGGCCGGCCGCGGGCGTCCAGCGCGGTCGCGTGCTCGATCCGGGCGCCGATCAGGCGGCACAGGCCGACGAAGTCGCGGATCGTGCAGTGGTGGATGTTGGGCGTCTCCCACCACGCGTCCGGCATGATCTCGGTGACCGGCATCCGCCCGCGGAACGCCAGCTCGGAGCGCACGCGCCAGTGCCCGAAATTCGGGAACGAGATGATCACCTGCCGGCCGATGCGCAGCAGGTGCTCCAGCACCACCCGGGGATTGCGGGTCGCCTGGATGGTCTGGGACAGGACCACCACGTCGAAGGCGCCGTCCGGGTAGTTGGCGAGGTCGGTGTCGGCGTCGCCCTGGATCACCGACAGGCCCCGGGCGAGGCAGGCGTTCACGCCCTCCCGGGACAGCTCGATCCCGCGCCCGTCGATGCCGCGGCGGTCGCGCAGCAGCGCCAGCAGCGAGCCGTCGCCGCAGCCGATGTCGAGGACCCGGGCGCCGGCCGGGACGAGGCCGAGCACGACGAGGTGGTCGACGCGGGCGCCGCCGCCCTCGGCCGCGTGGGGGAGGGCGTCCGCGCCCTCCCAGGGGGCACCGTGCCGGACCTTGCCCAGAGCGATCTTGCCCGAAGAGATCTTGCCCGAAGAGATCTTCTCCGAAGAGATCTTGCCCATGGGCGGCTTGCCGAAGGTCATCTTGCCGGACCCGCCGCTCGCCATCCGCGTCACAGCCCGCGCGCCCGGGCGGCGGCGTCGATGAAGCCGCGCGCCGCGGAGAACATCGCCGGCTCGTCGAGCAGGAAGGCGTCGTGGCCCTTGTCGCTCTCGACCTCCACGAAGGCCACGGGCGCCGCGGCCGCGTTGAGCGCGTGCACGATCGCGCGCGAGTCGCGGGTCGGGAACAGCCAGTCGGAGGTGAACGAGATCACGCAGAAGCGGGTCTTGGTGCCCCGGAAGGCGTTGGCGAGCACGCCGCCGTGGTCCTCGGCGAGGTCGAAATAGTCCATCGCCCGGGTCAGGTAGAGGTAGGCGTTGGCGTCGAACCGCTCGACGAAGCTCAGGCCCTGGTGGCGCAGGTAGCTCTCGATCTGGAAATCGGCGTTGAACGAGAAGGTCGGCGCCGTGCCGCCCTGGAAGCGCCGGCCGAACTTCCGGTGCAGGGCCGGCTCGGACAGGTAGGTGATGTGCGCGCCCATCCGGGCGACGCCGAGCCCCTTGGCGGGGCGCGTGCCCGCCTCGAGGTAGCGCCCGTCCGCCCAGGCGGGATCGGCCATGATCGCCTGACGGCCGACCTCGTGGAAGGCGATGTTCTGCGCCGAGTGGCGGGCGCCGGTGGCGATCGGCATCGCGGCGAAGACGCGCTCGGGATAGAGCGCCGCCCATTGCAGCACCTGCATCCCGCCCATCGAGCCGCCGATGCACAGGAACAGGTCCCGGATCCCGAGATGCTCCAGCAGCATCGCCTGCGCCCGGACCATGTCGCGGATCGTGACCAGCGGGAAGTTCAGCCCGTAGGGCCGCCCCGTCGCCGGGTCGATCGAGGCCGGGCCGGTGGAGCCCATGCACGAGCCGATGACGTTCGAGCAGACGACGAAGTAGCGGTCGGTGTCGATCGGCTTGCCGGGGCCGACCAGCGTCTCCCACCAGCCGGGCTTGCCGGTCACCGGATGGGTGTGGGCGAAGTACTGGTCACCGGTGAGCGCGTGGCAGATCAGGACGGCGTTCGAGCGCGCGGCGTTGAGCGTGCCGGCGGTCTGGTAGGCGATCTGGAAGGGCGCGAGCTCGACGCCCGCGTCGGTGAGCAGCGGCGTGTCGGCGGCGAAGCGCGCCACCGGGCTCCTCGGGTCGAGCGCCTGCGAGCGCTCGGACGCGCGCCGCGCCGGCTCGTCGATCGGGTCCGGCCTCAGGGCCGTGTCCGTTTGGGTGTCCATGGCGGGTCTTGACGACCGTGTATCGGTTCGGATCCGAACCGGGAGAGCACGGGATCGCCTGACGCGCCGCACTCGCCCGACGCGGCCAGCCCCGCCGAGGTAATGCGCGGGGCGCCGAGCGTCAACGCGCGTGCGGGCTCCGGCCCTCCGACGCGCCCCGGGTCTCGGAGCCCGGACGATCCCGCGCGTCGGGGGCGGCCCCGAAGAGACGCCGCCGCCCGAACCGCCAAGCGGCCTCGATCGCGTCGATCACGAGGAAGAAAACGATATCCGCTACGATGCTCATCTCGAGGCTCCGCCGTTCGAGATGGACCTCTACGATCGGCGCCCGGCGCCCGAGGTGCCGCGGAACACGGGCCCCGGCGCCCGTCCACGGCCGATCGGGCGGGGTCCGACACCCGGCACCTCACTCACGCGATCGGCGCGGCCATCACGGCGAGCCCCAGGGCGGGCAGGCCGAGCGCGAGGGCGGCCCGGACGTCGAGCCGGTCCGCGCCGACGCCCGCCCGCCAGTGCCGGCTCGCCGCGCTCTCGATCAGGATGCCGGTGAGCACGAGCCCGCAGCCGATCAGGGCCTGCATCGATACCATGGAACCCTCGCCCCGCCAGTCGCGCCGCCGGGCGCGGGCCCGGACGCCGCTGTGAAAGTCCGTCCGGCGTCCGGCGGTTCCTCAGAACATGGCGGCCGCGCAGGCCGCGAAGACCAGGGCGGCGCCGGCGGCCGTGATGCAGCCATTGGCCCACGGGGCCGCCTCGACACGGCGCAGGCGGCAATCCGCGGCGACCGACACGAGGATCCCGATCAGGAAGAGGCTGCAGGGGATCAGGTCACCGGGCATCGTCGATCCATCCAGGGGCTGCGGGGTGGGGCACGCCCGACGCGCCCCTGTTCTCCCGGTTCAACAGGCCGAAACGTGGCGAGTGCCCCGCGGCATTTGCGCGTCGCCGTTTTGCCGCGGCGCCCCGGATGGATCGCGCTGTTTGAGGCCCGCCGCTCAGGGCCTGCCGCTCAGGGCCTGGCCGAGGCCGGCCGGGTGTCGAAATCCTCCGGGCCGAGATCGAGGAGGTCGTTGGGGGTCTCGGTCCGGTCGTAGGCCTGGCTCGCCGCGGCCTCGATCACCGCCTGATTGCGGGCGAACAGCTCCAGGGGGGCGAGGTCGGCGCCGCCGCCGAACTGCTGGCGCAGCACGGGAACCGGGACCTCGACCGCGATCACCCGCTGGCCGTTGGTCATGGCGAAGCGGATCAGCGAGTCGTCGGCGGGGAGGATGTGGGCGCCGCCGTCCAGGTAGCGTTCGAGGGGCATGCGGAGATCCTTCGTGTCGGGCGCCTGTCGGCGGAGCGCCGGCATACAGGCACGACTCCGTGGGGCCGGACAAGTCGCCCCGGCAGGGTCGGGCCGGCCTCACGGGCGGCGGCCCCGGGTTCACCGGCCGGCGAAATGCTGTAGACGGGCGCGGAACCGACCGAACCCCGCCCATCCCGAGTCGCACCGCTATGTCCGCCCCCCGACCCGCCCGTCCGGAACCGCGTCCCGGCGTCCTGGCGATCGACACCTACGTGCCCGGCAAGAGCGGGCGGCCCGGCGGCGGCAAGGTCTACAAGCTGTCCTCCAACGAGACGCCCCTCGGCCCGAGCCCGGCGGCTTTGGCCGCGCTCCACGCGGCGACCGCCAAGCTGGAGACCTATCCGGACGGGCGCGCGACCGCCCTGCGCACCGCCATCGCGCGGCGCTACGGGCTCGATCCCGAGCGCATCGTCTGCGGCGCGGGCTCGGACGAGCTGCTCTCGCTGCTCGCCTACGCGTATGGCGGACCGGGGACCGAGGGGATCTACTCGGAGCACGGATTCCTCGTCTACCGGATCGCCATCCTGGCCTCGGGCGGCGAGCCCGTGGTCGCGCCCGAGCGCGACCTGACCGTCGACGTCGACGCGATCCTGGCCCGGGTCACCGACCGGACCCGGATCGTCTACGTCACGAACCCCAACAACCCGACCGGCACCTACCTGCCCTTCGACGAGATCCGCCGCCTCCACGCCGGCCTGCCGCCGCACGTGCTGCTGGTGATCGACGGCGCCTACGCCGAGTACGTCCGGGCGAACGACTACTCGGCCGGGCTCGAGCTGGCCCTCGAGGCCGAGAACGTCGTGATGACCCGCACCTTCTCGAAGATCCACGGGCTGGCCGCCGTGCGGATCGGCTGGATGGTCGCGCCGGCGCACGTGGCGGACGCGGTCAACCGGATCCGCGGCCCGTTCAACGTCTCGGGCCCGGCGATCGCCGCGGGCTCGGCCGCCATCGCCGACGAGGCCCACATGGCGGCGGCCGCCGCCCACAATGCCGAGTGGCTGCCGAAGCTCACCGAGGGCGCCCGCGCGCTCGGCCTGGCGGTCACGCCGAGCGTCGCGAACTTCCTGCTGATCCACTTCCCCGACGCGCCGGGCCGCTCGGCCGAGGACGCGGACGCGTTCCTGACCGAGCGCGGCCTGATCACCCGGCGGGTCACGGCCTACGGCCTGCCCAACGCCCTGCGGGTGACGGTGGCGGGCGCCGAGGCCAACACGGCGTTCCTGGCGGCGCTCGGCGACTTCGTGCGGGGCCAGCATGGCTGAGACCCTCAAGGCCGCGGCACCCGTCGTCGGCCGCCTCGCCATCGTCGGCCTCGGGCTGATCGGCTCGTCGATCGCCCGGGCGGCGCGCCGCTACGGCCTCGCCCGGACCATCGTGGCGGTGGACCGCGACGCGGCCGTGCGCGCCCGGGTGCGCGACCTCGGCATCGCCGACGTCGTCACGGGCGACCCGGCGGAGGGCGCGGCCGGCACCGACCTCGTCATCCTGTGCGTGCCGGTGGGCGCCATCGGGGCGGCGGCGGCCGAGATGGCGCCGCACCTCAAGCCCGGCGCGATCGTGTCGGATGTCGGCTCGGTGAAGGGCGCCGTTGTGGCGGCGGTCCGGCCGCACCTGCCCGACGGCGTCGCGCTGGTCCCCGGGCACCCGATCGCCGGGACCGAGTTCTCGGGACCGGACGCGGGCTTCGCGACCCTGTTCCAGGGCCGCTGGTGCATCCTGACCCCGCCCGAGGGCACCGACCCGGCGGCGATCGAGACCGTCCGCGCCCTGTGGGCGGGGATGGGCGCCGACGTCGAGACGATGAGCGCCGAGCACCACGACCACGTGCTCGCCATCACCAGCCACCTGCCGCACCTGATCGCCTACAACATCGTGGGCACCGCCGCCGACCTCGAATCGGCGACGCAGTCGGAGGTGATCAAGTTCTCGGCGAGCGGGTTCCGCGACTTCACCCGCATCGCGGCGTCCGACCCGACCATGTGGCGCGACATCTTCCTCAACAACCGCGAGGCGGTGCTGGAGATGCTCGGCCGGTTCAACGAGGACCTGTCGGCGCTCGCCAAGGCGGTGCGCTGGGGCGACGGCGACGCGCTCCACGCGATGTTCACCCGCACCCGGGCGATCCGGCGCAGCATCGTGGCGCAGGGCCAGGAGACCGCGGCCCCGGATTTCGGCCGGCCGCGGCCGCCGGAGGCATAGGGACCGCCGGCGCTCACGCCGGCGGGCGGTTGACCAGCACGGGCTGCGCCGCCGTCCGCTCCGGGAACAGGGCGCGCAGGGCCTCGAGCTTCGGCGCGTCGTTGGCGGCGATGTACGGGTGCCCGGGGTGCTGGGCCATGAAGTCCTGGTGGTAGGCTTCGGCCGGATAGAAGGTCGCCCCCGGCTCGATCCGGGTGGCCACGGGCCGCGCGTAGGTCTTGGCCGCGTCGAGCTGGGCGATGTAGGCCCGCGCCACCCGCGCCTGCTCGGCATCCTGCGGGAACAGGGCCGAGCGGTATTGCCGCCCGGTATCGGGGCCCTGGCGGTCCAGCTGGGTGGGATCGAGCGCCACCGAGAAGAAGATCCGCAGCAGCTCGTCGTAGCGGATCACCGCGGGATCGTAGGTGACCGCCACGGCCTCGGCATGGCCGGTCCCGCCGCCGCTGACCGTCCGGTAATCGGCCTCCGCACGGGTGCCGCCGGCGTAGCCCGACACGGCGCCGCTCACCCCGCGCACGTGCTGGAACACCCCCTGCACGCCCCAGAAGCAGCCGCCGGCGAAGACGGCCACGCGCGGCCCCAACGGCTCGGCGGCGCGGGCCGCGGCCTCCGGCAGGCGCCGGGGCGCCTCCTCGGCGAAGGCCGGGAGCCGGGGGAGCAGGACGGCCGCCGCGAGGCCGAGCCCGAGACCCGCCCCGAGGACCGGGCGGGAGAGGGTGCGGAACGTGTCGCGAAGGGCCATGATCAACCTCCTGCCGGATGCTGACAGCCCGTTCGCGCCGGCGCCCGATCCGGTTACGCGCGCGGCTGGCCGCATTGCGGTGGCGGCCGCATGGGTCTAGGCACCCCGCAAATCATCGATTCGCCCGCAGGACCCGTCCCGTGACCATCGCCCCCGAGCCCAACTCCTTCCGCACCGGCCCCGACGAGCGCGGCCGCTTCGGCATCTTCGGCGGCCGCTTCGTCGCCGAGACGCTGATGCCGCTGATCCTCGAGCTGGAGGCGGCCTACGAGACGGCCAAGAAGGACCCGACCTTCCAGGCCGAGATGGAGAGCTACGGCACCCACTATATCGGCCGGCCGAGCCCGCTCTACTACGCCGAGCGCCTCACCGAGCACCTGCGCGCCAAGGCGCCGGCCGGGCAGGGCGCCAAGGTCTATTTCAAGCGCGAGGAGCTGAACCATACCGGCTCCCACAAGGTGAACAACGTGCTGGGCCAGATCCTGCTGGCCCGCCGCATGGGCAAGCCGCGGATCATCGCCGAGACCGGCGCCGGCCAGCACGGCGTCGCCACCGCGACGCTCTGCGCGCGCTTCGGCCTCAAGTGCGTCGTCTACATGGGCGCGGTCGACGTCGCCCGTCAGGCCCCCAACGTCTTCCGCATGAAGATGCTCGGCGCCGAGGTGATCCCGGTGGAATCCGGCACCAAGACCCTCAAGGACGCCATGAACGAGGCGCTGCGCGACTGGGTCACCAACGTCGCCGACACGTTCTACTGCATCGGCACGGTGGCGGGCCCGCACCCGTACCCGGCCATGGTCCGCGACTTCCAGTCGGTGATCGGCCGCGAGACCCGCGAGCAGATGATCGCCCAGGAGGGCCGGATCCCGGATTCCCTCGTCGCCTGCATCGGCGGCGGCTCGAACGCCATGGGGCTGTTCCACCCGTTCCTGGACGACCGCGAGGTCGAGATCTTCGGCGTCGAGGCCGCGGGCCACGGCGTCCAGTCGGGCCTGCACGCGGCCTCGCTGACCGGCGGCAAGCCGGGCGTGCTGCACGGCAACCGCACCTACCTGCTGATGGACGGGGACGGCCAGATCGCCGACGCCCACTCGATCTCGGCGGGCCTCGACTACCCGGGCATCGGCCCCGAGCACGCGTGGCTGCACGAGATGGGCCGGGTCACCTACCTGTCGGCGACCGATTCCGAGACGCTGGAGGCGTTCAAGCTCTGCTCGATGCTGGAGGGGATCATCCCGGCCCTGGAGCCGGCCCACGCCCTGTCCAAGATCCTGGAGCTCGCGCCGCAGCGCCCGGCCGAGCACCTCATGGTGCTCAACATGTCGGGCCGCGGCGACAAGGACATCCCGCAGGTGGCCGAGATCTTCGGCACGAAGATCTGAGGGCGCGCGGCGGCGGTCCTCCGCCCGCCGCGCCCCGCCTGCCCCGCGCGGACCGTCGGCCTCAGGCGGTCTCGATGTCCGTGAGCGGGAAGTCGTTGCCCCTGTAGAGCAGCGGGACGCCGTGGGCGCGGGCACAGGCGTAGGCGAAGCAGTCGCCGAAGTTCAGGCCGGCCGGGTGCCGGCCCTTGCCGAAGCGGTCGTAGGCGTCCAGCGCGCCCGCTTCGGCCTCCGGCGGGACGGCCAGGATCTCGATGCCGGCGAGGTCGAGATAGGCGCGCACCGCCTCGCGGGCGGCCGGGACCGGGAGATCGAGGTGGTGCGCCACGGCCACGCCGGTTTCCCAGACCGCCAGGGGCGACGTCACGCGGCGCAGCGCCCGCTGAAGCCGGGCCGCCAGGGCGGCCGCATCCGTCTCGTCGGTGAGGATCGCCGTGAGGGCCGACGCATCCACGAACATCGGGTCCCACCTCAGGTGCGCTCGTACAGACCGTCGATGAACGCCGCGTCGGCGGGCTTCCGGTCCGGGCCGGCACGCTCGTGCAGGGCACGGACGAAGTCGGCCGTCCGCGCGACGAGATCGGGCCTGTTCGTCTGGCGGGCGATCTCGTTCTGAAGCGCGCGGCGCACCGCGTCGGTCTTGCTCGTGCCCAGCAGCGCCATGAGCTGGGCCGCGAGCGCGTCGACCTGCGGATCCTTGACGTAGAGCGGCATGCGCGGACCCCTGGGATATCCCGCACAGCGCTAATTTGTATCCTCCGACGCCGCAAGACGGAGCGGGTCGCGGGGCCGCGGCCTCGCCGCACGCTCACCGCACGGTCACCTGATCCTTGATCTTCTCGTAGACCGACCGGCTGAGCACGCGCTTCGACAGCAGCTGCTCCACCGACGTGTAGGGCCGCTTGGCGACGATCGCCCGGCCGATGGCGCCCCCGCCGCGCAGGTGATTGAGATCCGCCACCGAGGCGGTGTTGAGATCGAGGATGGCCAGGGCCCGGGGACCGGCGCCGTCCTCCGCCCGGTCGACCTCGGCCTGACCGGCCGCCTCCTGCGCCGACGGCTCGGGCTGCGCCTCCCGCGGGAGCGGCTCGGCGGGGAAGGCCGTCGCGTCGGAGGGCATCCGCGCCGGCGCCGGAGCGCCGCCGGGCGGGGCGGGGGCGGGCTCGACCGCCGCGGGCGGGGCGGACGGGGTGGGCGGAGCGGACGGGGCGGGCGCCGCCGCGGGAGCCGCAGGAGGCGGCTCGACGCGCCGGACCGTCGCCGAGGGCTGGGGGGCCGCCGGTGTTTCCGGAGCGGACGCGGGCGGAGTCGCCGGTCCGGGCGCGGGGCTCGGCAGCAGGGCCTGCACCACCGCCGCGAGGATGCCGGCAATGATGAGGAGAACCGAAACTCTGAGGATTGCAGGACCGCTGAGCACGCACCACTCGACGAGGATTAAAACTATATGCATCTACAGTTAATGATATCCTTGCACGTCGTCCAATCCACGCCCGAAACCCGGCGGGTCATCCCCAGGGTATGAGCGGGCCCGCACCGCGGCCGGGGGCGGGACTGCGTCGGCGGCTGGGTGAGCGATTCGGCAAGCGCCTGGGCGAGCGCGTCGGCGCGCTGCGCCACCTGCCGACCCTGTTCCGGGAGATCGCCGCCGCGAGCCCGCGCCTGCTGGCGGCGAGCCTGTCGCTGCGCCTCGTGGCGGCCTGCCTGCCGGTCCTGACCCTCTACCTCGCCAAGCTGATCCTCGACGGGATCGTGGCCGAGCACGCCCGGCCGGCGCCGGAGGCGGGGCTCGCGGCGTGGCTCGCCGATCCCGGCCGGGCGCGGCTCGCCGGCCTCGTCGCCGCCGAGTTCGGCCTCGCCCTGCTCTCGGACCTGACCGGCCGGCTCTCGAGCCTCGTCGAGACCCTGATCGGCGACCTCTACGCCAACGCGGCCTCCCTGCGGCTGATGGCGCACGCCGCCGAGCTCGACCTCGCGCAGTTCGAGGACAGCGCCCAGCAGGACCGGCTGGAGCGGGCCCGCCGGCAGGTCAGCGGCCGCACCGGCCTGATCGGCACGGTGTTCGGCCAGCTCCAGGGCCTCCTGACCCTCGCGACCCTGGCGGTCGGGGTCGCGGCCTTCACGCCCTGGCTCGTGGTGCTGATCGCCGCCGCCCTGATCCCGGCGGTGCTCAACGAGTGGCACTTCACCAAGGCCGGCTACCGCCTCGCCTGGATCCGCAGCCCCGAGCGGCGGCGGATCGACTACCTGCGCTACCTCGGCGCCAGCGTCGAGACCGCCAAGGAGATCAAGCTCTTCGGCCTCGCGGGCTACGTCACCGGGCTCTACGCCGCGGTGGCGGGGCGGCTGCTCGCCGAGAATCGCGGCCTCGCGGTCGCCCGGGCCGGCTGGGGCTTCGCCTTCGCGAGCCTCGGGACGCTCGCCTACTACGCCGCCTACGCGGTGATCGTCTGGCGGACGGTGGCGGGCGCCTTCTCGGTGGGCGACCTCGCCTTCCTGGCCGGCGCGTTCCAGCGCCTGCGCGGCGGCCTGGAGGGGCTGCTCCTCGGGCTGACCCAGATCACCGGCCAGGCGCAGTATCTCGAGGATTTCTACGCCTTCTTCGCGATCCGGCCGCAGATCCGCTCGCCCGCCCGGCCCGTGCCGGTGCCGAGCCCGATCCGGGAGGGGCTGGTCTTCGAGGGGGTCGGCTACCGCTATCCCGGCACGCAGACTTTCGCGCTGCGCGACCTCTCCTTCGCGGTCCGGGCCGGGGAGACGGTGGCGCTGGTCGGCGGCAACGGCGCCGGCAAGACCACGATCGTCAAGCTGATGACCCGCCTGTACGACCCGCACGAGGGCCGCGTGCTCCTCGACGGCGTGCCGCTCGCCGCCTACGACCTCGACGACCTGCGGGCGCGGATCGGGGCGATCTTCCAGGACTTCGTCCGCTTCGACCTCACCGCCGGGGAGAACGTCGCGGTCGGCCGGATCGCGGCCGCCGACGACGCGGACCGCATCGCGGCCGCGGCGGCCCGGGGGCTCGCGGCCCCGGTGATCGAGCGCCTGCCCGCGGGCTACGCCCAGCCGCTGGGCAAGCGCTTCGCCGGCGGCCTCGACCTCTCCGGGGGCGAGTGGCAGAAGGTCGCGCTGTCCCGGGCCTACATGCGCGAGGCCGAGATCCTGATCCTGGACGAGCCGACCGCGGCCCTCGACGCCCGGGCCGAGCACGACGTCTTCGCGCGGTTCCGGGAACTGTCGGCCGGGCGGACGACGGTGCTGATCTCGCACCGCTTCTCCACCGTGCGCATGGCCGACCGCATCCTCGTCCTGGAGGGCGGCCGGGTGCTGGAGGAGGGCAGCCACGCCGCCCTCATGGCCCGGGGCGGCCGCTACGCCGAGCTGTTCACCCTCCAGGCCGCGGGCTACCGGTAGGCGGGCCCCGGCGCGGCCCAAGCATTGCCCGATTCCCCGGGCCTGCTATCTGCGGCGGACCGAACCGGGGTTGTCCATGCGCCTGCGCCTCTTCCCACTGCTGACGGCCGGTCTTCTCGTCTGCGCCGGGCCCGCCCGCGCGGCCCCGCCCGCCGGGCCCGAACCGGACGCCAAGCCGCCGGCCCCGGCGCCCGGGATCGTGCTCGCCAACCACCGCGCGGTCTACGACCTGTCGCTGGCCGAGGGCGGCGGCACCCGCTCGGTGGAGAGCGCCCGCGGGCGCATCGTCATCGATTTCCGGGGCGACGCCTGCCGCGGCTACACGATGCAGACCCGCCAGGTGACGGAGCTGTCCTCCGGCGAGACCGGCGCGCGCCTGTCCGACATGCGCAGCACCACCTTCGAGGGCGGGCAGGGGCGCGAGTTCCGGTTCAAGACGACGACGCTCACCAACAACAAGCCCGCCGCCCCCGTGGACGGGACCGCCTCCGAGCAGGGCGACGCCCTGACGGTGAAGCTGAAGGGCGGCCCGAAGCCGTTCACCGTGGAGGGGCCGGTCCTGTTCCCGAGCGAGCACATGCGCCGCCTGATCGAGGCGGCGCGGGCCGGCCAGTCGACCCTCGCGGTCAAGGTCTACGACGGCTCGGACGACGGCCGGAAGGTCTACGACACCTTCGCGGTGATCGGCCACGCCGCGACCGCCCCGGCCTCCGACTCGACCCGCGACAAGCCCCTGCGCGACGGGTCGCTGGCCGCCATGCCGCACTGGCCGGTGCGCCTCAGCTACTACACCGAGGGCGCCGGGGAGCGCACGCCGATCTACACCCTCGGCTTCGACCTCTACGAGAACGGCGTCAGCGGCGCCCTCAAGCTCGATTACGGCGACTTCGCCATCCTGGGCGACATGACCGCCCTCGACATCGACGCCAAGGCCGGGCGGGCCGACCGGGAGGCGGGGAAGGGCTGCACGCCCTGAGGGCGCGCCTCACGCCCACGCGTCGTCCGGCCGCGGCGACAGCGCCTGCCAGGCCGCGGCGATCCGCTCCGGCTTGATCCCGAGGCCGTTCGCGCAGGCGACGAGCACGTTCTCGTCGCCCATCACGTGGTCGAGGACGCCCACCAGGAAGGCGGGCTCCCGGGCGCTCGCGCGGAGCGTGTCGGGGCTCAGGCCGCTCGCCGCCAGGAAGGGCAGGAGACGGTCGTCGTCCCCAGCGATCCACAACAGAACGTCGAGGGCGAGCCGTTCGGCCGACTCATGCCCTTGAAGAGGTTTGCCATTCATCAACATGTGAACGCTACAAAGGTGACGGAGGGGCTTCACGGCCCGCTAATCATGATCGGCGCGCACCGGGACAACGGATCATGAAGAAAACGGTGCTGATCGTCGAGGACAACGAGTTGAACATGAAGCTGTTCAACGATCTCCTGGAGGCGAACGGCTACGCGACGCTCAAGACCGCCCACGGCATCGAGGCGATCGAGCTGGCGCGCGCCCATCACCCCGACCTGATCCTCATGGACATCCAGCTCCCCGAGGTCTCCGGCCTCGAGGTGACGAAATGGCTCAAGGAGGACGACGACCTCAAGAGCATCCCGGTGATCGCCATCACGGCCTTCGCCATGAAGGGCGACGAGGAGCGGATCCGCGAGGGCGGCTGCGAGGCCTACCTGTCGAAGCCGATCTCGGTCGCGAAGTTTTTGGCAACGGTTCGGGCCTATCTTGAACCGCGTTGACGCCGGCGAGGCGCGCCGTTGAACCGGTCCCCCGGCCGCGCCGGGCCGGGGGACCGGTTCAACCGTCCGTCCCGTCGTGTCCGTCCCGGCCCCTGGGGCCGCCCGGCGGCGCGCACCCAAGGCACACGGCGCCCGGTCCGGGCCGCTCACCCGCGCCCTGACGAGGAAGCATGTCGGCCCGTGTCCTGATCGTCGACGATCTGTTCCCGAACGTCAGGCTTCTGGAGACGAAGCTCGGCCTGGAATATTTCGACACGCTCGCGGCCATGAACGGCCGGGACGCGATCGCGATCTGCGAGAAGGGCCTCTGCGACCTCGTCCTGCTCGACGTGATGATGCCCGGCATGGACGGGTTCGAGGTCTGCCGGCACCTCAAGAACAACCCGCTCACGGCCCACATCCCGGTGGTGATGGTCACGGCCCTCGACCAGCCCGCGGACCGCCTGCGCGGCCTCGATGCCGGGGCCGACGACTTCCTGACCAAGCCGGTGGACGACACCGCCCTGTTCACGCGGGTGCGCAGCCTCGTGCGGCTCAAGGCCGTGACGGACGAGCTGCGCCAGCGCGCCCTCGCGTCGCGCGAGTTCGGCATCGGCGATCCCCTGGCGCTCGCCACGGCCGAGAGCGGCCTCGACGCCCGGATCCTGCTGATCGAGGACCGGCCCGGCTCGGCCGAGCGCCTCGCCGGCGCCCTGCGCCAGCACCACGTGGTCACGGTCGAGCCCGACCCGCAGGCGGCCCTGCGCCGCGCCGCCGAGGAGCCCTTCGACCTCGCCCTCGTGAGCCTCGACCTCACCGGCTTCGACGGCCTGCGCCTGTGCAGCCAGCTCCGGTCCCTCGACCGGACCCGGGCGATGCCGCTGATCATGCTCGCCGAGGCGTACGACCGCGCCCGGGTTGTCCGCGGCCTCGATTTCGGCGTGCACGACTTCCTGATGCGGCCGGTCGACCGCAACGAGCTGATGGCCCGGGTCCGCACCCAGGTGAAGCGCAAGCGCTTCACCGACGCGCTCCGGGGCGCGATGCAGGCCTCGCTGCAGATGGCGGTGACCGACGCCCTCACCGGCCTGCACAACCGGCGCTACCTCGACAACCACCTCGGCACGCTGTTCGGCGACGAGGCCGCCCGCCGGGCCAGCCTCGCGGCCCTGATCCTCGACATCGACCACTTCAAGGGGATCAACGACAGCTTCGGCCACGAGGCCGGCGACGAGGTGCTGCGCGGTTTCGCCGAGCGGGTCCGCCAGCACACGCGCCCCATCGACATCGTGGCGCGCTACGGCGGCGAGGAGGTGGTGGTGATCCTGCCGGAGGCGGGGCTCGTCGAGGCGCAGGGCATCGCCGAGCGCATCCGCGAGCGCGTCGAGGCGGTGCCGTTCACCGTGCAGCGGGCCACCCGGCCCGTGTCGGTGACGGTCTCGATCGGCGTCGCCGTGCGCCGCGGCGAGGATCTCGGCCCCGCCGACATGCTCCGGCGCGCCGACCTCGCCCTCTACCGGGCCAAGGCGGCCGGGCGGAACCGGGTCGAGTCGCAGGCGGCCTGACGTTCCGGCCCGCCCGTCCCCCGACATGTCCGCCTCAGCCCCGGAGCGCGCGCCGGAGGCGGCCCGGCGCGCCGGCGGGTCGGGGCGCGTCAAATCGCTTACTCCGGCTTAGGGATGAAAACCCTAGGATGCGCGTGGGGCCGATCGACGAGGCGGGACGGTCCCCGCCCCGCCGGATCGACCCCGCACAGGATCGGACGAGCCACATGGACATGCAGGTGCCGGCACGATCCGGCCGCGACGCGAGCGTCCTCGACCACCGCCGCCTGTGCAAGATCGCCTCCTCGCCGCACGCCTATGTCCGCGGCAGCACGGCGCGGTTCTACGAGCTGCTCGCCGGGATGCCGGCCGGCACCCTGCCCGAGGGGCCGCCGGTCTGGATCTGCGGCGACGCGCATCTCGGCAATCTCGGGGCGCTCGCCGGCCCGGACGGCGGGATCGACATCCAGATCCGCGACCTCGACCAGACCGTGGTGGCGAACCCGGCCTTCGACCTCGTCCGGCTCGCGCTCTCCCTGGTCACCGCGGCGCTCAACGCGACCCTGCCGGGCATCGTCACTGCCCGGATGATGGACGCCATGGCGGACGGCTACGCCGACGGGATCGCCGATCCCGAGGGCGCCGAGCGGGGCGTCGACCCGTCCGAGATCGTCGTCACGACGAAGCGGCGGGCGCTCGGCCGGCGCTGGCGCCACCTCTCGCGCGAGCGCCTGAAGGGCAAGGCCGCCCGGCTCCCGCGGGGCCGCCGGTTCTTCGACCTCGACGCCGACGAGCAGGACGCGCTGACGGCGCTGATCCGCGACCCGGAGATCCGACGCCTCGTCCTGGCGCTCGGCAGCGCGGCCGACGACGCCGAGATCCGGCTGCTCGACGCCGCCTACTGGATCAAGGGCTGCAGCTCCCTCGGGCGCCTGCGCTACGCCGCCCTGGTGGAGGTTCTGGGCGGCGACCGCCCGCAGCTCGCCCTCCTCGACGTCAAGGAGGCGGTGCCGCACCTCGCGCCGGCCGCCGCCGGGATCGCGGTGCCGCCCGACCACGCCGCGCGGGTCGTCGCGGGGGCGCGGGCGCTGTCGCCCAACCTCGGCGACCGGATGGTGGCCGGCCATGTCGGCGGCACGCCCGTCACGGTCCGCGAGCTGCTGCCGCAGGATCTCAAGATCGACGCCGAGCAGTTCTCCCGCGGCGAGGCGGTCCGCGTCTCCCGCCACCTCGCCGCCATCCTGGGGCGGGCCCACGGCCGCCAGATGGGCGCGGCCGACCGCCGGACCTGGATCGACGCCGTGCGGGCGCCGGGCCCGGGCCCCGACGCCCCCGGCTGGCTCTGGTCCGTGGTCACCGACCTGATGGGCGCGCACCAGCGCGGCTACCTGGAGCATTGCCGCCGGATCGCCCGGGAGGAGCTGGACGCGGCCTGACGCCGCCCGGCCCGGACCGGCCGCGGGGCGCTTCCGCCACGACGCCGGTTGACACCATCCCCGCCATCGCCAACACCTCGCGCCCGCCGCCTCTCGCGCGGCGGACCCCGGGAAGACCTGTGATACGATGGCGGTGACGCGCACCTACCTCGACTTCGAGAAGCCGGTGGCCGAGCTGGAGGCCAAGCTCGAGGAACTGCGCGCCGTGAGCGCGCGCGACGGCGCGGTCTCGATCGCCGAGGAGGTCGGCCGGCTCGAGGCCAAGGCCGGCCAGGCGCTCGCCGAGATCTACGCGAACCTCACGCCCTGGCAGAAGACCCAGGTGGCCCGCCACCCGCAGCGGCCGCACTTCGTGGACTATCGCGACGGGCTGATCACCGAGTTCACCCCGCTGGCCGGCGACCGCAGCTTCGGCGAGGACGAGGCGATCCTGGGCGGGTTCGGCCGGTTCCGCGGCCGGCCGGTCCTGGTGCTCGGCCAGGAGAAGGGCGCCACCACGGAGGCGCGGCTGCGCCACAATTTCGGGATGGCCCGGCCCGAGGGCTACCGCAAGGCGGTCCGCCTCATGGAGACCGCCGACCGGTTCGGCTTAGCCGTCATCGCCTTCGTGGACACGGCCGGCGCCTATCCCGGCATCGAGGCGGAGGAGCGCGGCCAGGCCGAGGCCATCGCCCGCTCGACCGAGGCCTGCCTCGCGCTGGGCGTGCCGAACGTCGCCGTGGTGATCGGGGAGGGCGGCTCGGGCGGCGCCATCGCGCTCGCCACCGCCAACCGGGTGCTCATGCTGGAGCACGCGATCTACGGGGTCATCTCGCCGGAGGGCGCCGCCTCGATCCTGTGGCGCGACCAGGGCCGCGCCTCCGACGCCGCCACCGCCATGAAGATCACCGCCCAGGACCTGCTGCGGCTCGGCGTCATCGACGGGATCATCCCGGAGGCCACCGGCGGGGCCCACCGCGACCGCGAGGCGGCGATCCGGGCCGCGGGCGACGCCATCGCCGACGCCCTCGCGCAGTTCGACGGCCTCTCGCCCGTCGAGGTCCGCGACCGGCGCGCGGAGAAGTTCCTGGCGATCGGCCGGACCCTGTGAGCGAGCCCGGGGCGACGGGGGGCCTGTTCGGCGCGCTCGGCCGGCTGCTCGGCCGGCGCGATGCGCGGGAGCCGGGCCGGCACAACCACGTCTCCCTGGGCTGCAATTGCCAGATGGCGCACGTCCTCAAGACGCTCGACCTGCGCCAGTGGTCGGGGCCCCTCGACTGGATCTTCTCCATGCCCGGCATGGCCCGGGACTGCCTCGCCGACGACTTCGCGGCGCTCGTCGACCGGGGCCAGCTGGAGAGCATCCCGGAGGCCGAGCGGCGCGGCCCCGGCATCTGGCGGGGGCGCCACCGCCTCTACCGGGAGCGGCACGGCCTCGAGTGCGTGTTCAACCACCACGACCCGGCGACGAGCGAGGCGGACTACGCCTTCCTCACCGAGGGCGTGCGGCGGCTGCGCCGGGCCCTCGACACGCCGGGCACCGACAACCGCCTCTGGATGATGACCCATCTGCACACGCCCCGGGACGTGGTCGCGGCGATCGACGACCTGCTCGGGCAGCGCGCCAGCCGCAACCACCTGACCTTCGTGCAGCTCGAGACCGGGCATCCGCGCATGGCGGTGGTCGAGGCGCTCGACCTCCGGCCGACCCTGCGCTGGCTCACCGTGCACACGCCCTCGGAGCCGGTCGGCCTGCGGCTCGCCGACCCGTCCGACGACGCGGCGCTGGTGGCGATCATCCGCGCCGAGGCGGCGCGGCGGCCGGCGCTGTTCGCCTGAGCGGCCGCCCGGGGGCGACGTGGCCGGGGCGGCGGCCGGTCGGCTCCCGGGGCTGCCGTCAATGCGCGGCGCGCGACAGGGCAACGATCGCGCCGACGATGACGATCGTCTGGAAGCCGATCGAGCCGATCACCCATTTCATGATGTCGAACTTCGCTTCGGCCAGATCGGTCTTGGTGACGAGGTTCGTCAGATCGGAATCCCGACTCTCGCGGATCGCCGCGGTGATCGCCTCGGCCTGATCCCCGGACAGGCCGGTCGCCCGCAGGCGACGGACGAGGGCGTGCGTGTCGAGAGAGAGGGCCGTCATGGGCGACGTTCACGTTTTCGAGCCGTCCGGGTCGATCGACCGAATCCGGATGGCAGCCTCCGCGAACGTGGCGCCTTCATCCCGCCGGGGCAAGCAGCTCAAAGTTGGGCGTCCGGCGCGGTCACGCGTGTCTGCTCCGCCAGGGAGTCCACCGATCCGCGCACCGGGCCGGCAGGCCGGACCGCAGGCGGGACTGCGCACGAGCACCGCATGTAGCGCCGCGCGGCCCTGCAGCTCGAACGGCGCCGTCCCGCGACCCCGCCGCGGCGCGCTGTGGATAGCGCGCATCCGCCGGCTCTCCACACCGGAGAACAATCCAGTGTTGCAGCCGGGTCCTTGCGGTAAGGAAGGCGCAAGCTTAACGAGCCTATTGGGTTGGGGAGTGGCACCCGACGCGGCCAGCAAGGCCCGCGGGCGCGCGTAAGACGATCGAGGTTCCCCATGACGGCGCGTCTCGCGACCGCGCGACTGCTGGCGGCGGCGTCCCTGCTGGCCCTGTCGCTCGCCGCCTGCCAGGACGGTTCCGGGATCAACGGCCCGAGCGCGCGCAGCCTCGCGCCGATCGCCCCCCAGACCGTCGCGTTGATGCAGTCCAAGGGGATGCAGCCCTCCGACCCGATCCTGATCCGTACCTTCAAGAAGGAGGCGGAGATGGAGATCTGGAAGCGGGGGAGCGACGGCCGCTACGCCCTCATGAAGACCTACCCGATCTGCCGCTGGTCCGGCCAGCTCGGGCCGAAGACCCGCGAGGGCGACCGGCAGGCGCCCGAGGGCTTCTACACGATCACCCCGGGCCTGATGAACCCGAACTCCTCGTACTACCTCTCGTTCGACACGGGCTTCCCGAACGCCGTCGACCGGGCCAACGGGCGCACCGGCAAGTACCTGATGGTGCACGGCACCTGCTCGTCGGCGGGCTGCTTCGCCATGACCGACGCCACCATCGCGGAGATCTACGCCGTCGCCCGCGACGCGTTCATCGGCGGCCAGCGCAGCTTCCAGTTCCAGTCCTACCCGTTCCGGATGACGGCCGAGAACATGGCCAAGTTCCGCAACGATCCGAACATCGCCTTCTGGCAGAACCTCAAGGAGGGCTCCGACTATTTCGAGGCCCTGCACGAGGAGCCGAAGGTCGGCCAGTGCGGGACCAAGTACGTGTTCGGCGGGGCCGACGCGGCCGCCGGCTCGTGCAGGCCGCGGGTCGACCCGCTGGTGGCCGAGAAGAGCGCGCGCGACACGCACGCCGTCGCCGACCTCGTGGCCAAGGGCACGCCGGCGGTGCGCGTCGTCTACCAGGACGGCGGCCAGAACCCGGTCTTCCGCCCGCAGAACGCCAGCGCCTTCGCGAGCCTCGGCGGCACCGAGACGGTGCTGCCCTACGACGCCAAGGAGTACGGCCGGCACAATCTCGGCGACGTGAGCCGGCCCGAGACCCTGGCGGCCGGCCCGCAGGAGATCGAGCTCACGCCGAAGGGCCAGCCGGTGATGATGGCCGGCGCCGAGCCGGCGGCCGCGACCCGCGCCGCGAAGGCCGGCGGCAAGGGGCACGGACGGGAGCCCGCGGCGCCCACCACGCCCACCACGCTCATGGCGAACCGCGCCGATCCCGGCGCGCAGGTCGAGACCACGGCGGCGCTGCCCGACAAGCCCGCCCGGATCGCGGTCGCCGACGCGGACGGCGATCCGAGCAGCTACCAGAAGCTGTTCGGCCAGCTCTTCGCCAAGGACAAGCCGGCCCCGGCGGCGCCCCCGACCCCCGCGGTCGACGCGGCGGTCGTGCCCGCGGCGGTGCCGGAGCCCGTGAAGCTCGCCCACGCCGCCGAGACGGTCGCTCCGAAGGCCGCCAAGGGCCACGCGGTGAAGACCGCCAAGGTCGAGGGCAAGGGCGAGGGCAAGGGCGAGTCGAAGGGCGCGAAGGCGGAGAAGCCCGCCCTGCGGAAGGGCGAGCCCGAGGGCCGGAAGCCCTGACGGCTCAGACCAGCGGCCGGTCGCGGTTCATGAGCCACAGGGCGTGGACCGTGCCGGGCAGCCAGCCGAGGATCCACAGCAGGATGTTCAGCAGGAACTGCAGGCCGAAGCCCGTGGTGACGAGCACGGCGATCGGCGGGAAGAAGATCGCGAGCAGGATGCGGACGAGGCTGGACACGGGGACTCCGGGCGTGAGGTCGGCACGTCCCGGCTCCAACGAAACACGGTTTTATCCGTTCCGCCCGATCTGACCCCGGACCGACCCCGACGCCCCCGGCAGGCCGGGGCCGCGGGGCGGCGCCTCAGTTCTTCGCCGGCGGCGTGGTGGCGGAGGGGACGTTGGCGGCCTGCTTCTCCGGGTGCTTCACCTGGCTGTAGGCGACGTTGGAGAAGGTGCCGATCACCGCGGGCCAGCTCGGGTTGCCGTATTGCGGGTCGTCGCGGCCGACCTTGCAGAAGGCGGTGGTCAGGCCGTTGACGATGTCGTCGTCGGTGACCCCGGTCGGCTCGGCCTTCACCTGCTGCACCAGCCGGGCGAGGGTCGGGACGAAGTCCTGCTGCTTCAGGCCCTTCAGGCTCGCCTGCAGCCCGATCTTGTCGAAGGCGGCCTTGAGCTTGTCCTGCTCGATCTCCGCGCAGGGCGCCGTGCCGGCCAGCATGGTCTTGGTGGCGGCGCGCGCCTCCGAGGCCTTGTCGCCGGTCACCGGGGGCGCCTTGTTGCCCCAGGAATTGCGGATGTAGTCGGTGACGTTCCTCACCTCGACGTCGGTCATCTGCTGACCGATCGCCACCATCGGGGCCAGCCCGCTCTGGGCGGCGAGGCCGCCGTAGATCACCCGCAGCACCGTCTCGGGCCCCTCCGACATCACCGAGGTGTTGCCGGCGAGCGCCGGCACGGCGCCCGCGATGCCCTTGCCGTCGGGCTGGTGGCAGGAGGAGCAGTAGGTCAGGTAGGTGGAGGCGCCGGGCGCGTCGGGCGTGTCGAAGGCCGCGAGGTCCTTCGGCTTGTAGGTCTGCTTGGCCGGCACGGTGCGCAGGTACGCGACCATGGCCTTGAGGTCCTCCTCCTTCACCTTGGAGAGGGATTCCATGATGGTCTGGCGCATCGGGCCGGCGGCGACGCCCGGCCGGTCGCCCGGGGCGGTGCCGGTCTTGAGGTAGGTCACCACCTGCTCGTCGGTCCAGGCGCCGATGCCCTGGTGGCCGTCCGGGGTGATGTTGGGGGCGTACCAGCCGTCGATCACGCCGCCGCCGAACCGGCCCGCGAAGCTGGAGTTGCCGACGAGCTTGTTCTCGTTGTGGCACATGGCGCAGTGGCCGAGCCCCTCGACCAGGTAGGCGCCGCGGTTGACCTCGGCGCTGGCGTTCGGGTCGGGCTTGAAGCGCTCGTCGGTGAAGAAGGCGGTCCGCCACGTCACCAGCGCCGTGCGGACGCTGAACGGGAACGGGATCTGGCTCTCCTGCCGCTTCTCGTTCACGGCCGGGACCGACTGGAGATAGGCCCAGATCGCCTTGGTGTCGTCGTCGGTGACCTTGGTGAACCAGCCGAACGGGAAGGCCGGGTACAGGTAGCCGACGTTCTTGCTGTAGCCGTGCCGGAACGCCTGGTCGAAGTCGGCGTAGCTCCAGTTGCCGAGACCCGTCTCCTTGTCGGGCGTGAGGTTGGGCGTCATGATCACGCCGAAGGGCATGTTCAGCGCGTAGTTGCCGGCGAGGTACTTGCCGCCCGGCGCGGTGTGGCAGGCCGCGCAGTCGCCCATCGTCACGAGGTACTTGCCGCGCTCGATCTGGTCGGCCGACCCGTCCTGCGCCAGCGCCGGCGCGGTCAGGAGCAGGCCCGCGAGGAACGGGGCGGCCCGCATCGGGGTCAGCCGCGTCGGGGACCGCCGCATCGGGGCCGCGCGGCCGGAGGAGAGGGCTCTCGTGCGCTGCATGCCGCGTCTCCCATCCCGATTTAGAGCTGTTTGAAACTTGTGACGCGCGTGAACGCGGCCGTCGCGGGCGTTGTTCCGGCCGGCGCCGCGCTGCGGCGTTGTGCCGTGGCCGCCCGGACGCGCAGGCCGAGATCGGCGAGGTGGGCGACGAGCCCGGCGAGCATCCAGCCGGCGACCGCGACCCAGCCGGCCCCCACGAGCGCCGCCCGCAGGGCCAGCATCAGCGCGGCGCCGGAGGCGAGGTTCGTGAGCAGGGACGGCAGCGGCAGGCCGACCCGGCGGCCGAGCCACGCGAGGGCGAGCGCCTCCAGGGCGACCAGCAGCAGGATCCCGTCGACGATCCGGCCCGACGCGAAGGCGGGGCGAAGGACGGGATCGAGCAGCGCCTCCATCAGGCGGGCTCCGCGAACGGCCCGTTGAGGCGCACGATCCGCAGGTTCAGGCAGGCGGCGACGCTGACCCAGGCGAGGTAGGGCAGGTTCATGAGCCCCGCCGCGCCCGAGACCCGGCCGGTCACCAGCACCAGCGCGCCGATGGACAGCCACAGGGCCGCGACCTCGGCGAGCGCCCAGTCGGGCCGGCGGAACCGGAAGAACAGCACGCTCCAGGCGATGTTGAGCACCCCGTTCACCGCGTAGGCGGCCAGCAGGACGCCCCGGGCGACGGGGTCGGCGTCGCCGTTCCAGGCGAGCACGCCGGCGGTGGTGGTGAGCGCGAAGATCACCGCCCAGACCGGTCCGAAGGCCCAGTCCGGCGGCTTCCAGGCCGGGACCCGCAGGCGCCGGTACCACGTGTCGGTCGTGGTCGCGAGGCCGCCGGCCACGGCCACCAGCACGGCGGCGACCGCCGCCACCGCGGGCGGCCCGAGATCGGCGGCGGCGAGGCTCACGGCGAGACCCAGCGGAACAGGTGGGCGAGGTCCTTGAAGAAGATCCGCGCGTGGGCGGCGGGCTTCGCGCGGACCAGCTCCTTGTTCATGTAGCTGTCCCAGGTGAGCTGCTGCACGTCCTTGTCCCGGCAGATCGAGACGAAGCGCTCGCGCAGGCCGTCGCTGCGGTACCAGACCCACTGCATCATCCCGAGGATCCAGAACACGCGCCCGTGCAGCTTCATGAACTGCCTCCGCGCGCCCGCGAGGGCGCGCGCGTCCCCGGTCCGCAGGAAGGCGGCGGCGGCCTCGGCCGAGAGCCGGCCGCCGAGCATCGCGTAGTAGATCCCCTCGCCGGAGGCCGGCGCGACGACGCCCGCGGCGTCGCCCGCGAGCAGCACGTCCCGGCCGTTGTCCCAGCGCTTCAGGGGCTTCAGCGGCAGCGGCGCCCCCTCGCGGCGGACGGTCTCGGCGTGGTCGAGGCCGGTGGCGGCGCGCAGCGCCCGGATCGAGGAGCGCAGCGAGAACCCCTTCCGCGCGCTGCCGGTGCCGATGCTCAGCGTGTCCCCGTGAGGGAAGATCCAGCTGTAGAAGTCCGGCGAGTGCCGGCCCTGGTAGTAGACGTCGCAGCGGGTCGCCTCGACCGACCCGGCCCCGGGGGCGCCGGCCTCCGGAACCCGCAGGATCTCGTGATAGGCGAAGACCTGCCGCATCCTGGCGTGGCCCGGCACCTCCGCGCGGCCGACCGGCGAGCAGGCGCCGTCGGCCCCGACGACGAGGCGCGCCCGGACGGCGTGGCGGGCGAGGCCGGCCCCCGCGCCGGTGGTGAAGTGGACCAGCGGCGGCCCGTCGTCGGGCCGGGTGATCCGGTCGTAGGCCGCCTCCCGCAGGTCGGCGCCCGCCGCCGCGGCCCGCGCGCGCAGCCAGGGATCGAAGTGCTCGCGGTCGACCATGCCGACGAAGCCCTCGCCGACCGGCATGTCGACGGCCTTGCCGCTCGGCGCCACCATCCGGGCGGAGCGGATCTTGGCGACGAGGAGCGCGTCGGGGATCGCGAAGTCGCTGATCAGCCGCGGCGGGATCGCGCCGCCGCAGGGCTTGATCCGGCCGGGCTTGTCGAGGAGCAGCACCGCGTGGCCGGCCCGGGCGAGGTCGGTCGCCGCCGTGGCGCCGGCCGGCCCGCCGCCGACCACCACGACGTCGTAGCTGTCGCGGCCGGAGCCGCCATCGTCCAACCGGGCCATGGCCTCACCTCGCGCTGAAGGCAGGATCGAGCGGCACCGGGTCCGGTGCCGGAGCGGGTTCGAGCCGCGCCGCCAGGACGACCGCGACGAGGAACAGCAGCCCTTCCGCGGCGAAGACCGCCGCGTAGGCCTGGACGGGTTCGGCGGTGACGAGCCGGACGGCGTCGACCGCCACGGCCCCGAGGAAGCCGCCGGCCCCGAAGGCGACGCCCTGCGCGGCGCCCCAGACGCCCATGCGGGTGCCGCGCTCCCGCGCGTCGCCGCGGCCGGCGAGCGCCATCATCGAGCCGATGGCGGCGACCGCGTAGGCGCCGTTGGCCACCCCGAGGGCGAAGACCGTCGCGCGCAGGGGGAAGTCCGACCCCGCCGACGCGCCGCTCGCCAGGGCGAAGAGGGCGGCGGCCGAGCCGGCGCAGCCGATCCCGATCCAGAGCCGCAGGGAGGCGAGGGCGGTGCCGCGGGCGAGGAGCGTCACCGCCGCCACCAGCAGCATGCCGGCGAGGACGCCGCCGTGCTGGAGGCCGGCGAGCTTGGTGGTGGCGCCGGGGCTCATCGCGAAGACGAGGCCGGCATAGGGCTCCAGGATCAGCTCCTGGGCACTGTAGGCCAGCATCGACACGAAGACGAAGACCGTGAAGGTCCGGGCCACCGGGTCGGCCAGCACCCGGGCCAGCACGGCGAAGAACGGGCGGCGCGCCTCCGCGGGCTCGGGCGCCCGGACCGGCAGGCGGCGCTCGACGCCGGCGACCGCGAGCGCCGCCACGCCGAAGGCGACGAGCGAGACCGTGCCCGAGACCGCGACGAGCCGCAGGCCGGAGAACGGGTCGAGGAAGTGCCCGGCGAGCGGCGCCGTGACGGCGAAGCCGACGATCATCATCACCCAGACGACGGTGGCGGCCGCGCCCCGCCGGGCCGGCGCGACGCCGCCCGAGAGCAGGACGAGGAGGGAGGTCCCGGCGGCGCCGACGCCCATGCCGACGCACAGGAAGGACAGGGCGGCGAGCGCCAGCCCCAGGGCGAGGTGCTCGGCGGCCAGCGCGGTGCCGCAGGCGGCGCCGAACCCGCCGAGGCAGAGGGCGGCCATGCCGCCGACGATCCAGGGGGTGCGCCGGCCGCTGCGGTCGGAGCCGTAGCCCCAGCGCGGGCGCAGGACCTGCACCGCGTAGTGCAGGGCGACCAGCAGGCCCGGCACGAGGGCGGGCAGCGCCAGCTCCACCACCATGACGCGGTTGAGGGTGGCGGTCATCAGCACGACGACGCTGCCCAGCGCGGTCTGGACGAGGCCGAGGCGGACGATCTGGGGCCAGCCGAGGCCTGCGCCGGGGTCCGGTGCCATCACGCCCCTCCCACCAGCGGGCGCAGCGCGAAGGCCGAGACCAGCATGCCGAGGACGTAGAGGGTGGTGCCGGTGCCGTTGTACCAGATCGCCCGCTCCCGGGGATTCTCCAGGAACCGGGCCATCAGGGCGAACTGGCCGGCGAGCAGCGCGGCGACGAGGCCGGCGTGCCAGTAGCGCTCCCAGCCGACGAGGAGCGCGATCACCGCGACCTGCGGCAGGGCCATGACCAGGCAGGCGAAGCGCGCGGCGCGCTCGGAGCCCATCTGCACCGGCAGCGACAGCAGCCCCATCCGCCGGTCGCCCTCCACGGACTTGAAGTCGTTGAGGGTCATGATGCCGTGGGCGCCGGCCGCGTAGAGCAGCGCCACCAGGAGCACCCGCCGGTCGGGCAGGGCGGCGGCCATGACGGCGGCGCCGGTGAACCAGGGCAGCCCCTCGTAGCAGAGCGCCACCGCGGCGTTGCCCCACCAGCCGTTCCGCTTCAGCCGCACCGGCGGCGCCGAGTAGATCCAGGCCAGAACCAGCCCGAACAGCGCGGCCCCGAGGATCCAGGGCCCGAGGGCGGCGGCCACCGCCAGCGACAGCGCCGTCCAGGCGAGGGCGAGGTAGAGCCCCCAGCGGCCCGGGATCCGCCCGGAGGGGATCGGCCGGTCCGGCTCGTTGATCGCGTCGACGTGGCGGTCGAACCAGTCGTTGGCGGCCTGGCTGGTGGCGCAGACCAGCGGGCCGGCCAGCAGGATGCCGGCGGCGATCACCGGCCACTGGCCGCTGGCCGGCTGGCCCGAGGAGATCACCCCGCAGGCGAAGGCCCACATCGGCGCGAACCACGTGAGCGGCTTCAGCAGCTCGATGACTGCGCTCGGGGCGGGCGTAGCGGTCATGGGGGGAGGCTACCGGGGCCCGCCGGGGTGTCAAGCCAGATTTACACCCCGCGTCAGCATGTGCGGGACGTTTGTCGAATAAATACAGCGGCGGGTCAGAAATACATTATCCGAAACACCGGAAAACGGTGCCGGCTGGACCGCCCACGCGGGCGCTTTCCGGCGCCCCGGGCGCTCCCGGCGACCCCCGTCCGCGAGGACGATTCCGGGATCCTCGAGGCCTTCGGGGCCGGGATCCGAGCGGGTCCGGCAGGCCCCGCCGCGCGCACCTTCGGGAGACAGGACAGGATGCGGGGGACGGGTCCCGCCGCGCCCGGAGGCCGTGCCCGGCTTCTCAGATGTCCTCGACCGGGCCGTCCAGGTCGCCGACGCCGTAGCGGCGCATCTTGGCGTAGAGGCCCTGCCGGCTCAGGCCGAGCATCTCGGCCGCCGAGGCCCGGTTGTCCCGGGTGATCCGGAGCGCCGCCTCGATGCAGAGCTTCTCGATCAGGTCGGTCGTCTCGCGCACCAGGGTCTTCATCGAGACCCGGCCGACCAGCTCGGTCATCTGCTCCACCGAGCGGGGCACCTCCCGCCCGACCCCGGGGCGCCCCTCGGCGATCCGCCGCGGGCCCGACCGGATGGCGAAGCCCAGGCAGGGGCGGGCGCCGGCCACCGACACGGCGGCGACCTCCACGTCCTCCATGCCGCCGTAGGCGCCGCGGACGACGGTGGCGAAGCGGCGCACGGCGCCGTGGTCGACCAGGGTCGCGAACAGCGCCTGCGCCTCGGTCTCGTCGCGGCCGAGCCAGTGGTCGAGGGTGCGCCCGCGGGCCTGGCCCACGGTGGCGAGCTGCGCGAGCTCCAGGAAGGCGGCGTTGGCCATCAGGACCCGCCGCGCCGAATCGGTGACCACGAAGCCTTCCGGCATCGCCTCGATCACCGCGGCGGTGGGCGCCTCCTGGTCGGGTCCGGCCGAAGCGGCCGCCGGGTCGGCGACCAGCTGCAGCAGGGCGCTCGCGCCGCCCTCGCCCCGGAACAGCGAGGCCGAGACCGTGACCTCCCCGCGCCCGTGCGGCAGGGCCGCCCGGATCTCGCCCGCCTGCCCGGTCGCCCGCAGGGCGGCGAACTGCGCCTCCAGGGCCCGGGTGCTGGCGGGGTCGAACAGCTCGACGGCGTCCTGCCCGGCGATGCGCTTGGCCGGGCGCCCGAGGAGGCGCGCCGCGGCCGGGTTGGCCTCGGCCACCCGGCGCGTGCCGGCATCGACCACCAGCACCGGCTCGCCGGAGATCTGGAACAGGAGCCGGTAGCGGGTCTCGGCGGCGCGGAGCCGGTCGTAGTCCCGCTCCAGGGCCTGCTGGGTCTCCACCAGCCGGCGCTGCAGGGCGGCCACCGCCCGCATGTCGCGCCCGAGCACGAGGATCGGGCCGCCCTCCGCGGGCCGGATCGACGCGTAGCGGATCGGCAGGTCGGCACCGTCGGGCGAGGGGTGGTTCACCTGGCGCCAGCGGGTGATGCCGTCGGACCCGGCGTCCCGCAGCAGGGCGTCGATCTTCGGGCGGCTCTCCACCGTGACGGTGTCGATCCAGCGCCGGCCCAGCCAGCCCGCCACGGTCTCCGCCGCCGTCTCCGTCGCGAGGTCGGCGCCGACCGCGGCGTCCCGAATCACGCCGTCGGTGTCGATCACCAGGGAGAGGTCCGCCGACGCCGCGACGATGCGCCCGACCGCCTCGCCCTGGAGGAGGCCGGCCACCTGCTGCAGGGCCGCGGGCGGCGACTGCGGGGAGGGGCGGGGCTGAGGGGTCACGGTCACCGCAATGTGATAGTCGGTTGGAGGCCCTTTCAGCAGGCCAAGGCCTGTCTGTCCAGCAAAGCTTCCGCCGCGGCGGGCGCGAGGCACGCGTCCGACGCGCAGGCATCCGCCCCGACGATCCCCGCCTCGCCGCCGTGGCGCGCGAAGAAGGGGCCGCCGACCAGCACCCGGACGTGCCGGTTGCGCGAATCGCGGCGCACCTCCGCCACCGTCGCCGTCAGGACCGGCAGCAGGACGTCGCAGGAGAGCGACAGGCCGACCACGTCGAACCAGTCGGACCGGAGCAGGTCCAGGGGATCGACCCCAGGCCCGGGCACCGCGGTGGTCACGTCCCAGCCCGCCTCCCGGAAGAAGCTCGCGACCAGCGACAGGCCGAAGACGTGGGTCTCGCCCGGGCAGGGCAGCAGCAGGACGCTGCGCCCGTTGGCGGGGACCGATTCGCTCTCCAGCTCGGCGCAGAGGCGGCGGCTCACGGCGTGCAGCCGCCCGAGGGCCTCGGTCACCGCCAGGAAGTCGCAGGCATCCTCCTCCCAGAGGGCGCCGAGATGCCGGGCCGCCGGGGCGAGCAGGTCGAGGAGCAGGCGCGGGAGCGGCAGGCCGCCGTCGCGCAGGGCGTCCACCCGGGCGTCGAGGTCGACCGGGCCGGCGGCCAGGAGCAGGGCGCTGAAATCGGCGATCTCCCGCGCGCTCGGCGCCCGGTCCGCCGGGGCGGCGCGGCCGGCGGGCCGGTGGGCGAGCATCAGGCGCGGCAGGATCTCCGCCTCGACGACCTTGGCGAGCGCGTCCGGGACGGGCCTGTTCAGGTCGGACCAGCCGAGGGCGGTGTCGCGGAACACGGGGAGACCATCGCTGACGGGGCTGCAGCCGGCCGCGGACGGACCGTGATCCAGACGGCCACCGAAATGCCTCCAGTTTCCCATCGGCATCCTCCCTTGAGACGACCCCGGCCCGGGAGGGCCGGCGGATCCGCTCGCGCGCTCGGTGTGGCGTTGCTCGCCCGTCTATTCTTCGTGTCCGTCAGTTCCTGAGGCTGACCAGCCAAACGGCGGCAATCTCTGCCGCCGCGGCCGACGATACGCTTCCTAGCGATCTTGGCAATGATCTTATTCGAAGAAAAGATATCCCTCCTCCTGTCATGCTATCGAAGCGTCAAGCGCACTTGACACTTCTGGGAGCCCCGCCCTAGCCTCTGTCAACGACGGAGCCTCTGGCGCCGCCGATCACAAGGGAGCGGATGCATGGGTCCCGAGGACCGGCCGGCACGACCGCTCTACACGCCCGCCGAACGGCGCCGGCGCGATTCTTCGCCCTGGACCATGATCCAGGGGGTGCTGGCGCCTCTCCAGTTCGCGATCTTCCTGATTAGCCTCGCCCTGGTGCTGCGCGCCCTGGCCACCGACGACGGCCTGCGCGCGGCCGAGATCTCGGTCATCGTGAAGACCGTGGCCCTGTACGCGATCATGGTCACCGGCTCGATCTGGGAGAAGGTCGTATTCGGACGGTGGCTCTTCGCCCCTGCCTTCTTCTGGGAGGACGCGGTCAGCATGCTGGTGCTGGCCCTCCACACCGCCTACCTCGCGGCCCTCGCCACGGGCGTCCTGAGCGGGCAGGCGCTGCTGCTCCTCGCGCTGGCGGCGTACGCGACATACGTGGTCAACGCGGCCCAGTTCCTCCTGAAGCTCAGGGCCGCGCGCCTGGAAGGTGCAGGCAGCCGCGCGCCGCGTCTCGCGGAGGCGCTGCCGTGAACGCTCCTCTGGCCCACCAGCCGCCCTGCGGCGGGATCGACCTGCATCAGGAGCAGGGCCAGCGGGCCGTGTTCTGCGGGCTCACCGGCATCGTCTGGCTGCATCGGAAGATCCAGGACGCGTTCTTCCTCGTGGTCGGCTCGCGCACCTGCGCGCACCTGATTCAGTCCGCCGCCGGCGTGATGATCTTCGCCGAGCCGCGCTTTGCCACCGCGATCATCGACGAACGCGACCTCGCCGGCATCGCCGACGCCAACGAGGAACTCGACCGGGTGGTGACCCGGCTGATCGAGCGCCGGCCCGACATCAAGCTCCTGTTCCTCGTGGGCTCCTGTCCGTCCGAGGTGATCAAGCTCGACCTGTCCCGGGCGGCGCAGCGCCTGTCGAGCCGCCTGAATCCGGTCCGGGTGCTGAATTATTCGGGCTCCGGCATCGAGACCACGTTCACGCAGGGCGAGGATGCCTGCCTCGCGGCCCTGGTGCCGGACCTGCCCCACGATGCGGATGCGGCGGCGCCGTCGCTCCTCGTGGTCGGCGCGCTGGCCGACGTGGTCGAGGACCAGTTCCTGCGGATGTTTTCCGCGATGGGGATCGCGGATGTCCGGTTCCTGCCCGCCCGCCGGGCCAACGCGATGCCGGCCATCGGGCGCAACACGCGATACCTGCTGGCCCAGCCGTTCCTGACCGACACGGCACGCGCCCTCGAAGAGCGCGGCGCCCGCCGGCTGCCCGCGCCCTTCCCGCTCGGCGCCGAGGGCACGACCGGCTGGCTGCGGGCGGCCGCCGAGGCCTTCGGCGTCTCCGACGCAACCTTCGAGGCCGCGACCGCGCCGGGTCGCGCCCGCGCCGAGACCGCGCTGGCGCCCCACCGGGACAAGCTCGGCGGCAAGCGCGTGTTCTTCTTCCCCGATTCGCAATTGGAGGTGCCGCTCGCCCGCTTCCTCGCCCGGGAACTCGGCGCCGAGCTGGTGGAGGTCGGCACGCCCTATCTGCACCGGGGGCATCTCGCCGCCGAGATCGAGCTTCTTCCCGCCGGCACGCGCGTGACCGAGGGCCAGAGCCTCGACGACCAGATGGACCGCTGCCGGGCGGCCCGGCCGGACCTGACGGTCTGCGGCCTCGGCCTCGCCAACCCGCTGGAGGCGGAGGGTCTGTCGACCAAGTGGTCGATCGAGCTGCTGTTCACGCCCGTACAGGGCTACGAGCAGGCCGGCGACCTCGCCGAGCTGTTCGTGCGCCCGCTCCGGCGCCGCGCCTTGCTGGAGGTGTAGCGCCATGCAGCTCACCCTCTGGACCTACGAGGGGCCCCCTCACATCGGCGCGATGCGCGTCGCCACGGCGATGTCCGGGCTGCACTACGTCCTGCACGCGCCGCAGGGCGACACCTACGCCGACCTGCTATTCACGATGATCGAGCGGCGGGACGCCCGCCCGCCCGTGACCTACACGACCTTCCGGGCCCAGGATCTGGGCCGCGACACCGCCGAGCTGTTCAAGCAGGCGGTCTCGGCCGCCCACGCGCGGGTCCAGCCGCAGGCGATGATCGTCGGCGCCTCCTGCACCGCCGAGCTGATCCAGGACGATCCGGGCGGCCTCGCCAAGGCACTCGACCTGCCGATCCCGGTGATCCCGCTGGAGCTCCCCGCCTACCAGAAGAAGGAGAACTGGGGCGCGTCGGAGACCTTCTACCGGCTGGTCCGCGCCCTCGCCGGGCCGCCAGCCCCGCGCCCGGCACGGGAGCCCGGGCAGCGCCCGCTCTGCAACATCCTCGGGCCGACCGCGCTCGGCTTCCGTCACCGGGACGACCTGATCGAGATCCGCCGGCTCCTCGACACCCTCGGCATCGCGGTGAACGTCGTGGCGCCGCTGGGGGCTACGCCCGCCGATCTCGGCCGGCTGCGGGACGCCGATTTCAACGTCGTGCTCTACCCAGAGACCGGCCGGGCGGCGGCAGAATACCTTAAGAAGAACTTCGGGCAGCCGTTCACGCAAACCATCCCGATCGGCGTCGGCGGCACCCGCCGGTTCGTCGAAGAGGTGGCGGGCCTCGCCGGGACCGATCCGGCCCCGGTGCTCGACGGCCCCGGCTCGCGGCTGCCCTGGTACTCCCGCTCGGTCGATTCGACCTACCTTACGGCCAAGCGCGTCTTCGTGTTCGGCGACGCCACGCACGCGATCGGCATCGCCCGGGTCGCCGCGAAGGAACTCGGCTTCACGGTCGTCGGGCTCGGCACCTACGGCCGCGAATTCGCCCGCGAGGTCCGCGCCGAGGCGGCCGAGCACGGCATCGAGGCGCTGATCACCGACGACTACCTCGACGTCGAGGCGGCGATCCGCGCGGCAGCGCCAGAGCTCGTGCTCGGCACCCAGATGGAACGCCACGTCGCCAAGCGGCTCGGCATCCCCTGCGCGGTGATCTCGGCCCCGGTCCATGTCCAGGATTTCCCGGCCCGCTACGCCCCGCAGATGGGCTTCGAGGGCGCCAACGTCCTGTTCGACACCCTGGTCCATCCGCTGATGATGGGCCTCGAAGAACACCTCCTCGGCATGTTCCGGGAGGATCCCGAATTTCACGACGGCGTCGGCCCCTCGCATCTCGGCGGCAAGTCCTTCGGGACTCCGGCGGACGGGGCGCTCGAGGCCGCGGAACGGGCGCCGGCCGACACCCCTCCGACGCCGGCGCCCGTTCCGATTCTCCTGGACCGCGCGGCGGCTTGGTCGCCGGAGGCCGAGAAGGAGCTGAAGAAGATCCCGTTCTTCGTGCGGGGCAAGGCGCGCACCAACACCGAGACCTTCGCCCGGGAGCGGCACCTGCCGCTCATCACCCTCGAGACCCTCTACGATGCCAAAGCGCATTACGGCCGCTAGAGCGCTCTCCGCCGAGGTGGACGCCGGCTCGGCGCAAGGGAGCGCGTCGAAGTCGTGGCTTGGCGCAGGGCTCCGTCGCGGCGCGATCGGGCCCGCAGCCAAGCCGCCGATCCGCGTCGTCATCGTCACGCTCGACAATCACTTGGCGAGCGCGGTGGAACGGGCGCGCCTGCGCCTCCGGTCGGAGATGCCCGGGCTGGTGCTGGGCTTCCACGCGGCCGCCGAGTGGGAGAACGATCCCGCCACCCTGGAGGCCTGCCGGGCCGACATCGCGCAGGCCGACATCGTGCTCTCGGCCATGCTGTTCATGGACGAGCATGTCCGGGCGATCCTGCCGGCGCTGGCGGCCCGGCGCGATGGCTGCGACGCGATGGTCGGCTGCCTCTCGGCCGGCGAGGTGGTGAAGACCACGAAACTCGGCCGCTTCGACATGAGCGGCACCAAGCGCAGCGCCCTCGACTTCCTGAAGAAGCTCCGCGGCAAGCCGGGCCAGCAGGGCAATGCCGGCCGCCAGATGGCGCTCGTGCGCAAGCTGCCGAAGATCCTGCGCTTCATCCCGGGCTCGGCCCAGGACGTGCGCGCCTACTTCCTCACCCTGCAATACTGGCTCGCGGGGTCGGACGAGAACGTCGCCGCCCTGGTGCGCTTCCTCGTGCACCGCTACGCGGCCGGCGCGCGCGCCGCCTGGCGCGAGGGTCCGGCGGCGCCTGCGCCCCTCGATTACCCGGAGACCGGCCTCTACCACCCGCGCCTGCACGGCCGGATCGGCGCCGACCCGTCGCGGCTGCCGCGCCTCGCGGGCGCCCGGGGCCGGGTCGGCCTGCTGGTGATGCGCAGCTATGTGCTCGCCGGCAACACCGCCCATTACGACGGCGTCATCGCCGCCCTGGAGGCGCAGGGCCTCGACGTGGTGCCGGCCTTCGCCAGCGGCCTCGACAACCGCCCGGCGGTGGAGGCCTTCTTCATGCGAGACGGGCGCGCCGCGATCGACGCGATGGTCTCGCTCACCGGCTTCTCGCTGGTCGGCGGCCCCGCCTACAACGACGCAGCCGCCGCCGAGGCGATGCTGGCCCGCCTCGACGTGCCGTACCTCGCCGCCCAGGCGCTGGAATTCCAGACGATCGAGCAGTGGGAGGCGGGGGACCGCGGCCTGTCGCCGGTCGAGGCGACCATGATGGTCGCGATCCCCGAACTCGACGGCGCCACCGCCCCAATGGTGTTCGGCGGCCGCTCCTCGGCCTCCGGCAGCGACAATGCCCGGGACATGCGGGTCCACCCTGAGCGCGCCGCCCGCCTCGCCGAGCGGGTCGCCCGGCTGGTGTCGCTCCGCCGGACCGCGAGGCCTGAGCGGAAGCTCGCCGTCGTGCTGTTCAACTTCCCGCCCAATGCCGGCGCCACGGGCACGGCGGCGTTCCTGTCGGTCTACGCCTCGCTGCTCAACACCCTGAAGGGTCTGGCGGCGGACGGCTACACGGTGGAGGTCCCCGAGAGCGTCGATGCCCTGCGCGCGGCGATCCTGGAGGGCAATACCAAGCGCTACGGGACCCAGGCCAACGTCCACGCCCGCATCCCGGCCGAGGATCATCTGCGCCGCGAGCCCCACCTCGCCGAGATCGAGGCCCAGTGGGGCCCGGCGCCGGGCCGCCACCTGACCAACGGCGGCGAGATCTTCGTCCTCGGCGCGCAGTTCGGCAACGTCTTCGTCGGAGTCCAGCCGGCCTTCGGCTACGAGGGCGACCCGATGCGGCTGCTGTTCGAGCGCGGCTTCGCGCCGACCCACGCGTTCTCGGCCTTCTACCGCTACCTGCGCGAGGACTTTTCCGCCGACGCCGTCCTGCATTTCGGCACCCACGGGGCGCTCGAATTCATGCCCGGCAAGCAGACCGGCCTATCCGAGGCCTGCTGGCCGGAGCGGCTGATCGGGGCGCTGCCGAACGTCTACCTCTATGCGGCCAACAATCCATCCGAAGGAACGCTCGCCAAGCGCCGCTCCGCCGCGACGCTGGTGAGCTACCTGACCCCGAGCCTCGCGGCGGCCGGGCTCTATCGCGGCTTGCTCGATCTCAAGAGCTCGATCGAGCGCTGGCGCGGCCTCGGCCCCGAGGCGGCGCCCGAGCGCGGCAGCCTTGCCGAGCTGATCCAGCAGCAGGGTGCGGCGGTCGATCTCGTGGCCGCGGAGCCCGCGTGGAGCGGCGATCTGGAGGCGCGGGTCTCCGGCCTCTGGGCCGCCCTTCAGGAACTCGAGCAGACCCTGATCCCGCACGGTCTCCACGTGGTCGGCCAGGGCACGCCGGCGGAGGAGCGGGTCGACCTGCTCCTGGCGCTCGCCGAGTCGGCCCACGGCGTGCGGCCGGAGCGGGCCGGGATCGAGGCCCTGGTGGCGGGGCAGGGGATCGAGGCGGCGCTGAAGGCGTCCGGCCTGCCCGCCGACGAGGCGACCCGCGAAGTCCTGAAAAATCTGGCCGAAACCGACCGGCTGCTGTCCCGCGACCACGAGGTGCCGGCCCTGCTGCGCGCGCTGGACGGCCGCTTCGTACCGCCGGTGGCCGGCGGCGACCTGCTGCGCAACCCGGCCGTGCTGCCGACCGGCCGCAACATCCACGGCTTCGACCCCTACCGCCTGCCCTCTGCCTTCGCGGTGGCCGACGGCGCACGGCAGGTGGCCCGGATCCTCGAGCGCTTCGCCGCGGACGGAAAGCCCTGCCCGGAGAGCGTCGCCCTGGTCCTGTGGGGCACCGACAACCTCAAGAGCGAGGGCGGCCCGATCGCGCAGGCGCTGGCGCTGATCGGCGCAAGGCCCCGCTTCGACGGCTACGGCCGGCTCAGCGGCGCCGAGTTGGTCCCGCTCGAGACCCTCGGCCGCCCGCGCATCGACGCGGTGGTCACCCTCTCGGGCATTTTTCGCGATCTGTTGCCTTTGCAGACCAAGCTTCTGGCTGAAGCGTCGTATCTCGCCGCCACCGCCGACGAGCCGGTGGAGCAGAACTTCGTCCGCAAGCACGCCCTGGCGATCCAGGTCGAGCAGGGCTGCGATCTGGAGACCGCGTCCCTGCGGGTCTTCTCCAACGCCGAGGGGGCCTACGGCGCCAACGTCAACCACTTGGTCGATTCCGGGAACTGGGACGACGACGCCGAGCTGTGCGAGACCTTCTCCCGCCGCAAGAGCTTCGCCTACGGCCGCACCGGCCGCCCGGCGCCGCAGCGCGCGCTGATGCAGGCGGTGCTCGCCTCCGTCGACATGGCCTACCAGAATCTCGATTCGGTCGAGGTCGGCGTCACCTCGGTCGATCACTACTTCGACGGGCTCGGCGGCATGGGCCGGGCGGTGGCCCGGGCCAAGGGCGAGTCGGTGCCGATCTACATCAGCGACCAGACCCGCGGGGAGGGGCGCGTCCGCTCCCTGGAGGAGCAGGTGGCGCTGGAGACGCGCACCCGGATGCTCAACCCGAAATGGTACGAGGGCCTGCTCGGCCACGGCTACGAGGGTGTCCGCCAGATCGAGACGCATCTCACCAACACGGTCGGCTGGTCGGCCACCGCCAACGCGGTCCAGCCCTGGATCTACGAGCGGATCACCGAGACCTACGTCCTCGACCCCGCCATGCGCGAGCGCATGGCGGCCCTCAACCCCACCGCCTCCGCCAAGGTCGCCCAACGGCTGATCGAGGCCCACCGGCGCGGCTTCTGGACTCCCAACGCAGAGATGCGGGACGCCCTCGACCGGGCCGAGGAGGAGCTGGAGGATCGTCTCGAAGGCGTCACCACAGGAGTCGCCGCATGAACATCGCCATCCGCAATCCGGTCGTCGCCCGGAAGGAAGAAGGCAGCGTCCAGGTCGCCCTCGATCCGGACCTGAAGATCGAGACCGCCAAGGTCTTCGCGGTCTACGGCAAGGGCGGGATCGGGAAGTCGACCACCTCGTCGAACCTGTCAGTGGCCTTCTCGAAGCTCGGCAAAAGGGTGCTGCAGATCGGCTGCGACCCGAAGCACGACTCGACCTTCACGCTGACCAAGCGCCTCGCCCCGACGGTGATCGACGCCCTGGAGGCGGTGAACTTCCACTCCGAGGAGCTGCGCGTCGAGGATTTCGTGGTCGAGGGCTACAACGGCGTGATGTGCGTCGAGGCCGGCGGCCCCCCGGCCGGCACCGGCTGCGGCGGCTACGTGGTCGGCCAGACGGTGAAGCTCCTCAAGGAGCACCATCTCCTGGAGGACACCGACGTCGTGGTGTTCGACGTGCTGGGCGATGTGGTCTGCGGCGGCTTCGCCTCGCCGCTCCAGCACGCCGACCAGGCGCTGATCGTCACCGCCAACGACTTCGACTCGATCTTCGCCATGAACCGGATCGTCGCTGCGATCCACGCCAAGTCGAAGAACTACCCGGTGCGCCTGGGGGGCGTCATCGCCAACCGCTCGGCCAAGACCGACGAGATCGACCGGTTCAACGACGCGGTCGGCCTGAGGCGGCTGGCCCACTTCCCCGATCTCGACGTGGTCCGCCGCTCGCGGCTCAAGAAGTCGACCCTGTTCGAGATGGACTCGTCCCCGGAGCTCGACGCCGTGACCGCCGAGTACATGCGGCTCGCCGAGACGCTCTGGTCGGGCGCCGCGCCCTGCGAGGCAGTCCCGATGAAGGACCGCGACCTGTTCGAGTTCCTCGGTTTCGATTGAGTTTGGGGTCCGACCGATGGCCAGCGCCAGCTACGACGCCCGGCGGGGCGAGCTCACCACCTACTTCGACCGCACCGCGGTCGAGGCGTGGTCGCGCCTGACCTCGGACGCCCCGGTCAGTCGGATCCGCGCCACCGTACGCGCTGGCCGCGACGCCATGCGGGCGACGCTGCTCTCCTGGCTACCGGCCGACATGACCGGCCTGCGGCTGCTCGACGCCGGTTGCGGCACCGGGGCGCTGAGCGTCGAGGCGGCGCGCCGCGGGGCCGAGGTGGTGGCCATCGACGTCTCGCCGACGCTGATCGGGCTGGCGCAGGAGCGACTGCCGGCGATCTCCGGCGCGGGGCGCATCGACTTCCGCGTCGGCGACATGCTCGATCCGGCGCTCGGCCGCTTCGACCACGTCGTGGCCATGGATTCGCTGATCCACTACCGCGCCGTCGACATCGCGCGGGCGCTGGCGGTTCTGGGCGCGCGCACGGACGGCTCGGTGCTGTTCACCGTGGCGCCGCGCACGGCGCTGCTGACTGTGATGCACGCCGCCGGGAAGTTCTTTCCGCGCGGCGACCGCTCGCCGGCCATCGTGCCGGTGACCGAGGGCGGGCTGCGGCGGCGGATCGCTTCGGAGAAGGCCCTCGCCACCTTCGCCTGGACCCAGAGCCACCGGATCAACAGCGGGTTCTACCTGTCGAACGCGGTCGCGCTGACGCGCACCCTGCCTCCCGCCGCGGATGGGGGAGCAAGCCCGGCGGTACCCGGGGTGCGACCATGACCCCCGCCCGCAAGCTCACCGATGCCCTGATGCGCCTCGGTCCGGCCGTGCTTCCCTTCGCGGATGCCGCCACCGTCGAGCTGCCGCTGGGACGTCTGCTCCGCCTCGCCCTGTTCCAGGTGACCGTCGGCATGGCGGCGGTGCTGCTGATCGGCACCCTGAACCGGGTGATGATCGTCGAGCTCGGCGTCCCGGCCTGGATCGTCGCGATGATGCTGGCGCTGCCGCTGGTCTTCGCCCCCCTGCGCGCGCTGGTCGGCTTCCGCTCGGACACGCACCGCTCGGTCCTGGGCTGGCGGCGCGTGCCCTATATCTGGTTCGGCACGCTGCTCCAGTTTGGCGGCCTGGCGATCATGCCGTTCGCCCTGCTGATCCTGTCGGGCGACACGACCGGGCCGCTCTGGGTCGGCGACCTCGCGGCGGCGCTGGCCTTCCTGCTGGTCGGCGCCGGCCTGCACACCACCCAGACCGTGGGCCTCGCACTCGCCACCGACCTCGCCCCCGCCCACGCCCGGCCGAAGGTGGTGGCGCTGCTCTGCGCGGCCCTCCTGTTCGGCATGATGGCGAGCGCCGTGCTGTTCGGCCTGTTCCTCGCCCACTTCTCGGCCGTCCGGCTGATCCAAGTGATCCAGGGCGCGGCTCTGGTCACGATCATCCTCAACGGGTTCGCCCTCTGGAAGCAGGAGCCGCGCGATCCGAACCGCACACGGACGGCGCCGCAGCGGGACTTCCGGTCCTCCTGGCGGGCTTACGCGGGGCAGGGCACCGCGCGGCGCCGCCTCGTGGCGATCGGGCTCGGCACGGCGGGCTTCTCCATGCAGGACATCCTGCTCGAACCTTACGGCGGCCAGATCCTGCACCTCTCGGTCGCCGCCACCACGGCGCTGACCGCGCTGCTGGCCGCCGGCGGCGGACTCGGCCTACTGGTCGCGGCGCGCTGGCTCGGCCGCGGGGGCGACCCGTTCCGCGTGTCGGCGGTGGGTGTCGGGATCGGGATTCTGGCCTTCTCGGCGGTGGTCTTCGCCGCCCCGCTCGCCTCGGCCGACCTGTTCGCCGCGGGCGTGAGCCTGATCGGGCTCGGCGGCGGCCTGTTCGCCCACGGGACGCTCACCGCCTCGATGAACCGCGCCGGCCCCGAAGATACCGGGCTCGCGCTCGGCGCCTGGGGCGCCGTGCAGGCGACCGCGGCCGGCCTCTCGATCGCGGCGAGCGGCCTCGTGCGGGACGTGGGCGGCGCCATCGCCCAGTCGGGGGTGCTCGGCGAGGGCATGAACGAGCCCGCCATCGGCTACCTCATCGTCTACCACATCGAGATCGCCCTGCTGTTCGCGGCCCTCCTCGCCCTGGGGCCGCTGGTGCGGGAGGACGCGCGGGCTGAGACGCAACACCGACTCGGCGGCGATCTTGCCGGCCGGACGGCCTGAGATACGGGGAGGTCCACCATGCCAACCGGCGCACTCACGGGTTACGTCGACGTCGCCCAGGTCGTGCTCTACGCCTTCTTCCTCTTCTTCGCGGGGCTGGTCTTCTGGCTGCGCCGGGAGGACCGGCGGGAGGGCTACCCCCTGGAGAATGAGGCGGTCGGGCGGCGCAAGTCGGACGACCCGATCCTGATCCCGCGGTCCAAGGCGTTCCACCTGCCGGGCGGCGAGACGACCTACGCGCCGCAGGCGGTGCACGGCCGCGACGACGTCGAGACCGGAATCCCGGCCCGCAAGGTCGAGCCCTGGCCGGGGGCGCCCTACGAGCGCACCGAGTCGTCGCTCCAGGCCGGGGTCGGTCCCGGCTCCTGGGTGCTGCGGCACGACGTGCACGATCGGACCTGGGACGACGAGATCCGCATCGTGCCCCTGCGGGTGGCCAGGAACTTCGTCATCCACGAGGACGGCCCGAACCCGATCGGCATGACGGTGTTCGGCACCGACAACGCCGTCGCGGGCGTGATCAGCGACGTCTGGGTCGACCGCGGCGAGTCGCTGATCCGCTACTACGAGGTCGAGCTCCCGACGGGCGGGCGCCGGCTGATGCCGACCACGTTCTGCCGGGCCGGCGGCTTCACCAAGACGGTGACGACCGAGGCGCTGCTCGCCAGCCAGTTCGCCGACATCCCGACCACCCGCGACCCCGACAGCGTGACCTTCCTCGAGGAGGAGCGGATCATCTCGTATTTCGGCGCCGGCACGCTCTACGCGACGCCGGCCCGGGCGGAGCCCCTGATATGAGCGGCGACTTCCTCCCCGAAGGCACCCTGCGGGGTCTGCCCGGCCCGCTGCCGGCGGGCGAACGCATCCTCTGGCAGGGTGCGCCGGCCACCGCGGGGCTGCTGGTCCGGGTGTTCCACGCCCGCCTCGTGATCGCGTGGTTCTCGGTCTGCGCCCTGGCCTTCGGCCTCGCGGCGGGCTCGCCCGCCGCGGCGATGAGGGTGGTGGCGCCGACCCTGGTGATCGGCGCCGTCGCCGTCGGGCTGCTCTGGCTGCTCGCTTGGCTCACCCACCGGACGACGCTCTACACGGTGACCAACCGCCGGGTCGTGCTGCAGGCCGGCATCGCCCTGCCGGTGACCCACAACCTGCCCTTCGCGCAGATCGAGACGGCGGCCCTGCGCGCCTTCACGGACGGCAGCGGCGACCTGCCGCTGCGGTTGCGGCCGGGCCTCCGGATCGCCTACCTTCACATCTGGCCGCATGTCCGGCCCTGGCATCTCGCCCGGACCGAGCCCATGCTGCGCTCGGTGCCGGACGCGGACGCCGCGGCGGCGCTGCTGGCACGCGCCCTCGAGGCCCATGCCGACGGCACGGCGCCGCCGGTTCGGGTGGCGCGTCTCGGCCGAGCGGACGAGAATCCCGGTCGCCTCGTCGCGGCCGAATAGGGAGGGGCACGATGGGCGAGCGGGCGGAGGGCGCCGGCCGGGCCATGGCACCGTCGGTCGCGGGACCGGCACCGGCGCTGCTGATGATCGGTGCCGGAGCGCTGATGGGCTTCACCATGCTGGCGGTCCTGATCGGCCGGAGCGAGAAGGTCGGCCTCGTCGCCCTGCCGCCTGCCAAGGTGGTGGAGCGCCTCGAGTTCCGCGCCGAGGATCAGGTCGACGGCTCGATCGCCCTGCGGGACGTCGCCGACCGGCACATCGTCGCCTGGATCCGACCCGGCGAGGACGGCTTCCTGCGCGGGACCCTGCGGGGTCTCGCCCAGGCCCGCCAGCGGGAGGGCCTCGGCCCCGAGAAGCCCTTCAGCCTGACCCGCTACGACGACGGCCGCCTCGCGCTGGCCGACGAGGCGACCGGCCGCCGTGTGCCGCTCGAAGCCTTCGGGCCGACCAATGCCGGGGCCTTCGCCCGGCTGATGCCCGCGCCGGGCGCCCCCGCCACGGAGACGCGGTGATGGGCCTGTTCGGCAGCCGCACCGTCACCGTGCCCTGCACGGTGGAGATCGAGCAGACGCCCGAGAGCCTGCACGCGCACGTGACCCTCGATGCCGGCTTCGAGATCGAGCCCGGCGACGCGGTCCAGGTCCACGACGCGCCGACCTCGGTGCCCTACGGCGAGCGCCTCACCGTGCGGCGCACCGCCACGATCACCCGGGCCGGCCCGCTGGAGCGGGCCTGGACCAAGCTCATCGCCCATCTCGAGCTGACCGAACTCTACGAGGTCAGCTTCTCCGAGAGGAGGAAGCTGTGAACGCACCCGTCCCGCCGCCCTCCGGCCAGCCCGTCCCGAAGACTCCGGTCAACGAATCGACCCGGGCTGCCCAGGAGACGACCTTCCTGAGCCCGCGCTTCTACACGACCGATTTCGACGAGCTCGACCGGACCGACGTCGAGCCGGTCCGGCGCGACTGGGACGTGCTCATCGCCGAGCTGCGCTCCGACCCGAACAAGCGCCACTTCACCCGCAACGAGGAGTTCGACTGCGACCTGTCGCGGATGGAGCCCGAGTTGCGGAAGGAGTTCCTGGACTTCCTGGTCTCGTCCATCACGGCGGAATTTTCCGGCTGCGTGCTCTACGCGGAGATGAGGAAGCGGGCCAAGAACAAGGATATCAAGGAGCTGTTCGGCTTCATGAGCCGCGACGAGGCGCGCCACGCGGGCTTCATCAACGACACGCTCAAGGACTTCGGCATCGGCGTGGATCTGGGCTTCCTCACCAAGTCCAAGAAGTACACGTTCTTCCGGCCGAAGTTCATCTTCTACGCCACCTATCTGTCGGAAAAGATCGGGTACGCCCGCTACATCACGATCTTCCGCGAGCTGGAGCGGCACCCGGAGCGGCGCATCCACCCGATCTTCAAGTGGTTCGAGCTGTGGTGCAACGACGAGTTCCGCCACGGCGAGGCCTTCGCGCTGCTGATGCGGGCGAACCCGAAGCTGACGAGCGGCGTGAACCGCTACTGGATCCGGTTCTTCCTGCTCGCGGTCTTCGCCACGATGTACGTGCGCGACCATCACCGCCCGGCCTTCCACGCCGCGCTCGGGGTCGATCCCAGCGACTACGACTTCAAGGTCTTCCGGATCACTTCGGAGATCTCCCGCCAGACCTTCCCGCTGGAGCTCGATATCGACAATCCGAAGTTCAAGGCGGGGCTCGACCGGCTCCTCGCCTGCTCCCGGGCGATCGCCGACGCCAAGGCGCGGGGCGGCCTCGTCGGCAAGGCCCTGCAGGGCCTCCACGCCGCGCGCGCCGCCGTGACCTTCGCGCGGCTCTATCTCCTGCCCGTCAAGGCCAACGCCCTGCCGGCCGATATCCGCCTCCAGCCGGTCTGGTAGCATGGGGACCTACGCCGCCCCGGTCCTGTACGCGGTGCTGCTCTGGTGGTTCTCCACCGGGCTGATCCTGCTGCTCGACCACGCCCCGCGGCGGACGCATCCGTGGAGCATGGCCGGGGCGACCCTCCTGCTCGCCGGCGCCCTGGTGGCGATCCGGTCCAGCGCCGCCGACACGAGCGCCACGGGGGCCTACACGGCCTTCACGGCGGCGCTCGTCGTCTGGGGCTGGCAGGAGATGAGCTACTACATGGGCTTCCTGTCGGGCCCGCGGCCCGTCGCCTGCGCGCCGAGCGTGCGCGGCCTCGACCGGTTCCTCGCCGCGCTCGCCACCAGCCTGTGGCACGAATTCGCCATCGTGGTCGGCGGCCTCGCGATCCTGGCGCTGGTCTGGGGCAGCCCCAACCGCTTCGCCCTGTGGACCTACGGCACGCTGGTCGTGATGAACCTGTCGGCGCGACTCAACCTGTTCCTCGGGGTGCGCAACCTCCACGCCGAGTTCCTGCCGGACCATCTCGGCTACCTCGCCTGCTACCTGTCCCGGAAGCCGATGAACCTGCTGTTCCCGGTCTCGGTGAGCCTCGGGACCATCGCGGCGGCCCTGCTCGGGCGCGCGGCGCTCGGAGCCGACCTGCTGGAGCACGAGCTGATCGGCTTCACGGTCCTGGCGACGCTGACCGCGCTCGCCACGCTGGAGCACTGGTTCCTGATGCTGCCGCTGCCCTCGGCGGAGCTGTGGCGCTGGAGCCTGCCGGCCCGGGCGCCCGGGGAGGCGGCCGGACCGCCGGACCACGTGTAGGCCGAGGGATCATCGCGGGGCGACGCACGTCCACCAATCTGGAACTGGTCTTGTGCGAAGTCCGGTGTCACAGGCGGGATCAACCCGCAGGGTTTGTTCGGGGAGAGGCGACATGGATTACGAGACCTTCTTCGAAGGCGAGATCGCCGGGCTCCACCGGGAGGGCCGCTACCGGGTCTTCACCGACCTCGAGCGCCACGCCGGCAACTTCCCGCACGCCACCCACCACCACGCGGGCGGCACCCGGCCGGTCACGGTCTGGTGCTCCAACGACTATCTCGGCATGGGCCAGCACCAGACCGTCACCGGGGCGATGCACGAGGCGATCGACCGCTGCGGCGCCGGCGCCGGCGGCACCCGCAACATCTCGGGCACCAACCACTACCATGTGCTCCTTGAGCAGGAACTCGCCGACCTCCACGGCAAGGAGGCGGCCCTGCTGTTCACCTCCGGCTACGTGTCGAACTGGGCGGCGCTCGGGACCCTGGCCTCGCGCCTGCCGAACTGCGCCGTCTTCTCCGATTCCGAGAACCACGCCTCGATGATCGAGGGAATCCGGTTCTCCCGCGCCGAGCGCCACATCTTCCGCCACAACGACCCGGAGGACCTGAACCGGAAGCTCGGCCTGATCGACCCCGCCCGACCGAAGCTGGTGGCGTTCGAGTCGGTCTACTCGATGGACGGCGACATCGCGCCGATCGCCGAGATCTGCGACGTGGCCGAGGCCCACGGGGCGCTCACCTATCTGGACGAGGTCCACGCGGTCGGCCTCTACGGCGCGCGCGGCGGCGGCATCTCGGAGCGGGACGGCGTCGCCCACCGGCTCGACGTGATCGAGGGCACGCTCGGCAAGGCCTTCGCGGTGCACGGCGGCTACATCACGGCGTCCGAGAAGCTCTGCGACTTCGTGCGCAGCTTCGCGTCGGGCTTCATCTTCACGACCTCGCTGCCGCCGGCCGTCGCGGCGGGCGCGGCGGCGTCGATCCGCCACCTCAAGGAGAGCGGCGTCGAGCGGGCCCGGCATCAGGAGCGCGTGGCGAAGGTCCGGCAGGCGCTCGAGGCCGCCGACATCCCGACCATGCCCAACGACAGCCACATCGTGCCGGTGATGGTCTGCGATCCCGTGCTCTGCAAGGGCATCTCCGACACCCTGCTCGACGAGTTCGGCATCTACGTGCAGCCGATCAACTACCCGACGGTCGCCCGCGGCACCGAGCGCCTGCGGATCACGCCGTCGCCGCTGCACACAGACGCCGACATCGCCCGTCTGGTCGAGGCGCTCACCACGATCTGGGGGCGGATCGGGCTCCGGCAGAAGGCCGCGGAGTAGGGCTTTCCTTCTCCGCATCGCACCCTCATCCTGGGGCGCCCGCGCCAGCGGGCCTCGAGGGAGTTCGCCGGCCGCGCGTTCCCCGGGGGCCTCCGTCGCGGCCTCCGCCCCGCCGCGGCACCTCAGGATGAGGGGGTGGGTCGGATGCCCCCGCAGCATCGAGTCATCGCGTGCCCACCTTCCCCTTCTCGGCCATCGTCGGCCAGGACGAGATGCGCCAGGCGCTGCTGATCGCGGCGGTTGACCCGGCGGTCGGCGGCGTGCTCGTCTTCGGCGACCGCGGCACCGGCAAGTCCACGGCGATCCGGGCGCTGGCCGCCCTGCTGCCGCCGATGCGGGCGGTGGTCGGCTGCCCGTACAACTGCGACCCGGACAGCCCGGCGGAATCCTGCCCGCACTGCGCCGCGGGCGGCCCGCGCAAGAGCCACAAGAAGCCGGTGCCGGTGGTGGACCTGCCCCTCGGCGCCACCGAGGACCGGGTGGTCGGCACCCTCGACCTGGAGCGGGCGCTCGGCGCCGGCGTGAAGGCCTTCGAGCCGGGGCTGCTCGCCCGGGCCAACCGCGGCTTCCTGTACATCGACGAGGTCAATCTCCTCGAGGACCACCTCGTCGACCTGCTGCTCGACGTGGCGGCCTCCGGCGTCAACACGGTCGAGCGCGAGGGCCTGTCGCTGCGCCACCCGGCGCGGTTCGTCCTCGTCGGGTCCGGCAACCCGGAGGAGGGCGAGCTGCGGCCGCAGCTCCTCGACCGGTTCGGGCTCGCCTGCGAGGTCGTGACCCCGAAGGACATCCCCACCCGCATCGCGGTGGTGCGCGCCCGGGACGCCTACGAGCGCAACCCGGAGGGATTCTGCGCGGCGCACGCGGGGGCGGAGCGGAAAATTCAGAAGACAATCCTGCTGGCGCGGGAACGCCTGCCCGCGGTCACCGTCCCCGACGCCGCCCTGGAGCGCGCGGCGCGGCTCTGTCTGGCGCTGGGCACCGACGGGCTGCGCGGCGAGCTGACCCTGATGCGCACCGCCCGGGCGCTGGCCGCCCTGGACGGCGCGGAGGCGGTGACCGACGACCACCTCATTCGCATCGCCCCGGCCGCCCTGCGCCACCGGCTGCGCCGCAACCCGCTGGACGAATCCGGTTCCACCGCCCGGGTGGAGCGGGCGCTGGCGGAGGTGTTTGCGTGACGCCACCGCCGCGCATCCCCTGCCCCTCGGAGGGTGAAGGGAGGGCGCCCGATCCCTGGGCCGATCCCTGGGCCGATGCCGGTCTCGCCGCCCGGCTTCTCGCCGCCGACCCGCACGGGTTCGGCGGCGCGGTGCTGCGGGCCCCCGCCGGGCCGGTGCGCGAGCGCTGGCTCGACATCGTGCGGGCGGCGCTGCCCCCGGGAACGCCCTGGCGGCGCCTGCCGCCCGGCATCGGCGACGACGGCCTGCTCGGCGGCCTCGACCTCGCCGCGACCCTGGCGGCGGGCCGCCCCGTCGCGCGGCCCGGCCTGCTCGCGGAGGCCGATGGCGGGATCGTCGTCGTGCCCATGGCCGAGCGCCTCGCGCCGGGCACCGCATCCCGCCTCGCCGCCGCCCTCGACACCGGCGCGGCCTCGGAGCGGAGCGCCCGTTTCGGCCTGATCCTGCTCGACGAGGGCGAGGCCGACGAGGCCGTCGCCGACACCCTGGCCGACCGCCTCGCCTTCCGGATCGACCTGAGCGGACTCGGCCCCGCGGACACAGCGGTGGCCGAACCGGAACCCGCCCCGGAGGCCGCCGAGTCCGACCCGGTCGGCAGCCTCTGCGCCCTGGCCGAGGTTCTCGGGATCGCGTCGCTGCGCGGCCCGATCCTGGCGGCGCGGGTGGCGCGCGCCCTCGCAGGAGAGGGGCCGATCGGCCAGGGGGCGATCGTGGCGGCCGGACGCCTCGTCCTGGCGCCGCGCGCCACGCGCCTGCCCGCACCGGAGCAGCCCGCCCCCGAGGCCGCGGAGGCACCGGCGGAGCCGCCCGAGCCGAGCGCCGCGGAGGCGTCGGATCCGGCCGCCGCGGAGGTGCCCGACGACGTCGTGCTGGAGGCGGTGCGCGCCGCGATCCCGCCGAACCTCCTCGACCAGTTGCTGGCGGGCGCGCAGCGTCTCCCGGCCGCCAAGGCCGGCCGCGTCGGGCAGGCCGCCGCGGCCCGCACCGGCCGCCCCGTGGGCAGCCGGCGGGGCGACCCGCGGCGGGGACGGCTCGACCTGCTCGCCACCCTGCGGGCGGCGGCGCCCTGGCAGGCCATCCGCAGAGTAGAAGGAGAGATGCGCCGCATCGTGGTGCGGCGGGACGACCTGCGGATCCGGATCCTCAAGCAGCGCACCGAGACCACAACGGTGTTCTGCGTGGACGCCTCGGGCTCGGCCGCCCTGGAGCGGCTGGCGGAGGCCAAGGGCGCGGTCGAGCTGCTGCTGGCGGAGGCCTATGTCCGCCGGGACCGGGTGGCGCTGGTGGCGTTCCGCGGCGCCGGAGCGGATCTGGTCCTGCCGCCGACGCGCTCGCTCACCCGGGCCAAGCGCGGGCTCTCGGGACTGCCGGGCGGGGGCGGGACGCCGCTCGCATCGGGGATCGACGCCGCGGTCGCGGTGGCGCTCAGCGTGCGCCGTGGCGGCAGCCGGCCGGCGATCGTGCTGCTGACCGACGGGCGCGCCAACGTCGCGCGGTCGGGGGAGGGGGGACGGGCCCGGGCGGGCGCGGACGCCCTGCAGGCGGCCCGAGCCCTGCGTGCGGCCGGGCTGCAGGCCATCGTGGTCGATACCGGCACACGGGGCGAGGAGGCCCGTTCGGTCGCGGACGCGATGGGCGCCCGCTACCTGAAACTGCCGCGGGTCGAGGCCGGCCAGCTCAGCGCGGCGGTGCGGGCGGCACTCTGAGCGCCGCGCCCGTCACCCGTGCGACAGGGTGTCAGAGGTCGCCGCCGATGCCGCTGTCGGCGAGGCGCTGGTGGTGGGCGAGCCAGGAGTTCAGCATCTCGCGGACGATGGCCTTGAGGCTCCAGCTGCCGGAGACCGGGGCGGCGATGTTCTGGGTCGAGGAGGTGAAGAGGATCATGGCCTTCTCCGGAGTTGGTGGACGCGTCTTGTTCTTGCTCGCCCGTGGTATGACGTCGCTGCTGCAGCGCAGCAATCGGTCTCCGCTCACCGGTGGCATGCGGCCGCCGCATGGGATTGTTCAGTGTTACGAAATACTTCCGGCCATGAACGATAGCGCCGCCGTCGCCTCTGGATCGTCCGGCTATGCCGCAGTGCAGGATACGCGCGCATGCTGACCGGCTATGACGCGGACCGGCCCGACTGGGCCCTGGAGGGCCGGGACTGGCCCCATCGGGACACCAGCCGCTTCGTGGAGGCGGCCGGCCTGCGCTGGCACGTCCAGGAATACGGGTCTCCGGACGCCCCGACGCTGCTGCTCCTGCACGGGACCGGGGCGGCCACGCATTCGTGGCGCGGGCTGGCGCCACTGCTCGCGCGCGACTTCTTCGTGATCGCCCCGGACCTGCCGGGCCACGGCTTCACGGACCCGCTGCCCGACGCCGACCTGTCGCTGCCCGGCATGGCCCGGGCCGTGGCGGGCCTCGTGGCGGCGCTCGGCCGGCCGCCGGTCCTGGCGGCGGGCCACTCGGCCGGCGCCGCCATCCTCGCGCGCATGTGCCTCGACGGCGCCATCGCGCCCCGGCTGCTGGCGGCCTTCAACGGCGCTCTCGCGCCGCTGCCGGGGGCGGCGAACCTGCTGTTCCCCAGCATGGCGCGCCTCCTGTTCCTCAACCCGTTCACCCCCCGGATCTTCGCCTGGACGGCGGACCGGTCCGCGGCCAAGCGCCTGATCGAGGGGACCGGCTCGCGCCTCGACCCGGAGGGGGTCGACCTCTACCGGCGGCTCTTCGCCCGAGCCGGCCATGTCCGCGGGGCGCTGGGCATGATGGCGAACTGGGATCTCGCCGGGCTGCACAGCGCGCTGCCCGGCCTCGGCACCCGGACCCTGCTGATCGTCGGCGGCGACGACAGGGCCATCCTGCCGGACACTGCCTTCGCCCTGCGGGACCGCATGCCCGACGCCCGCGTCCGCCTGATCCGGGGCCTCGGCCACCTCGCCCACGAAGAGGCGCCGGAGCGCGTGGCCGAGGTGCTCCGCGCCGAGGCTTCGGACGCGGGCGTTCTGTCGCCGCCTTGAGCCGGACGGGACTGGCGCCGGCCTTGCGTGGGTCGTAGAGCCTGCCGCGGCGGGCAGGACAGGATCGAGGAGCGGCCGGAACGATGGCGAGACCCGTGATCGGCGTCATCGGCAACGCGCGCCTGATCGACAGCCGCTTCCCGGCGCAGATCGTCGGCGAGAACAACATGCGGGCGGTCGCCGCGGTGGCGGGCGCCCTGCCGCTGATGTTCGCCGCCGCTCCGGCGATGACCGACCTCGGCGACCTCCTCGACACCGTGGACGGCATCCTGCTCACGGGGGGCCGCGCCAACGTTCACCCGGCGCGCTTCAACACCGAGCCCTGCGCGGCGCACGAGCCCTACGACGAGGATCGCGACGCCGTGGCGCTGCCGCTGATCGAGGCCTGCGTGGCGGGGGGCGTGCCGCTGTTCGGCATCTGCCGCGGCTTCCAGGAGATGAACGTCGCCTTCGGGGGCAGCCTGCACCCGGAGATCCGCGACCTGCCGGGCCGGCTCAACCACCGCATGCCGCGCCTCGCGAACGGCGAGATCCACCCGGACCTGGAGGTGATCTTCGCCGACCGTCACGAGGTCCGGCTGACGCCCGGGGGCGCCTTCGCCCGCCTCCTGGCGCGCGAGACGATCCGGGTGAACTCCCTGCACGGCCAGGGCATCCTGGAACCGGGCGGGCGGATCGTGGTCGAGGGCATCGCCGAGGACGAGACGGTCGAGGCGATCCGCGTCCGCGACGCTGCGGGCTTCGCCCTGGGCGTCCAGTGGCACGCCGAGCACGATCCGGCGACCAACCCGATCAACCGCGCCCTGTTCGAGGCCTTCGGGGCCGCCGCGGCGACGCGGCACCGCGCGCGGCGGGCCGGCCGGGTCTGAGGCGCCCGCGCGGCGGCCTGGCCCAGTGCAGGGGCCCCGCGCGGCAGCACAGCGCCGGCACGCCACCGGCACCGTGAGCATTTCCGGCCTTAACCTATGTTTATCCGACCGCAATGATCCACGAAATATTGTCCGTCCAACCGGACAGATCTTGCCGGCATGCGGCAGGATTCACCTTATCCCCCGGACGACCTGTCGCAGGACGGAACAGCGGCCGCCCGGTGGTGTTCCCGGAGTCCCGAACAGTGGCCGCCTCGCGTCGAGGCCGGCCGCGCAGAGACCGGGCAGGCCCTGCATGCATCTCCCCCGCGACGACCGAGAGCACCCCCGTGCCGAGGCCTTCCGCGACTTCATCCGGAACCCGCCCTTCCCCTGCGTGGGCGCCAAATCGGCCCTGTCCCGGGGGCGGATGCGGATCGTCGTGGCCCGGGATATCACCTCGGGCTGGGACGACATGCGGATCTACCCGGCGCTGCTCGCCTTCGTGGCGCAGTACCGGGCGCAGCCCGACCTGTTCCAGAGTTTCGCGGTCGTGTTCGAGGGTCCGGGCGACCTCTCGGAGGAGGCGTTCGAGCGGAACCTCTGGGCGCGCGCGCAATCCCTGACCGACAAGGACGCCTGGCTCGGCCAGCCCCACGATTCCCGCGTGGCCGAGGATCCCGACAACCCGCACTTCTCCCTGAGCTTCGGCGGCGAGGCGTTCTTCGTGGTCGGGCTTCACCCGCAGGCGAGTCGGCCGGCGCGGCGCTTCTCGTCGCCGGTGCTGGTCTTCAATCTGCACGCGCAGTTCGAGCGGCTGCGGGCCGAGGGGCGCTACGAGAAGCTGCGCGCCGCGATCCTGGAGCGGGACGAGGCCCTCGCCGGCAGCGTGAACCCGATGCTGGCGCGCCACGGCGAGGCCTCGGAGGCGCGCCAGTACAGCGGCCGCGCGGTCGACGCGGACTGGCGCTGCCCGATGAAGGGCCGACCGGCGCCGGCCCCGGAGGCGCGGGACTGGCACCCGCCGGTCCTGACCCTCGACCGCGGGCTGCCGGGCGGCAGCGCCTGAACCGGTCGGATCGCGGACCTGAGAACGGAGTGAGCCAACCCGCCATGTGCCAAGCCGACGTGCAGACGATCGCGCCGCGTTCCGGCGTCGCCTTCACCCTCGACCGCGGCCAGCGCCTCACGGTGATCGACCCCTGCGGCGAGCAGGTGGCCGACCTCCTCGCCTTCAACCGCCACGACACGGGGGAGGTGATCTCGTCGGGCCGGACCCTCGACTACGCCAGCCGGATCTACCTGACTACCGGCGACCCGCTCTACTCGAACCGCTCCAACATCCTGCTGCGGATCGTGGAGGACACGGTGGGGCGGCACGATTTCCTGCTGACGCCGTGCTCGGCCGACACGTTCCGCATCATCTACGGCGACGCGAACCCGCATCGCGGCTGCTTCGGCAACCTCGCGGCGGCGCTCGCCCCCTACGGCATCGCGCCGGACGCGATCCCGGTGGCGTTCAACTGCTTCATGAACGTGCCGATCGACGGCGCGACCGGGGCGCTCACCGTGGCGCCGCCCCTCAGCCGGGCCGGGGACCGGATCGTGTTCGTCGCCGAGACCGACCTGATCATCGGGCTCACCGCCTGCTCGGCCCTGCAATCCAATAACGGCAGCTTCAAGCCGATCCACTACAGAGTCGGCTCGTAGCCGCAAACTCGAATAATGCTACGACCCAGCGTCGAGACTGATCTATTTAAGTCTGCCGTTCGAAACTCATCTGGCGCCTTGAAACCGCTATTCGCCGGCTAGCGGCCCCAGGTCTTTGCGATTTACTAACCCGAATGCACGAGGTTGGCCCGGCGCAGCGCGGGCGGCGAATCCACGCCGGCCGGCCGCAGGCCTCCTCTTCCGGTGCTCGGATGACCCCCACGCAGACCAGCCGCCCGCCCGTCGACCGCGTCGCGCCGTGGCAGCGCCTCGCCGATCTCCGGCTCCGCCACAAGCTCGCGGCCGTGATGGGCTTGGTGCTCCTGGCCATCGGCGCCCTCAGCGCCCTGAGCTTCCTCGACATGCGCGGCTCGGCGCTCGAGGACCGCGCGCTGATGACCAAGCGCCTGACCGAGGTCGCGCAGAGCCTGCTCGCCCACTACGAGGCGCAGGCCCGGACAGGCCAGATGCCCGTCGCCGACGCGCAGAAGGCCGCGCTCGCGGCGATCACCGCCCTGCGCTTCGGCAGCGAGGACTACTTCTTCGTCCTCGACGCGCAGGGCCACCTGATCGCCAACGCCTTCAACGCCAAGAACGTCGGCAAGCAGGTGGTGGACCAGACCGACGTCCCCGGCGGCAAGCGCTACTTCGCCGAGATGGTCGAGACCGCCAAGCGCGACGGCTCGGGCTTCGTCGACTACATGAAGCCGCGCCCCGGCGGATCCGTGCCGGTGGAGAAGGTCGCGAGCGTGCAGATGTTCAAGCCGTGGGGCTGGATCGTCGCCACCGGCCTGTACCGCGACGACGTCCACGCGGCCGTGCGCGACCGCGCGGTCACCATCGGCCTCTGGTCGGCCGGTCTCGCCCTGCCGATCCTGGCGCTGCTGCTGCTCGTCGGCAACGGCCTGTCGCGCCCGATCACCCGCCTGACCGCGGCGATGCGCTGCCTCGCGGACGGCGACCTCGCGGTGACGGTCGCCGACCAGCGCCGCGGCGACGAGGTCGGCGCCATGGCGCGCGCCGTCCAGGTGTTCAAGGACGCCCTGATCGCCAAGCGGGCGGCCGACGCCGCCGCCGTGGCGGAGAACGACGCGAAGATGCGCCGCGCCCAGATGCTCGACACGGTCACCGCCCGGTTCGACGCGCAGGTCAGCGCGCTGACGCAGGGCCTGTCGGCGGCCGCGGTCGAGATGGAGGCCACGGCCCGGGAGATGACGCGCACCGCCGCGCGGACCACCGACCAGTCGGTGCGCGTCGCCGCGACCTCCGAGCAGACCTCGAGCAACGTGCAGACCGTGGCGGCGGCGAGCGAGGAGATGGCGGCCTCGATCAACGAGATCGCGTCCCGCGTCGCCCAGTCCTCGGCGATGGCCGACCGGGCCGGCACGGACGTGGCCCAGACCAACGCCCTGATGCAGGTGCTCGCCCGCGGCACGGACCAGATCAGCGAGGTGATGGGCCTGATCGCCGGGATCGCCGGTCAGACCAATCTGCTGGCCCTCAACGCCACCATAGAGGCCGCGCGCGCCGGCGAGGCCGGCAAGGGCTTCGCCGTGGTGGCGGGCGAGGTGAAGGCGCTGGCCTCGCAGACGGCCCGAGCCACTGAGACCATCGCGACGCAGATCGCCGCCATCCAGAACGAGACGCGGCAGGCGGTCGAATCGATGCGGACGATCGGGGGCACGATCGACGAGATGCGCACGGTCGCGCTCAGCGTGGCCGCCGCCATGGAGGAGCAGGGCGCGGCGACGAGCGAGATCGTCCGCAACGTCACGCAGGCGGCGCAGGGCACCCAGGCGGTGAGCACCGACATCGCCGACGTCCGGCAGGCGGCCCGCGAGACCGGCGCGGCCTCCGACCAGGTGCTCAGCGCCGCCCAGGAACTGGCCCGCTACTCGTCGAGCCTCGGCCAGGAGGTCACGACCTTCCTGGCCGCCGTGAAGGCCGCCTGAGGGCTGGGTCGCCGGGCCGTCCGGCGACCCAGCGTCCTTACAGGCTGATCCGCTCCCGCACCGCGATGTCGGGGCTGGACGCGCCGCAGGTCGGCAGGCTCTCCACGGGGCCATGCACCGCCGAGGTGGTCGCCGACAGGTCGTGGTAGCAGATGCAGCCTTCCGCGAAGTAGTGGTGCACCAGGGCCTTGCGGGAGCGCTGCATGTCGGCGCGGGCGGAGCCGCCGTGCAGCAGGTTCGCGTGCCAGAACAGCACGTCGCCCTTGCGCGCCGTGAAGTAGGCGGGCGTCGCCCCGTGCTCCCGGATCTCCTGCTTGATCGCCGGCTCGTAGCGCTCGGAATAGGCGCCGTAGCCGCGCTCGCGGAACTCGTCCGTGGTGATGCCGACGTCGTGGCTGAACAGGTACGGCAGGCGGTGGGTGCCGGGATAGTAGACGAGCGGCCCCGCATCCGCGTGGATGTCCTCCATGGCGACCCAGCAGGCAGCCAGGTAGCCGAGCGGGTAGGTCGTCATGTGGATCGAGTCCGAGTGCTCAGATTGCTGGCTGCCCTTGTGGGACGCGATGGTCTGGAACGGGATCGCGGGGCGGCCGAGCACCATGCTGCTGAAGTTCATCAGCACGGGATGCTTCAGCAGCCGGTCGATCGCCTCGACCTTCAGGTGCGGGTTGAGGTAGCGGCCCGGGTGCGGGTCGTCCGGCGCCGCCTTCTCGGGGGCGAGGGTCAGGTCCCCGCCGGCGATCGCGGCCTCGTAGGCGGCCCAGACCTCGTCGATCGTGTCGGGATCGATCGCGCCGCGCAGGACGTAGTAGCCGTGCTCCACCCAGGACCGGCAGATCTCGGCCTGCCGGGGCGTGATCTCCCGGCGCGCCACGCGCCGCGCGACGATGTCGAGGGCGTCGGGCTGGTCGAGCCAGGGGCTCGGCCCGGATTCGGGGAAGCTCTCGGCCCGGAACACCTTGATGCAGCCGATATCGACCGGGATGTCGGCCTCGACCGCGCGGGATGGCGCGGGCGGCGCGTGGGGCGCTTGGGGCGGGACGTCGTCGCGCCCGAGGGCGAGGTTGCGCACCGTGGTCCTCACCGTGCGCGCCAGCGATGCAGCGCGCGCAAGCCCCTGAGCCATCGTCTCAACCCGCCGGTTCCGTCCGAGTCGCCATCAGGCCGGTCGATCGCGACTTTAGCGAGGCAAACAACTTTACGGCGACGAACTTTCGTCTCGGTCGCGTCGGAGGTCTCATCGATGTTCGGATGAGCCGTCCGGCCCGCCCGCGGCTCAGGCGATCCCGTCGATCGCCACCCGCAGGTGCTCCGGCCCCCGCAGGGCGGCGCCCGGCCGGTAGGGCGGCGGGTCCTCGACCAGGCGCGGCGCCTTCAACCGGCGGGCGAGGGCGGTGAGCGCCGCCTCGGCCTCGAACCGGGCCAGCGGCGCGCCCACGCAGTAGTGCAGGCCGCCGCCGAAGCCGAGATGGCGGATCCCGGTGCGGTCCGGGTCGAACCGGTCGGGGTCGGGGAAGACGGCCGCGTCGCGGTTGCCGGAGGCCAGCAGCAGCACGAGATCGGCCCCCTCGGGGATCGTGACCCCGGCGATGTCGATGGGCGACAGGGTCCGCCGCGTCCGGAACTGCACCGGCGGCTCGTAGCGGAGCAGCTCCTCGATCAGCCGCGGGGCCCGGAGCGGGTCCTGCCGCAGGCGCTCCAGCTCGTCCGGATGCCGCAGCAGGGTCAGCAGGCCGTTGGTGATCAGGTTCACGGTGGTCTCGTGCCCGGCCACCAGCATCAGGATCGAGGTGGCGATCAGGTCGTAATCGCCCATCTTCACGCCGGCCGGGGTGGCGTGGTTGGCGAGGCCCGACAGCATGTCGTCCTGCGGGTGCCTGCGCTTCTCCCTGATCAGGTCGCCCATGTAGCCGCCGATCGCGTCGAAGGTCCGGCTGTTCGCGGCGCGGATCTCGGGATCGGACAGGCTGTCGGGCTCCAGCGCGGTGGCGAGCTGCGTCGCCCAGCCGTGGAATTTCGGCTCGTCCTCGCGGGGCACGCCGAACAGCTCGCAGATCACCGTCACGGGCAGCGGGTAGGCGAGGTCGTCGACCGCGTCGATCTCCCGGGCACCGCACTTCTCGTTGAGCAGGTCCGCCACCAGCCGGTCGGAGCGGGCGCGCATCGCCTGGACGCGCTCGCGGGAGAACTGGTGCATCACCGCCGAGCGCAGGGCGTCGTGGTCCGGCGGGTCGCGGAAGATGAAGACCCGGTGCCGGTCCATCATCCAGTCCTTGAGCGGTTTGACGATCAGGTCGGTGAGGGGGTTGCCGGTGCGCGGCCGGTCGGCCGGGGGCAGGGTGTCGGAGCTGACCCGCGGGTCCTGCAGCAGGCGCGCGACGGTGCCGTGGGTCGCCGCGACCCAGGTGCCCGCCTCGGTACCGTCGTCCTGGCGCGAGACGGGATTCTCCCGCAGCTTCGCGTAGACCGGGTAGGGGTTCGGCCGGTTGGCGAAATCCTTGACCTGGTCGAGGAGGGTGGCGTCGGGCATGCGGTCTCCTTCACGCATCGACCCGGACGGCGGCCACCGGCCTTCGGGAAAGATGCTGCAACGACAAAGGCTTCGCCCGATGGGCCGGTTCCGCTTCCCGACGCGTTACGGAAAGCCCGGCTCGTGGACCGTGACGCGCTTCGGCCGGTCGGTCGCGGCGCCCTCGGGCGGGAACGGCGCGCGGGCCTCCACGAGCTCGGCATGGGCCGGCAGCCAGCGGGCGGAATCGACCGCGACCGCCGCGATGCAGCGCCCCGCGCGGCCGTAGGTGGCGACGAAGCGGCCGGCCGCCGGATCGCCCTGCGTGATCGCCACCGCGTCGGCGCCCTCGGTCAGGCCGACGGATTTCACCACGAGGTCGCCCTGCGTCGACCAGAAGGTCGGCAGGGCGCCGTAGGGCCCCTCGGGCTCCGCGCCGGCGAGGCGCCGGCCGGCATGGACGCCCTGCGCCACCGCGTGGCTCCAGTGCTCCAGGGCGACGCGCCGGCCGTCGTAGAGCGGGTGGGGAAAGCGCGCCACGTCGCCGGCGGCGGCGATGCGCGGGTCGGGCCTGCCGTCGGAATCGAGGACGTGGCCGCGCGCGTCGCAATCGACGCCGCCCGGATCCGCCGACAGGCCGGACCCGTCGAGCCACTCGGTGTTGCGCACGGCCCCCAGGGCGATGACGGCGACGTCGGCCGCGAGGCTGCTGCCGTCGACGAGGTGGGCGCGCACGAGCCGGCCGTCCCGGCCCTCGAGCCACTCGACCTCGCGGCCGCAGCGCAGCGCGACCCCGTGGCCCGCGTGGATCGCGCCGATGAATCCCCCGACGGTGCTGCCGAGGACGCGGGCCAGCGGCGTCGGGCCGGGCTCGACCAGGGTGACCGGCAGGTCGAGCTGCCGGCACAGGCTCGCGACCTCGCAGCCGATGAAGCCGGCGCCGATCACCAGCACGTGCCGCGGGCCGGCGGCCAGCGCCCGGCGCAGGGCGGCGGCGTCGTCCCGCCCGCGCAGGGTGAACACGCCGGCGAGGCGGCCCTCGTGCGGGTTCGCCCAGGGGCGGGCGCGGGTGCCGGTGGCGATGAGCAGGCGGTCGTAGGGGAGCGTCCGCCCGTCCGCGAGGCAGACCGTGCGCGCCTGCCGGTCGAGGCGCCGCGCCGCGCTGCCGAGCTGCCACTCCGCCGCGAGGGTGCCGACCCCCGGCAGGATCGTGGCGTCCGCCGGGATCGCCCCGGTGAGGACATGCTTCGAGAGCGGCGGCCGGTCGTAGGGCCGGTGCGGCTCGTCGCCGACGATCGTCAGCGGCCCGGAGAAGCCCGCTTCGCGCAGGGCCTCGGCCCCGCGCAGGGCCGCGAGGCCGGCGCCCACGATCAGGACACGCTCGCGATCGCGCGCCATCAGGCGCCCCGCTCCGGATCCTCGACCCGGATCGCCTGGACCGGGCAGGCGACGCGCGCCCGCTCGATGTCGTCCCGGTCCCGCGCGGCGGGGGCGGGATCGTAGAACAGGGCCTCGTGCCCCTCGATGCGGAAGTGCCGCGGCGCCGCGTAGCAGCACTGGGCGTAGGCCTGGCACAGGTTGAGGTCGACGCTCACCCGCAGGCCGGGCGGGGGACCGGAGGACGCATCGGCGGGGGTGGACATGGCGGGGCAACCGCGCGCGGCGCCGCGGGTTCCGCGGGCCCGATCGGGGACCGCGGTCACGGGTCGCGCCGCCGGTGATCGCCGCGACCGGTCGTCGGACGACCGACCCGCGTCCGCCGGTGAGCGTCATCCGTATTAAACGTGTTTCGGCGATCCTGGTGGAAATGCAGCGACACGATTCCCCTGAACGGCGGTTCGATCTATTGTTGCGCTGCTCCGCGGATCTGTCCGAAACCCCGCGATGACAGGAGGGCGCCATGCCGCACGGTGCGCGAACGAGCCTCGCCGCCCTCATGCTGATCCTCGGGATCGGCGGCGCCTCCGCCGAATCCGTCGCCACGACCTGGACGGACCCGCCGGCCCACAAGGCCGCGACCCCGAAGGCCCCGGCCGCGGATCCGAAGGCCGCCGCACCGGCGCCGTCCGCCTCGACGGCCACCGCGCCCCCCGCCGCCGCGACCGCGACCCGGCCGGCCCCCGCCCGGCGGAAGGCCGTGGCGGCGCGGCGCGCGCC
>NZ_JBKFAV010000189.1:0-313 GCF_053345825.1 Methylobacterium sp. C33D
CGGGGTCCTGCGCGGCTACCGGCGGATCCTGGCGAGCCGGGTCTTCCTCGGCCACGCCCTGTGCAACGCCGCGGCGGCGGGGGCGGTCTTCGCCTACATCACCGGCTCGGCGCTGGTCTTCGTCGGCGCCCTCGGCCTCGATCCGCTGGCCTACGGGCTGGTCTTCGGGGCGAGCTCCCTGTCGGTGATGGCGGGCGCCGTCCTGAACGGGCGGCCCGCGGCCCGGGGCGTGCCCCCGCCGCGGGTGATCGCCGCCGGCCTCGCCCTGGCGACCGGCGCCGCGGCCCTGCTCCTCGCCGCCGCGCTGGCCCGG
>NZ_JBKFAV010000190.1:0-312 GCF_053345825.1 Methylobacterium sp. C33D
GGCCCGGGCCCGGCACGGCTGGATCATGGACATCTACCTGCTGCGCCGTGACCGCGCCGCCACGGCCAGGGCCGGCGCGGCCGGCTAGACCGCCGCCATGCTGCGCCTGCGGGACTACCAGCGCGCCAGCCTCGACGCGCTCTCGGCCGCCTGGGCGCGGGGAGGGGCGGACGACGCGGCGCCCGCCCACCTGATCGTGCTCCCCACCGGGGCCGGCAAGGCACTCGTGATCGCGGCCCTCGCGCGGGAGGCCTTGGAAGAAAATCCCCTCGCCCGGGTGGCGATCGTCACCCACAGCCGCGAGCTGGTCGC
>NZ_JBKFAV010000191.1:0-312 GCF_053345825.1 Methylobacterium sp. C33D
GCTTGATCGGACCCGCCGGCCCCGTTACCGAGGGCGGATGCGGACGTGGCGGAACCGGTAGACGCACGAGACTTAAAATCTTGCGGCCGCGAGGCCGTGCGGGTTCGAGTCCCGCCGTCCGCACCAGCACGCAGCGCGACGCCGGACCGGGATGCCGGAGGGAATGGCGTGGTCTACGTGCTCATCATCATGCTGGCCGGCTCGGGCCCGGCGATCGGGTCCGTCGAGTTCAACACCCGGCAGGCCTGCGAGGCCGCCGCGAAGCAGATCGCCGAGGCCGGGCGGCCCTACGGCGGGGCGTCCCCGGTCACC
>NZ_JBKFAV010000192.1:0-310 GCF_053345825.1 Methylobacterium sp. C33D
CGAGACGCTCGCCACGACCAACCGCATCGTCATCGCCGGCGAGGTGCGCGGGCCCGACTCGGTGACGTTCAAGGACCTCGAGGCCCTGGCCCGCGAGGCCGTGAAGGACATCGGCTACGAGCAGTCGGGCTTCCACTGGAAGAACAACGACGTCGCGATCCACCTGCACGCCCAGTCGGCCGACATCGCCCAGGGCGTGGCCGCGGCCGGCAACAAGGACGAGGGCGCGGGCGACCAGGGCATCATGTTCGGCTACGCCGCCGACGAGACGCCCGAGCTGATGCCGGCGCCGATCTTCTACGCGCACAAG
>NZ_JBKFAV010000193.1:0-309 GCF_053345825.1 Methylobacterium sp. C33D
CTGGGACGACCTCGTCCGCGGGCCGGCCCATGTCGACTGCGCGTCCCTGTCGGACCCGGTGCTGATCCGCGCCGACGGCAGCTACCTCTACACGCTGCCGTCGGGTGTGGACGACGCCGATCTCGGCATCACCCACGTGATCCGCGGCGAGGACCACGTCACCAACACCGGCGTGCAGGTGCAGATCTTCGAGGCCCTGGGCAAGGCCGTTCCGGTCTCCGGCCACCACAACCTGCTGACGACGGCCGACGGGGAGGGGCTATCGAAGCGCCTCGGCCACCTGTCGCTGCGCGGCCTGCGCGAGGCCGG
>NZ_JBKFAV010000194.1:0-309 GCF_053345825.1 Methylobacterium sp. C33D
GGCCTTCACCGGCGGCGAGAACGGCCTGCGCGGCATCAACGTACCGGCGCCCGCCCTGCCGGGCTTCTGCCTCAATCTCCTCGACCCGGTGGTGAAGTACTACGCCGCGCTGGCCGTCGTCGGCGTCGCGGTCTGGCTGTTCTCGCGCCTGCTGTCGTCGCCCTTCGGGGCCGCCCTCGAGGCGATCCGCGAGAACGAGGGCCGGGCGCAGGCCTGCGGCTACGACGTGCGCCGCATGAAGCTCGCGGCCTTCGTGATCTCCGGGGCCCTGTGCGGCCCCGCGGGCGGGCACCAGGCGATCCACCTCTC
>NZ_JBKFAV010000195.1:0-308 GCF_053345825.1 Methylobacterium sp. C33D
GGCATCGTCCTCGATCCGATCGAAGAGGGGCATCACGTCCGCGGCCGACCAGCCGGTGCAGCCCTGCGCCGCCCAGGCGTCGAAGGCCGCGGGCACGCCGCGGATCGCGATCTGCGCGTTGACCGTCGAACTGCCGCCGGGCGCGCGGCCGCGCCAGTAGAAGCGGGGCTCCTGCGCACGGGTCCGCCGGCTCATCAGCCCCGGCCACTGCCAGTCCGCCTGATGGGCCGGGCCATACATGAACGGGATGATGTTGGCCGAGCGCAGCGCCGGCGGCGCGCCGGTGGAGCGCCAGTCGCGCCCGGCTT
>NZ_JBKFAV010000196.1:0-308 GCF_053345825.1 Methylobacterium sp. C33D
GGATCTCGTCCGGTGGGGACTTGCCTCCGCCGCGACCGCGATGTCGGCAAAAGCCTGAACCCTCACGAAGTCTCGGAGCGGCCCCGAACATCACAAGAGGCTGGGGCACCTCAAGGCGCACTGACGACCTTCGCCTCGCTCGGCGCGGCCGCTCAGAAGGCTACACCAGTGGTCCTCGCGCGGGCGACCTGATGGCCGGTCGCGGCTCGCTAACGGTCGGCGTACTCCGCCGCAGCGAGCCTGCGCAGGCCCGCTTCGAGATTGATGCGCGGCCGCCACCCGGTCCGGTCGAGGAACCGCGTCGAGTC
>NZ_JBKFAV010000197.1:0-307 GCF_053345825.1 Methylobacterium sp. C33D
TCCATGACATGCGCGATGCAGGCGCGTCGGCGCGCGGGGCTGGTCAGTTTCCCCGGGCAGCCTCCTGCAGGATCAGTTTGTCGAGCGTGAGATCCGCGATCGCCTTCCGGAGCCGCTGGTTCTCGGTCTCCAGATCCTTCATGCGCCGGATCTGGTCGCTCTTCAGGCCGCCGTACTCCTTTGATCCTCCCTCGTCCTCGCGGACACCTCTGATACGCTCATGCTGAGCGGGGAAGGTGTCGGATGGCAAAGACGAGACGAGAATTCACGCCGGAGTTCAAACGCGAAGCGGTCGCCCTGCTGGAGA
>NZ_JBKFAV010000198.1:0-307 GCF_053345825.1 Methylobacterium sp. C33D
GCGCTCATCTCGCCGAAGGTGCGCTCGTGGCCGTCGGGCCGGAAGATCGGATCGTAGCCGAAGCCCGCGGGGCCCTTCGCGGCGACGAGGTCGCCGAACACCCGCCCCTCGAACAGCTCGGTGTGCCCGTCCGGCCAAGCCAGCACGAGGGCGGACACGAAGTGCGCCCGGCGCTCGGCGGCGCCGCGCCGGTCGAGTTCGGCGAAGATCCGCGCCATCGCGCCGGTGAAGTCCTTGGCCGGCCCGGCCCAGCGGGCCGAGAAGATGCCCGGCGCGCCGGCGAGGGCGTCGACGCACAGGCCGGAAT
>NZ_JBKFAV010000002.1:0-249417 GCF_053345825.1 Methylobacterium sp. C33D
GCGGCTGGAGCGGCTCCGGGACTGGTCCCGTTGCTCGACGACGACCGGGTTGTCACCGGCATGTGCACCCGAAAAGCCGCCGCGGCTTTCGGCCGTGTCCCGCTCAACGAGGGTGAGCGCGTCTCGAGTCCCAAGACTGGCCATAGAAAATTACCTCCTTTCGAAGGAAGCCGAATGTCAGCGATGACGGGATACCCAATGCGCTCGCCGACGGCGTGACACTGAGATACGCGGTGGCGCCGGTCGCCTTGAGGCGATTGCCGATGACCACGGATACAATGCTAGCTTTCGTAAAATCGTCTGTAAATACCCTATCTGAATCTAAACGCTCAAATTGCAGGGTTAAATACAATCATCGCGCACTACGTACGTAGATGGTGATTTGTTTTATTACGCGCGGCGATGCTGGTGGAGAAATGCATTCGCAAGAGCAGTCCCTGCCGGTTGGTGCGCTGCCACAAGATCTCTCACAATGTAATCGACCAGATCTAACAATTCAGAAACGAGATACGTTGTCTGCTTTGCCGCTGCTTGTTGCCAAGGTGTCTTGGTAAGGCTTCGATCGCGGTCCAATGACCGGATCGCGAGTTCGGTATTCCATTGCGGAGTATTCGGGGGATGAAGGGGCGCTGTACCTGACTGAAGCTAAAAGGCAACGTACGTATACGGTCGTTTACCCTGTTGGGGTCCGAGTACTGATTTCGGGGATGCGGCTCTGTACCAAACGGCACGCGCCGCCGGGGAGAGGCGATCCCGTGCGCCGTCCAGCGCTGCCGGCGAATCACCGGCGGGCCTCCGGGGCGGCCTCCGGGGCGGCCTCCGGGGCGGCATCCGGAGCCGGCCGGAGATGACGGTCTAGTCGAGCCGTACCAGGAGATCGCGCATGCCGCCGACATCGACGAACATGGCGAGGTCGCGGGCGAGCAGGCCGGCATGGCGCTCCGCGTAGGTCTCCGGCGTGAGCGTCCGCAGGAACGCCGTCACCGAGTCCGCGAGCGGCTCGGGAAACGCCCAGCCCAGGCGCTCCGACACCGCGTAGCGTCCGGTGGCCGTCGTGGCGCGCGCCAGCGTCAGGGCGCCGCACAGGCCGCCCTCGTAGAGCCGGTTCGGCAGGAGCCAGTCCGAATTAAGTCCATCATCGAGGTAATCGACGGCCCAACTGAAGTGAATCCCGCTGTAGATCTCCGGAAGATCCCGGGGATTGGCGTAGGGCCCCCGGAACGACATGTTCGGGCGGCCATCCAGCGTGTCCGCCAGAACGCGCGGGGCGATATCCTCCTCGGAGAGGCGCCCGGCCAGGACGATCCGCACGGAGTCGCCGAGGGCGTCCGCGATGGCGGCGAGGATCGTCAGGCTCCGGCGGCAGCGCAGCGTCCCGAACCAGCCGATCACCCAGGGCGGTTCCGCCGTCCGCGCGCGGTCGAGCCGGGTCGCCACCTCGCCCAGGCGGTGGCCCATGACCTTGTTCTCGAGGAGGTGCCACGCGCCGGCGAAGCCCTGGACCGGCCGGAAGTACCGGTCGATGAAGTCCGGGGCGCTGACGACGAGGAGGTCGCTGCGGCCGAGGATCCAGCGCTCGACCGCGCGGGCGACCCGCCCCGGGGCGTCCGGCCGGACCATCAGCCGCTGGATGTCGAGCACCTCGTAGACGAGGCGCGCGCGGCTGCCGGCGAGGCGCGCCGCGGTCCAGGCCACGAGGGCCATGTCGAGGTTGCGCACGTAGATCACGTCCGCCGCGCGCAGGTCGCGGCGGCGGCGCAGCGCCCGGACGATGCCGACGGCGAGGCGCGGCAGGCGACGGGCGTAGTTACGGTCGACGGTCAGGCCGAGGGGGACGATGTCGTCCGCCGCCGGAGGCTCGGCCGGCATCCCGCCGGCGCGGTCCCGCTCGAAGGCGTACACGACGACCGACCAGCCGGCTTCCCGGATGGCGTCGATCCGCTTCCGGACCGTGGGCTCGGCCCTGTCGTGTCCGAAGAAGGCGACGCGGCGGCCGCGGGCGGTCGCATGGGCGGTGGCCGGCGCGGACATCGCGCGCGCCGGGGCCGGGGCAGTCGCGGCCGGCGCGAAGGCCGTCACGGGGTCGAGGCCTTCGGCGAGCGGCCCGGTCACGAGGCCGCCTGCGTCGCGCCGCGGGCCTTGCGCCGGGCCGCGGTCCAGCGGGTCAGCGCGCTGCGCGGGCCGCCGCGCCGGACCGTCGGCCCGTCGCTGGTCTTGTTGAGCACGATGCCCAGGACGGTGCTGCCGCTCGACTCGAGGTCATGCACGGCGGCGGCGACCTCGTCGATGCTCGTCCGGCCCGCCTCGACCACGATGATCAGGCCGTCGAGCCCGTCGAGGAGCGGACGGAGGGTGGGGAGCTCGTCCACCGGAGGCAGGTCGACGACGACGCGGTCGAGGGCGGGGCGTCCGTCCCCCACCACCGCGGCGACGCCCTCCGGGGTCATCAGATCGCTGAAATGGGGATCGTTCGGGTGGCGGTTGCCGCAGGCGAGCAGGCGGACCTCGCCGGGCTGGGGCCGGACCGCCTCGGTGGCGCAGCAGCGGCCGGCGAGCACGTCGAGGAGGCCGCGCTGCTCGGTGGCCTGGCTGAGCCGCGAGAGCGTCCCCTGCCGGACGTCGGCGTCGATCATGAGCACCCGCCCGGAGCTCGACCGGACGCGGGCGAGGAGCTGGCCGAGATTGCTCGCGAACAGGGTCTTGCCCGCGCCGGCCCCCACGGACGTGACGCCGATCGCGAAGACCGGGCCGCGGCGGTCGCTGCCCAGGACGTGGGTCTTCAGGCTGTGCAGGCGCTCGACGAACACCGATTGCGGCATGAACCGCACGGCGCTCGCCCGGAACGCCTCGACGCTGGCGGGGCGCTGCGCCTCGTTGGCATGGGCCTGCGCCAGCGCCAGGGCCGCCCGGAAGCCGGGCTCGCGCCGCAGCTCGGGGAGGGCGGCGAGGCAGGTCAGTCCGTGGCCGGTCAGCTGCCGGGGCGTGCGGATCGTCCGGTCGAACCAGTGCCGCGCGAAGGCGCCGCTCACGCCGAACCCGGTGCCGACCAGCAGACCGAGCAGCATGATCAGGCTGCCGCGGGGCGCGCTCGGGGAGTCCGGCACGGTCGCGGGCGTGATCACGTGGGCGGAGGGCTGCGGATAGGATTGCTGGTTGACGGCGTCGATGTAGCGCTGGAGCAGGTTCGTGTAGATCTGGTCGTAGGTCTCGGCGGTGCGGTCGAGCTCCTTCGCCTTGACCCGGGCGTTGCTCATGATCAGCGTCTTCGAGATCAGGGCGTCGAAGGCCGCCGTCATGCTGTCCTCGCGCGCCTTGGCGACCTCGTAATCGTGGTCGAGGGACACGGCGAGGCGCTCGAGTTCGGTGCGCAGCGACTGCTTGGCCGCCTGGATGTCCCGCTGGATCGCCTGGACCGCCTCGTGGTCGGGGCCGAGGCGGCGCTTCAGGTCGTCGGCGCGCTGCACGAGGTCGACGTACTGCCGGCGCAGCTGGATGATCACGCTGTCCTTGAAGGCCTCGGTGATCCCCGGGTCGGCGATGTCGGAGTCGAGGAGCCCGCGGATCTGGTCGCGCACCGCGCGGGCGTCGACGGTCTTGGACCGCGCGGCGGCCACGGCCGTGTTGAGCTCCTCGACCTGCTGCTCGCCCACGAGGCCGCGCTTGCCGAGGTCGATGATGGTGTGCTCGGCCTTGTAGGTCTGGGCCTCGCGCGAGGCCTGGCTGGCGCGCTGCTGGAGTTCCTTCAGCCGCGGCAGCATCCACTCGCCGGCGACCTTCCAGACCTGGGCCCGGTTCTCCAGCTCGGTGCTGACATAGGCCTCGGCCACCGCGTTCGCGACGGCGGCCGCCGTCGCGGGATGGTCGGCGCTGTAGCCGACCTCGATGACGTAGGCGGCGCCGATGCGGCTGGCCTCCACGTTCTCGCGCAGCGTCCGCGCCTGACGGAGGTCCGGGCTGACGGGGGCGGATTCCTGGACCGGCCGCTGGGCCCCGACCAGCCGGAGGGGCAGCGCCTTGGCGGCCTTCAGGAACTCCCGGACCTTCGCGACCAGCGGGTGCGTCGGCACCGCCAGATCCTCCAGGGCCGCCGCGTCGAGCCTGTGCACGGCGGCCAGGGCGATCTTCTCCGAGCGCATGTACTCGACCTGGCTCTCGACCTCGGCGATCTCGAGCGGGGTCCCGGCATTGGGCGTGTCGCGGGCCGTCACCGGGCTGGAGCGGCTCTCGATGTAGACGCGGGCCCGGGCCGTGAAGATGGCCGGCGCGGTCGCGACGTAGATCCCGGCGCAGACCAGGCCAACGGCCGCGAAGGCCAGGATCGACCGCCAGTTCTGCCGCGCGATGGTCAGGATCGAGACCTGGGATTCCGTCTCCGGCGAGAAGGGCTGGCCGCGCCAGGCTCCGGTCCCACCGGGGCGGGTCGCACCGATCGGCAGGAAGGACGCGCTGGTCGAGTGTCGGTTCATGGATCTCTCCTCACCGCGGCGGTCACCGCCCCGGAGCGCTCTCCGTCAAAGGGACGCCGGCTCGGCCCGATGGGCGCGTCGAGCCGGGGTGGGTGGGTCAGTTCTGGCCGGCCCCGTCGCCGACGCCCCGCATGGCGGGGTCCGGCTTGAGCGCGATTTCCACGACGTCGCCCGGCTGGAGCTCCGTGTCCTCGGCGGCGTCGATCTGCGTCTTGGTCGGTCCGCTCTGCCGGAAGACCGCGATCGCCGCCTGCGCGCGGCTTCCGGACAGGAGCTGCGCCCGGAGGGCGCCGGTGTAGACCAGCTTGTCGTTGATGCTGTTCAGGCGCGACCGGTACGTCGCCAGGTTGTTCTCCGCGACCTGGAGCTTCTCCAGGGCGTCCATGGCCTGCACGTCGTCGACCCGCTCGAGCTTGCGGGCGACGTCGCTCTTGTCGCGCTCGAGCTGGGTGAGCTGGACCGTCGTCTGCAGGGCGCGGGTCGAGGAGAGCAGGACGGCGCGGCGCGCATCGGTCAGGCGGGTCGTGACCACGGCGCCGCGCTGGAAGAGCGCCCGCACCGTGTCGTAATCCTCGGCGTCGGCGGTGACGCCCTCCTTCTCCTTGACCTGCTGCTCGCTGAGGCTGGCGAACTGCGTCTGCGTCCGGCTGAGGGAGCGCTGCAGGTGGTCCTTCTCCTTGGCGATGTCGGTCATCTGCACCCGGAGCTGCTGCTCGGCGAGCTTCTGCGCCGGGGTCGCGCGGCTGCCCGGGGCGACGTCCGCCGGCGGCGGGGACTTGTCGCCCCGCGACGCGGCGATGACCGCCTTCAGGCGCCAGATCGTGGCGGATTCCCGCTGGATGCTCGCCCAGGTGCTGTCGTACTCGGCGCGCAGGTTCGCCGTCTCGACGACGGGGTTCTCCATCCTGAACCGCAGGAGGTTGTAGCCGCCCGCCAGGGCGATGGCCTGCCGCACGGTCATGCCCGGATGGAACGGGTGCTCGCCCTGCTTGGTCACGTCGCCGCTCAGGTAGACCGGCTGATACTTCGAGATCCGCACCCCGATCTCGTCCGGCTCGAGCACGGCGATCGATTCCTTGCCCTCGGAGTTGCGCTGCCGCACCGCCTTGGCGGGCAGCGACTTCTGCAGGCTCTGGCGCAGCTCCGCGACGGTGAGCCCGGCGGCCGGCACGTCCCCGAGCAGCGGGACCATGACGGTGCCGTCGGTGGAGACCGTCGCCTCCTGCTTGAAGGTCGGGATGCTGAGGGCCGTGACCTCGATCGTGTCGCCGGGCCCGATGCGGTACTCCGCGGCCGCCGGCAGCGCCGACACGGCGAGCAGGCACGCCGCGAGTCCGGCGCGGGCGGCGCGGGTGGTGGCGCGTGTTCCCGCGGTCTTCGTCGAAATCTTCGACACGCATCGTCCCCTTAAGGCTCGCCCTCGGAGCCCGGGCGCGGCGATCGCGCGGCAGGACCGCGCGCCGGCCTCACGGGCTCATGAGGGCTGAGACGGCATGATGCGTAACGGCCGAGCCGGCCGGGACTCCTCCAAATGGCGGGCGCGGGCATCCATGCCGGGGCGGGGGCTTCGCCTTTCGAGGTAGGCCCCCTGGCCCGAACGGCGCGCCGGGGGCGGGAGGGGCCACCTCGGATGGGCGCCGTTCGCCTTTCGACGGACGAACCGCATCGAAAGCCTGGGTTCCCGTCCGTCCGCAGCTCTGTGCAGTTTTGACGCACAGAATTTCGGCGGAAGGAGCGGCGGGTATGCCGATTACCGATGCGGATATTGGACCGGATGTGGGCATATTCTACCCGGATCTAGTCAATATTTATGGATGTCGGATCGAAAGCGGTTCGCGGATCGGCCCCTTCGTCGAGATCCAGCGCGGCAGCCGGATCGGCCCGCGCTGCAAGATCTCCTCGCACAGCTTCATCTGCGCGGGCGTCTCGATCGGGGCCGAGGTGTTCGTCGGCCACGGCGTGGTCTTCACCAACGAGCTCTATCCGGAAGCCACCAACGCGGACGGCAGCCTGAAGCGGGACGGCGAGTGGGAACTCGTCGAGACCGTGGTCGAGGCCCGCGCCTCCATCGGCTCCAACGCCACCATCGTGGCGGGGATCACCATCGGCGAGGGTGCCCTGGTCGGCGCCGGTGCGGTCGTCACCCGGGACGTCCCGGCCTTCGCCATCGTCGCCGGATGCCCCGCGCGGGTCGTCGGCGACACGCGCACCAAGCGCGCCGAGAGCGCCGCGCGCGCCCGTTCCGTCCAGTCGCCGCGGCCCGAGCCGGCCGAGCCTCTGAAGGTTGCTTGAGGGGAATGCAGTCATGATCTCGATCGGAATCGTCGGATACGGCTACTGGGGGCCGAACCTCGCCCGGTGCACCTCGGAGAGCGAGCGCTGCCAGCTGGTGGCCATCGCCGACCAGTCGCCCGCCGCGCTCGCCCGGGCCGGCAAGCGCTACCCCGCCGTCCAGCTCCATCAGGACTGGCGCGACCTCGTGGCCGATCCCGCGATCGACGCCGTCATGGTGGCGACGCCGGTGAGCTCCCACTTCGAGATCGCCATCAACGCGCTGCGGGCCGGCAAGCACGTCTTCATCGAGAAGCCGATCACGCCCTCGGCCTTCGAGGCCCGGCTGCTGATCGAGGAGGCGGCCAAGCGCAACCTGCGGCTGATGGTCGACCACACCTTCGTCTACACGGGCGCGGTCGAGAAGATCCACGAACTCATCACGACCGACGCGATCGGCGACGTGTTCTACTACGACTCGACCCGGGTGAACCTCGGCCTGTTCCAGCGCGACGTGAACGTGATCTGGGACCTGGCGGTCCACGACCTCGCCATCCTCGACCACATCCTGGACCTCGCCCCGGTGGCGATCTCGGCGAGCGGCACCGGCCATTTCAGCGGCCGCCCCGAGAACATGGCCCACCTGACCGTCTTCTACCCGCGCGGCGTCGTCGCGCAGATCAACGTCAACTGGCTCGCGCCCGTGAAGGTGCGGCAGACGCTGATCGGCGGCAGCAAGAAGATGATCGTCTACAACGACCTCGACCCGATCGAGAAGGTCAAGGTCTACGACCGCGGCGTCACCGTCGGCGGCGGCTCGGACGACATCACCGAGCTGATGGTCTCCTACCGGACCGGCGACATGTGGTCGCCGCACCTGTCCTTCCGCGAGGCGCTGATCGTCGAGATCGAGCACTTCGCCGACTCCATCGAGAACGGCACCGCGCCCATGACCGACGGCCACAGCGGCCTGCGCGTCGTCGAGATGCTCGAAGCCGCCATGCGCTCCCTGCGCCAGAACGGCACCCCCATCGACCTCATGCCACTTGCGAGGGCCTCGTGATCCCCTTCCTCGACCTCAAGGCGCAGTACGCGGCGATCGGCGGCGACGTCGAGACCGCGGTCCTCAACGTCCTGCGCAGCGGCGACTTCGTCCTCGGCCCGGCGGTCAGCGCCTTCGAGGCGGCCTTCGCCGAGGCCTGCGGCGCCCGCCACGCGGTCGCCGTCAGCAGCGGCACCGCGGCCCTGCACCTCGCCCTCCTGGCCCTCGACATCGGTCCGGGCGACGAGGTGATCACGGTCTCGTCGACCTTCGTGGCGACGGTGGCGGCGGTGCTGTACGCCGGCGCGACCCCGGTCCTCGTCGACATCGACCCGGTCGGCTGGACCATGGACCCGGCCCTGGTCGAGGCGGCGATCACGCCCCGCACCAAGGCGATCCTGCCGGTGCACCTCCACGGCCGGATGGCCGATCTCGACGCGCTCGGCGCCATCGCCAAGCGCCACGGGATCGCCCTGGTCGAGGACGCCGCCCAGGCGCACCTCGCCGAGCGCGGCGGCCGCAAGGCCGGCACGATCGGGGATCTCGGCTGCTTCAGCTTCTACCCCGGCAAGAATCTCGGGGCCTACGGCGAGGGCGGCGCCATCGTCACGGACCGGGACGACCTCGCCGCTGCGGCCCGCTGCCTGCGCGACTGGGGCCAGCAGGGCAAGTACAACCACGTCCGCCACGGCTTCAATCTGCGCATGGACGGCGTCCAGGGCGCGGTGCTCGGGGTGAAGCTCCCGCACCTGGAGGCCTGGACCCGCGCCCGCCAGGCGGTGGCGGCGGAGTACGGCGCCCGGCTCGCGGGCCTCGGCCTGGAGCTGCCGGCTCCCGCCGGGCTCGACCACGTGTTCCACGTCTACGCCGTGTCGACCGCGGACCGCGAGGGGCTGCGCCAGTACCTCAACGCCGCCGGCATCGCCACCGGCATCCACTACCCCGTCCCGGTCCACCGGCAGCCCGCCTACAGCCACCTCGACGACGGTACCGGCCGCCTGCCGGTCACCGAGCGGCTGGCCGCCCGGACCCTGTCCCTCCCGATGTTCCCCGAGATGACGTCCGCGCAGATCGACACCGTCTGCCGGGCCGTCGCCAGCTACTGCGAGGTCGCCGATGCCCAAGCTGCGTGAGGTCACCAAGGGAAGCCGGTTCAGCGGCGACCTGCGCGGAACCCGGATCCTGGTCACGGGCGGATCGGGCTTCATCGGCTCGCACATCATCGACCTGCTGGTCGAGGCCGGCTGCGACGAGATCGTGGCCATCGACAACATGATCCGCGGCCGTCCCGAGAATCTCGGGGACGCCCTCGGCTCCGGCCGCGTCCGCCTCGTCCAGGGCGACATCCGCGACCGCGCCCTGATGGACACGCTGGTCAAGGGCACCGACGTGGTGTTCCACCAAGCGGCTCTCCGGATCACGCAGTGCGCCGCGGAGCCGCGCCACGCCTTCGAGGTGATGGCCGCCGCGACCTTCAACCTGCTGGAGAGCTGCGTCGAGGCCGGCGTCGCCAAGGTGGTGATGGCCTCCTCGGCCTCCGTGTACGGGATGGCGGAGGTCTTCCCGACGACCGAGAAGCACCATCCCTACGACAACCGGACCCTGTACGGCGCCGCCAAGTCCTTCGGCGAGGGTCTGCTGCGCTCGTTCAACGACATGCACGGGCTCGACTACGTCGCGCTCCGGTACTTCAACGCCTACGGCCCGCGGATGGACCTGACCGGCCGCTACACCGAGGTCATGGTCCGCTGGATGCAGCGCCTGGCCGAGGGGCAGTCGCCGATCGTGTTCGGCGACGGCATGCAGACCATGGACCTCGTCCATGTCCGCGACATCGCCCGGGCCAACATCCTGTCGGCGATCTCGCCCGCCACCGACGTGGTGCTCAACGTCGGCACCGGCGTCGAGACCTCGCTGGTCGACCTCGCCGGCCACCTCACCCGGATCATGGGCCGGGACGGCACGCCGCTGATCCACGAGGCCGAGCGCGCCGTGAACCCGGTGCCCCGGCGCCTCTGCGACACGAGCCTCGCCAAGGAGCTGATCGGCTTCGAGGCGAAGATCGGGGCCGCCGAGGGCCTCGCCGACCTCGTCGCCTGGTGGCAGGACGAGTCCCGCTCCGAGCATCTGCGGCGGGCGATGGCATGATCCCGATCGCCAAGCCCGAAGTCGGCGACCCCGAGGCCGAGGCCGCCGCCGCCGTCGTCCGCTCCGGATGGCTCACCCAGGGGCCGCAGGTCGCGGCCTTCGAGACGGAGTTCGCCGCGACCGTCGGCGCGCCCCACGCCTGCGCGGTCTCGAACTGCACGACCGCGCTGCATCTGGCGCTGCTCGCCGTCGGGGTCGGCCCCGGCGACGAGGTGGTGACGGTGAGCCACAGCTTCATCGCCACCGCCAACGCCATCGCCCAGTGCGGGGCCACGCCGATCTTCGTCGACATCGACCCGGCGACCTACAACATGGCCCCGGACGCCGCCGCGGCGGCGATCACCGAGAGGACGAAGGCGATCGTCTGCGTCCACCAGATGGGCATGCCCTGCGACCTGGAGGCGATCGCCGCGATCGGGCGCCGCTCGGGCATCCCGGTGATCGAGGACGCGGCCTGCGCCATCGGCTCCGAGCGGCTCCAGGGCGACGTCTGGCGGCCGATCGGCAGCCCGGCGGGCGACATCGCCTGCTTCTCGTTCCACCCGCGCAAGGTGCTGACCACCGGTGACGGCGGCATGATCACCACCGCCAACGCCGCGTGGGACCGGACCTTCCGGCTGCTGCGCCAGCACGGGATGAGCGTCTCCGACATCGCCCGCCACGGCAGCGCCCGGGTGGTGGTCGAGGAATACGCCATCGCGGGCTTCAACTACCGGATGACGGACGTGCAGGCGGCCATCGGCCGGGAGCAGCTCAAGCGGCTGCCCGACCTGATCGCCCGGCGCCGCGCCCTCGCCGACGGCTACCGCGCGCGGCTGGCCGACCTCCCCGGGGTGACGCCGCCGTCCGAGCCGATGGGGCTGCGCAGCAACTGGCAGAGCTACTGCGTGCGCCTCCCGGACGACGCGGACCAGCTGGCCGTGATGCAGGCGATGCTCGACCGCGGCATCGCCACCCGCCGGGGCATCATGTGCGCGCATCTGGAGCCGCCCTACGCGGAGGCGCCGCGGCGGTTCGCGCTGCCCGAATCCGAGCGGGCGCGCGACCACGCGATCCTGCTGCCGCTCTACGCGGCGATGACGGAGGCGGAGCAGGACCAGGTCGTCGACGGCCTGCGCGACGCCCTGCGATGATTCCCGCACCGGTCAAGAGCCTCGCCCGGACGGTCGGCCTGACGCGCCCGCGCGTCGCCGCCGCCCGGATGGCCTGCGAGCGCACGACGCTCGCCCTCGCAAGGATCCGGCGGCCGGCGCCGGGCGGCCGCATCCTCTGCTACCATTCGGTCGGCCAGTCGGAATGCGGCGTCAACGACGTCAGCCCCGCGCGCTTCCGCCACCAGCTCGAGCGCGCGCTCGGTCTCGGCTACCGCTTCGTGCCGGCGGCCACGATCGCCGACGGGCGCGGCGGCGCGCGGGACCTCGCCATCACCTTCGACGACGGCTGGCGCAGCGTCCTCGGCGGGGCGGCGCCGATCCTCAGCGATCTCGGGATCCCCTGGACCCTGTTCGTCGTGTCGGGCTGGCTCGACCGGCCCGAGAGCGCGCCGCCGGGCGTCCTGGGCTGGAACGCCATCGAGGCGCTCGCCGCCAACGGGGTCGAGATCGGCAGCCATTCCGTGACCCACCCGGATTTCGGGCGCCTCAGCGCGGAAGAGGCGGCCGAGGAGCTGGAGGAATCCCGGCGCGCCATCGGGGCCCGCCTCGGTGTGCGGCCGGACAGCTTCGCGATCCCGCTCGGGCAATCGGGCAACTGGACCAAGGTGGCCGCCCACGCCGCCCGGGAGGCGGGCTACCGGATCGTCTACGCGCAGGCGGTGGAGACCCGTCCCGCCGGGACGGTGGCGCGCAGCTTCGTCACGCAGTTCGACAACGATCTCGTCTTCGGTGCCCTGCTCCGGGGCGCCTACGACGCCTGGGAGGAGTGGGTATGAACCGACCCGCGCGGCGCCGCGTCTCCGTCGTGGTGCCCACCTGCAACCGGCCCGCGTTCCTGCGCGAGGCCCTGGCGAGCATCCGCGCCCTGGAAGGCCCCGACCTCGCCTTCGAGATCATCGTGGGCGACAACGGCGAGGCGGGGCCGGCCGCCGAGGTCGCCGCCGCGTTCGGCGCCATCCACGTCCCGGTCGACCGGCCCGGCGCCGGCGCGGCCCGCAATGCCGGCCTGACCCGGGCGAGCGCGCCCTACGTGGCGTTCCTCGACGACGACGACGTCTGGCAGCCGGCGCATATCCGGGAGCATCTGCGCCTGTTCGAGGCCGATCCGGAGCTGGGGATCGTGTTCGGGCAGATCGTCACCGCCGACCACGACCTCGTGCCGACCTACGGCCCTTGGCCGCCGGATCTCCCGTCCGAGAAGGGCGCGCTGCTGCGCCGCATGCTGAGCGGCTACTTCCCGCAGATCGGCGCGACGGTCGTGCGCCGGACCGTCGTGGACGCGATCGGCCTGTTCGACGAGGCCCTGCTCGGCGATCAGGACTGGGACTGGCAGCTGCGGGCCGTCCGCGGCCACGGCGTCGGCTTCGTCGCCGCGCCCTGCGTGCATTTCCGGCAGCGGCCGGCGGGGACCTTCGACCGCCTGATCGCCCGCCGGATCCACTTCACCCGCGTGGTCTTCCGACGCCACGCGCCGGCGCTCGGCGTCTCGCGTCTCGCCGCCCTGCGGCTCTATTTCGGGAGCGTGCAGGGCTACTACGACGCCCTGCTGGACGCCACCGAGGCCCACACGGCCCGCGGCGACCGCCGCGCCGCCGCGGGGGCGTTCCTCACTGCATTCCGCCTGATGCCGCACCGGGCGATCCGGCAGGCCTTCCGGCCGACGCGCGTGCGCGCCGCCCTGCTGGCCCTGGCCACCGGGCCGGCCGCCCGGCCGCTGACCGCCGAGCCGAAGACGCGCTGAGCCGGACGTGACTGTCGCTCCGCGGTACGGACCCTCCAGGGCCCGCGCCGCGGAGCGCGCTCGCGCTGTCCCTGTGGTGCCTGGCGCGCCGCCCGTGGTTCGGCGCCGTCCTGCGCGGCTCAGCCGCCACTGCGACGGCGCGCGGGCCTGCGTTGCGCGGAACGGTCAGGGCTGTGGAGGCGCGGGCCGGTGACCCGGCCGCCCGCGACGCGCCACCCGGCACGACCGATCCGCGGCCGCCCGGGCCCGGGGACGGCCTCAGGTGCTGGGGACCTGCGCCCGGACGCGCATCGCGCCGAACCGATCCTTCACGTTGCGGACCAGCCATTCCGGGAGGAGCAGCCGCACCGGCTCCCAGAGGCCGGAGAAGTCGCCGGCGCGGCGGAGGGCCAGCCAGGAGGCGACGCGCTGGCGCAGCGGCAGCATGCCGATGTAGTTCTTGGTCATCTCCGACACGGGGAAGTCCGACCCGAACATGTCCTGGTGGCGCAGGTCGGGCTCGCCGAGATGGGGCGTCTCGGCCGGCCCGGGCGCGCCGGCCTCCGGGGGCAGCCGGGGCAGGGCCCGCGCCTGCGCGTAGACCGCGTCGAGTCCCGCCAGCCAGGCGGCCGGCGCGTAGAGGCCGGCGACCGCGGCGGCGCTCTCGGCGCCCGCGGCGTCCCGCGCCGCGGCGTCGGTGATGAGCACCGTGAGGTGGGCCTCGTAGGCGGCCTGGTCGTGGGCGACCCGGGCCGTGGCGTCGAGCCCCGGATGGTTGATCGCCACGATCTCCGCCGCCGCGGGGGCCTCGAAGCGCGTGACCAGCGGCAGCCCGTAGGCGGCGGCCTCCAGCATCGAGGTCGACGACACGAACGGGTAGGAATCGACGTAGATGTCGGCCGCCTCGAAGAAGACCCGCGGGTCCGACAGCTCGGCATGGGCCGCGATGCGCCCGCCGGTGGCGGCCCGGGCCCGCTCCCAGTCGGCCCGCTCGCCGGGGCCGACCACGATGAGCCGGGCCTGGGGATGCGCCGCGAGGAGGTCGACGTGGCGGTCCGCGTAGGTGACCGGCCCGACGTTGCGGTACTTCGCCCCGCGGGCCACCGAGACCAGGAGGACGCTGTCCTCCGGGACGCCCAGGGCCTGCTTGGCCGCGCTGCGCGCGCGCTGGCGCTCGGGCAGGGTGATGAGGGTCGGCAGCAGGAGGCTGCGGGCCGGATCGACGCCGCGCCGCGCGACCGCCAGCCGGCGCGCGGCCTCGCGCAGGTTGATGACCGCGTGGCTGATCCGCGTCCCGATCCAGAACAGGTGGTCGGCGTGGTTGAGGAGCAGGACCGGCGGGCTCTTCGCCGGATCCGCGAAGGCGATCAGCGGGACCACGTCCTCGCAATGGATGTGCAGGACGACGACGTCGTAGCCGCGCGCGATCTGCCGCAGCTCCCGGGCCCAGGCGAGCTTGTCGCCCTTGTGGTGGTTCAGGTGGTGGATCCCGCCGCCGCTCTCGCGCACGGCGGCGATGATCCGCCCGTCGACCGGGCCGCGATGCTGGGTCAGGGCGACGCCGTTGACCCGGTCGCGGTCGGCGCCGATCCAGAGCGCGAGCATCTTGGTGAGGCCGCCGACCGGGGCGAGCTGCGTGCAGACGTGGAGGACGCGCCGGTACGGAGCCCCGTCGGCCCGCGCGCCGTCCGGGCCGCCGCCGTCGAGGGTCCGGCCGATCCCGGTCATCAACCGTTCGAGGCGCGGGCTCGCGAACACGCCGCAGTGCCGGTGCGCCGCCAGGGTCGCCGCGATGGCGGTCTCGACGGCCGCGCCGGCCTGATCGCCGGCCGCCGCGAGACGCTCCGCGTGCCGCACCCGGGCATCGAAGGCCGCGAAGTTCGACCGGATCCGCCCGGCGCGGGACGCCGTCCCGCCCGCGGTTTCCCCATCGCCGTCACGGACGGGTTCAAACGCGCCTCTGACCATCACGCCCTCCGGGCCTCAGCGCTGCGACGCGGCGCCGTTCGTTGTCCAGGTCCCCGCCTCGTGGAACACGCCGAAGACGTCCGGCGCGAAGACGGGGTGCTCGATGTGGAAGCGGCCGCCGATCTTGGCCGCGAGGAGCCGCTCGAAGCCGCGCTGCCGGACCACCATCGAGACCGTGTAGGTGTCGGCGGTCAGGGTCAGCGGCGGCGTCAGCAGCTCCACCTCGCCCTCGCCCGCGAGGGCGGTCAGGCCGGCGCCGTCCGCCTGGGTGCTGAAATTGCAGCAGAGCAGCTCGTCGGACCGGGTGATCGAGAACAGGACGTGCGGGTCGGCGATCGGCTCGGCGGCGCTGTAGCGGGCCCGGATCCGCATCCGCTCGCCGTGGCGGAACAGCGTCCGCGGCGCGCCGGATTCGTCGGTGATCGCCACGTCGCTGATCTTGACCGGCAGGTCGCCGCTGTCCGGGCGGAACCACGCGGTGTCGGCGAGATAGCTGTCCCGCTCGTAGTGGGTCAGGCCCTCGTCGGTGGGGCCGTCATAGGCGACGCGGCCGCCCTTGATGTAGATCACGCGCTCGCACATGGTCTTGATGCTGAACATGTTGTGCGAGACCAGCAGGATCGTCGAACCCTTGCCCTGGAGGCGCCGGGCGAAGTCCATGCACTTGCGCTGGAAGGTGTAGTCGCCCACCGCCAGCACCTCGTCGAGGAGCAGGATGTCGGGCTCGAGATGCGCGGCGACCGAGAAGGCCAGCCGGACATACATGCCGCTGGAATAGCGCTTCACCGGCATGTCGATGAAGTCGCCGATCTCCGAGAACGCGACGATCGCGTCGAACTTCGCGGCGATCTCCCGACGGTCCATCCCGAGGATCGAGCCGTAGAGGAAGATGTTCTCGCGGCCGGTCAGCTCCCGGTGGAAACCGGTGCCGACCTCGAGCAGGGCCCCGACCCGGCCCTCGAGGCGGATCCGGCCGGTGGTCGGCGCGGCGATCCGCGACAGGAGCTTGAGGAGCGTGCTCTTGCCGGCGCCGTTGAGGCCGATGATGCCGACATTCTCGCCGTGCCGGATGCCGAAGCTGACCTCCTTCAGCGCCCAGAAGCTCTCCTGCGACGGGCGCGCCGCGGAGCGGCGGGTCACCAGGCCGCGGACGCCCTCGCTGAGCGCGTCGCGCAGCGAGTTCTGGTGCGCGGCGCGCGGGGCACGCCAGTACTGCTTGCCGATATCCTGAACGCTGATTGCCATCGACATCAGATTACATCCGCGAAGGAGCGCTCCATGCGCTGGAAGAAGATCAGTCCGCTGATGAGCAGGGCGAAGGCGGCCGTGACCGAGACGGCGACCGCGAAGGCGTCGGGCGGCGTGCCGCCCAGGATGGCGAACCGGAACGCCTCGATCAGGCCGACCATCGGGTTGAGCGCGTAGACCCAGCGCACCGAGGCCGGCACGATGCTCGACGCGTAGACGATCGGCGAGGCGTACATCCAGATCTGGATCACGAACGGCAGCGTGTGCTTGATGTCCCGGAAGCGGACGTTGATCGGCCCGAGCCAGAGGCTCACGCCGAGGGCGAGCATCGCCGTGACGATCAGGGTCGGGACGGCGAGCACGAGGTGCCAGTCCGGCACCGCCCCGTACCAGGCCATCAGGGCCAGCAGCACGCCGAGCGCGATGGCGAAGTCGACCATCGGCGAGATCACCGTCGCCAGCGGGATGACCAGCCGCGGGAAGTAGATCTTCCGGATCAGCTCGGCCTCCGCCACGAGGCCGTTGGCGCTGCGCCGCACCGCCTCGGAGAAGTACGTCCACAGGACGACCGCGCTGCCGGCGAAGAGTGCGTAGGGGGCGCCGTCGGTGGGGATCTTGGCGAAGTGGCCGAAGATCACCGTGAAGATCAGGACGGTGAAGAGCGGCTGCGCGATCGCCCAGGAGGCGCCCATGGCGGTCTGCCGGTAGAGCACCTTCAGGTCCCGCAGGATCAGGACGCGCAGCAGGTCGCGGTACTGCCAGAGGCCCGCGGCGTCGAAGGCGACGATCCGGTCGTCGGGCGCGATCTCGGTCACCCGCAGCGTCGACGGGTCGGTCCGCTGTTCGGTTGGCCCGCGTTCCGACGTGCCGAGGGCCAGCGCATCCAGAGATTTCATCATTCGAGGCGGTCCCGCATGACGCTCTGAGCCCGTGGTCGAGCTCGTGGGACCCGGTGCGAATCGGAAGAGGAGCCGCCCGGTCGTCCCGCCGGAACGGGCTATCATCGCGGTGCGGCGGTTCGAATTACACCTTTCGTCGTATCGGTCCGGCCGACTGAAGTGGTGGTTGTGATCAGCAACCGTAATCGTAGCCAATCACGACAAATGAGACCTCGGGGGCGCGCCGCGTGCGGCGTCCGTCCCCGTCCGGGACGACCGGCTCTGATCGGCCGGCGACCGGGTTCGGGTTTCGGGAGAACCGCCATGCAGGACCCCGTGAGCGCCGCCGGCGCTCCGCTCGTGACGATCGCCATGCCGGCCCTGAACGAGGCCGCGCACATCGCCGACGCCATCGCGTCGGTGCTGCCCGAACGGGACGCCATCGCCTGCGAGCTGCTGGTGCTGGACGGCGGCAGCCGCGACGACACGTGCGCGATCGTCGCCGCCCTCAGCGCCCGGGACCCGCGCATCCGGCTCGTCCACAACGAGCGCCGGATCCAGGCGGCGGCCATCAACCTCGCCGCGCGGCTGGCGCATCCCGCCTCCGCCTATCTCGTCCGCGCCGATTGTCACGCCGTCTATCCGGAGGGGTTCGTGCAGAACCTCGTCCGCACGATGCGCCTGCGCGAGGCCGTCTCGGTGGTCGTGCCGCTCCGGACCGTCGGGGTCACGCCGCTGCAGCGGGCGATCGCGGCCGCGCAGAACAGCCGCCTCGGCAACGGCGGCTCGGCCCACCGGCAGGGTGGCATCTCGGGCTACGTCGCCCACGGCCACCACGCGGCCTTCGACCGGCGCGAGTTCCTGCGGGTCGGCGGCTACGACGAGACCTTCACCCACAACGAGGATGCCGAACTCGACCGGCGGCTCTGCGCCGCGGGCGGGCGGATCTACCTCGCCGCCGAGCTCGCCATCACGTACTTCCCGCGGGCCTGCCTCCGCAGCCTCGCCCGGCAGTACCTGCACTACGGGCGCGGCTGCGCGCGGACCCTCGAGAAGCACGCCAGCCTGCCGCGCCCCCGCCAGATCCTGCCGGCCCTGGTCCTGCTCTACGCCGTCGCGGCCCTGCCGCTGGCGGCCCTGATGCCCGCCCTGCTGATCCCGCTGCTGCTCTATGCCGGCGGCTGCGTCCTGAGCGGCCTCGCCCTGGCGCTGAAGGCGCGGGAGCCCGTCCTGGTCATGAGCGGCCCGGCGGCCGTGACCATGCACCTGTCCTGGGCCGTGGGGTTCCTGTCCTATCCGGGCTACCGGCGGACGCTGCTCAGGGCGGCCCTGCGCCGGAAGCGCCGCCTGCTCGGCCTCCCGCCGGGATCCGACGCGGCGCGCGTCAACTGACCGGCCGAGGCCCCGTCGGCCGCGCCCCGCCCCGTGCGGAGCGCGGCCGGGGCATGTCAGAAGCCCGACGCTCTCTCGCATCCGTCGCCCCTTAGCCCTTCGGGGCGGTGGTCTCGCGCCGCCAAGGCGATTATCGACACGCGCAACGATCCGGCCGCGTCAGGGCCCGGAGACCGGCCGCGCGCCCCGCGCGGCAGCCCAGGAGAGTTGTGACCGTGCCCGACAGTACCCCGCGTCCCGTGATGCTCGTGATCCTCGACGGCTGGGGTCTGCGGGACGCGGTGGCCGACAACGCCGTCCACCAGGCCAGGACCCCGGTCTTCGACGCGCTGATGCGGGAGCGCCCCCGGGCGCGGCTGAAGACCTTCGGTGCCGATGTCGGCCTGCCCGAGGGGCAGATGGGCAATTCCGAGGTGGGCCACCTCAATATCGGGGCGGGCCGGGTGGTCCTGCAGGACCTGCCGCGGATCGACGCCGCGGTCGCCGACGGCTCCCTCGCCCGGAACCCGGCCCTGATCCGGTTCATCGAGGCGCTGCGCGCGTCGGGGGGGACCTGCCACCTCGTCGGCCTGCTGTCGCCCGGCGGCGTCCACGCGCACCAGGACCACGCCGTGGCGCTGGCGCGCGCGCTGACGGCGGCCGGCATCCCGGTCCGGCTCCACGGCTTCACCGACGGGCGCGACATGCCGCCCCGCTCCGCCGCCACCTGCATCGCCGACGTCGCGGCCGCCCTCCCGAAGGGCGCCCGCATCGCCACCCTGTGCGGCCGCTACTTCGGGATGGACCGCGACCGGCGCTGGGAGCGCGTCCAGACGGCCTACGACGCCCTCACGGAGGCGCGCGGGACCCGGTTCGAGCGGGCCGGGCAGGCGGTCGCCGCGTCCTACGCGCAGGACGTGTCCGACGAGTTCATGCGGCCCGCGATCATCGGCGACTATGCCGGCATGCGGGACGGCGACGGCATCCTGAGCTTCAACTTCCGCGCCGACCGGACCCGGCAGATCCTGGAGGCGCTGCTCGACCCGGCCTTCGCGGGCTTCGAGCGCGCGCGCACGGTCCGCTTCGCCGCCGCCCTGGGGATCGTCCAGTACAGCGTCGAGATCGACGCCTTCGCCGAGACCCTGTTCGGGGCCCTCGACCTGCCCAACGGCCTCGGCGAGACCGTGGCCCGGGCCGGGCGCGCGCAGCTGCGCATGGCCGAGACCGAGAAGTACCCGCACGTCACCTACTTCATGAACGGCGGCCGCGAGGAGCCCTTCGCGGGGCAGGACGCGATCCTCGTGCCCTCGCCGAAGGTCGCGACCTACGACCTGCAACCGGAGATGTCGGCGCCCGAACTCACCGACCGCGCCGTGGAGGCGATCGGCTCCGGGCGCTACGACCTCATCATCCTGAACTTCGCCAATCCCGACATGGTCGGCCACACCGGCAGCCTCGCGGCCGCCGTGACGGCGGTGGAGACCGTCGACACCTGCCTCGGCCGCGTCGTCGAGGCGGTGACGGCCCAGGGCGGGGCGCTGCTGGTGACCGCCGACCACGGCAATTGCGAGATGATGCGCGATCCCGAGACCGGCGAGCCGCACACCGCCCACACCCTCAACCCGGTGCCCGCCGCGCTCGTCGGCGTCGACGGCGTGACCCTGGCCGACGGACGGCTGGCCGACGTGGCGCCGACGCTCCTCGACCTGATGGGGCTGGACCAGCCGGCCGAGATGACTGGCAGGTCGCTGATCCGCCCGCGGGGCCAGGGCTGAGGGACGGGGCCGGCGGCACGCCGCCTGCAATCCCCGGGCTGTCATGCGCGCCGTCCCTGCGTTACCTCCCGCCGCGGGGCCGGTCCGTCCCAGCGTGGTGCGAGGTCGTGGTGCGTCTGACCGGTTCTAGGACATGATCGCCCGGCACAGCCTGATCTACGTCGGCTCCCGGGGCTTCGCGGCCGCCCTGAACATGGCCTCCGTGGCGGTGTTCACGCGGCTCGCGCCGGTGGAGAGCTACGGCACCTACCTGTACGTCCTGTCCTGGGCACTCGTGCTCTACGGGGCGACCTGCCAGTGGCCGAAATTCGCGTTCTTCGCCCTCTACGACGAGGCGCGCGAGCCCGCGCAGGTCGGCACCGTGGTGCGGATCCTGGGCGGCACGCTGCTGCTCGCCGGCCTCGGCAGCGCGCTCGCCGCCGCCCTCGGGCTCATGCCGGCGCGCATGGCGGCCGCGATCCTGGCGCTGGCCTTCGGGACCACCCTGTTCGAGGGCTCCACCGAGATCGCCCGGACCCGCCTGCGGGCCGGGGCGGTGGCGGCCTCGGTGATGAGCCGCGCCGTCCTGATCCTGGCCCTCGGCAGCCTGGCCCTGCACCTCTCGCAGGATCCCCTCCATCTCGCCTTCGCGGTGGCGGCGGCGAACGCCCTGGCCTCGCTCCCCGCCGCCGCCACGATCGCCCCGATGATGCCCGGCCGCGGCAGCCGGGCGGAGGCCCTGCGGCTGTTCGCCTACGGCTGGCCGCTGGTGCTGTCCTTCGGGACGGCCGCGCTCGCCCAGAGCCTCGACCGGCTGATCATCGCCAAGACCGTGGGGCCGGCGGGGCTCGGCGCCTACGGGGCCCTGGCCGACTTCCTGAAGCAGAGCTTCATCGTGTTCGGGGAGGCGATCGCCCTGTCGCTGATCTCGATCGCCAAGCGCGAGGCGCGGGTCGGCGGGATGGCGGCTGCCTCCGGGGTGCTGAGCGACGCCGCCCGGGCCATGACGCTGATCGCGGCCTTCGGCGCGGTGTTCTTCCTGTGCTTCGACGATCTGGTCGTGGCGGTGCTGCTCGGCCCCGACTACCGGGCCGAGGCGCGCGAACTCGCCCCGGTGCTGATCCTGGCGAGCATCCTGATGATGTTCCGCGCCTACTATTTCGGGCAGGTGATCTACTTCGCCCGCTCCAGCGGCCTGGAGGCGGCCGCCGCCTTCGCGACCCTCGCCGCCGTCGCGGCGCTGTCGCTCCTGCTGATCCCGCGCCTCGGCGCCGCCGGGGCGGCCCTCGCCTTCGCGGGCGGCCAGAGCGCGGCCTGCCTCGTGCTGGTGCTGGGCGCCCGCCGGACCGGCACGACGATGCCGCTGCCGCTCGCCGACATGGCCGGCATCGCCGGGATCGCGCTGGCCTGCGGCGCGGTGAATGCCGGCATCGCCCTGGCCCCCGGCGGCCTGATGCCGCCGGGGCAGGCCCTGCGCCTCGTCCTGCTCACCGCCGCCGCCGGCGTGACGGCGTGGCGCTACGACGTGCTCGGCTTCGCCGGCGCGATCCGCCACCGTCTCGCGGCCTGACGGTCCCGCGATGGCCGGCATTGCGGGCGACACCGCGCAGGACACCGCGCAGGACACCGGATCGGACACCGCCGCGCTACCCGGAGGCCTCGTGGCGGCGGTCCGACCCCTCGACGGGGCGGCGCCCTGGGTCCCGGCCTGGCGGGCGCTGGGCCCGGCCTCCCTGATCCGGAACCCGTTCTACGAGGCGGGCTACGCCCTGGCCGCCCGCGAGGCCTTCGGGGCCGGCGTCCGGCTCCTCCTCGTCGCCGACCGGCCCCCCGAGGCGCCGGGGGCCCGGCTCGTCGCCGCCTGGCCGTTCCGGCCGTCGCGGCGCCGCTGGGGCCTGCCGCTGCCGCTGCTCATGGGCTGGACCCACGGCTACGCTCCGTTCGGGGCGCCGCTCCTCGACGGCGCCGCCCCGGAGGCCGCCCTGGCGGGGCTGCTCGCCGCGCCGGGCGCCCTCGGCCTGCCGCCGCGCCTCCTCCTGCCGAACGCCCCCGCCGACGGCCCCCTGTCGGAGCTCCTGGCGGCGCGGGGCGGGCGCCGCGCCGCCTACTGGCCGCACGACCGCGGCCTGCTCGACCTGACCGGGCTCGGGCCGGCGGCGCGGGCCTCCTATCTCGGGCACCTCTCCGGACAGCGCCGCCGCAAGCTCCGCCGCGCCCGCGCGCGCCTCGAGGCGGCGGGGCCCGTGACCTTCGAGATCCTCGCCGCGCCCGACGGCCTCGGCCCGGCCCTCGACGCCCACGTCGCCCTCGAGGCCGCCGGCTGGAAGGGGCAGGCCGGCACGAGCCTGGCGCAGCGGCCGGCGGAGGTCGCGTTCCTGCGCGCCGTCCTGGCCGATCTCGGCGCGGGACTCGACGCCGGTCGCGGCGCTGCGGACGGCGTGCGGATCGCGCGCCTGCGCCGGGGCGACCGGCTCCTGGCCTCGCTGATCCTGCCGGTCACCGGCCGGGAGGCCTGGGTGCTGAAGATCGCCAACGACGAGACGCGGCCGGAGACCGCGCCGGGGGTCCAGCTCGTGCACCGGCTGACCGAGGCCGTGGCCGCGGGCGACTGGCCGGTCGACCGGATCGATTCCTGCGCGCCGCCGGACTTCGCCCTCGGCACCACCTTCTGGACGGCGCGCCGGCCGATCGCCCATCTGCTGGTGGAGGCGGGCCGCGACCCGCTCTTCCCGGTGGCCCGGACCCTGGAGCGGGCCCGGGACAGCGTCGCCCGGGCGCGTCTCACCATCCGAAGCGGGCGATCTGCTCCAGCCGCGCCCGCGTCGCCGCCGCGTCGCGGCCCATGACGGCGATCCGCCCGGACAGGTCGTAGCAGGTCGCGCAGAACGGCAGCTGCATCAGCGCGTACCCGTCGTCGCGCGCCCGGGCGACGGAGGCGATGAGGCAGGGAAGGACCGGCTCGTCCGGCGGCCCGGCGAGGCAGTCGGCCCGCGGGCTGCCGAAGGCCGGGCGGTTCGGCCAGGTCAGCAGGAGCGCGGTGCCGCCCCGGCGATCCGGGGCCGGCGGCAGGGTGTAGCTGCGCAGGAACAGCGCGCAGGCGGCGAGGACGAGGATCGGCAGGATCAGGGCTGTGCGCATCGGCGGGCTCCGGACGCCTCAATCCCCGACGTCGAAGCGCGTCCGATAGAACACCTCGCGGCCGGCGCCGTCGATGACCCGGACGGCCTCGGCCGGCTCGCCCGAGCGCTGCGGCACCCGCGCGCGGGCGAACAGCCGCAGGGCCCGCTCCTGCGCGCTCTCCAGGCTGCCGACCCGCACGGAGATCCGCGTCTGGATCTCGTCCGGCTCCGGGCCGAGGACTTCGATGTGGAAGGTCTCGCGCAAGGGCATCCGCCTGATCGAGGGGCATCCGGGTGCCGGACCGCGTGGTCCGGGCGCGGGCGCCATAGCACGATCCGACTTCCGGCGCCGCGGTCGCCGGCCGCCCTCGATCAGCACGGTCCGCGGACGCTTCGGAAGGCGACCCGGGGACGCGCCGGAGCCCTTCCGGTCAACCCGGCCCCGGAATGCGCACCGGCCGCCCCCTGGGCCGCGCGTCGGGCGTGGTCTGCCGGGATGCCAGACGGAACTCCGTCGGCGTCAGGCCATGGCGCTCCTTGAAGCGGCGGGCGAAGTGGGCCTGGCTGGCGAATCCGCTTTCGTAGGCCAGCGTGCCGATCGACAGGTGGGCGCAGCTCGGGTCGGCCAGACGCCGGGCCGCGACCTCCAGGCGGCGCTCCCAGATGTAGTCGGAGATGTGCCGGCCGCGCTCGTGGAACAGCTCCTGCAACCGCCGCAGCGACACGCCGACCGCGGCGGCGAGCCGAGGCGGGTCGAGCATCGCGTCACCCAAGTGAGCCTCGATGTAGGCCTTGGCGCGCTGGACCGCGACGGCGCCGTGGGTGGAGCGCGGCACATCCTGCGCGAGCCGTTCCGCGAGGCTCGCCACGATCAGGTCGATCCCGATGGAGGCCATGCGCGCGGCCGCGTCGGGGGTGAGCCGGTCACCCACCCGGACAAGGTCTCGGAGATAGCTGCTCGCCAGGGTCGTGGAAGCGAGATCCGCGCCGATTGTGAGGCCACTGAACAGCCGGGACGGGCCGAGAACGTTCTCCAGGCGCTCGCGCGGCAGATCGACCACGAGCGAACTGCTCGCCTCCGTCATGCAGACGGCCGGGCGCGCATCGAGGACGACGATATCGCCGGGCCGGGTCCTCGCCTCTTGATCGCCTTGCTGAAAGCTGCCGTTCCTGGAAAGCCTCAGAATGGCACAGACCCGATTGTGCCGACCGTTCCGCCGGACCATGTCGGCTGTCGCTTCCGTCCGCAGGCTCGTGTGAGCGAGGCGCGAGATCGGCACGCCGCCGATGTCGGTGACCTCAAGCTTGCCCCGGAAGTGGCCGGCGTCATCGGTCTGCAACGCTGCGAGTGCCACGCGTTCGCAAACCATCTCCCGCCAACGCCGGAACGCGGCCCCGGGATGGACGTCGTCGGTCGAGAAAAATGTCTGCATTCCTGTGTCGGGGCGGAAGCCGAGGTTCAAAAACAGTTCCTGTAATGTGGTTTGCCATAATATACGAATCGATGGCGGTCAATGTTGCCGAATAATGAATTGAAATACAAACAGATTTGCGAAAATGAAGCAAATTATGATCGCATATATCGGTACGATACAACGTATATCGCATCGATTATTTAAATTGATGTTCGAGATATTTCATTTCGTATGCCGGGTTAGCTCTCGCGCTGGACGTGCGGAAGCGATCATGTCGCTGTCTCACCGTGACCAGTCGGTCGGCTCGAGAGTTCGTGGAGCCCACGGAGCCCGGATCCGCGAGATCCGCGGAACGGAGCGCCGCGCTGGCGGACATCCGAGGCCGGCCCGGGACGGTCCCGGCACGCCGGTCGCCCGTCCTCCGGGCGCGCGCGTTGGGGAGAGCCGCAATCCCCCGTCTTGGAGCGGGGACCGGATGGCTGTCTCGGCACCAAGTCCAATTGCGCCCGGGCCGCCTGCGGCTCTATCAGGCCTCACGCATCGGGAGGCATCACCGGAGGAGCCCCTTGGATCCGCTCAAGGCCGCCGCAGCGACCCTGCTCTGCCTCGCCCTGTTCTGGCTGGCCTTCCGGCTGACCCGGCGGCTGGTCGATCTCGCGATCGCGGGCGGCTACGCCGAGGAGCGCCGGCGGCTCGCCGAGGAGGAGGCCGCTCAGGCCGAGGCGGGCGCCGTCCCGCAGGCCTCCGCCATCGGCGCGATCCCCGCGAGCTTGGACTCGAACAGGGACCAGTCATCCGCCGCGGCGATCGGCGCCCACAACGCCTCCACCTCGTCGATCAGGAGCGTGCAGGGCGCCTCCGCGAAGTAGGGGTGGTCGAGCCGCGCCCCCGGGGCGGGCGCGAGCGGCTCCAGCGCGGCCCGCACCGGCGCGAAGGCCTCGGACCGGTACTGCGCGGCGGCCGGCCCGGCCTCCGCCCGCCCGGCGCTGGCGAGGCCGCCGTACCAGTCGAAGAAGAACCGCTCGAAGGGCGCCCGCGTCTCGGCCAGGAACCGCCAGACAGCCGAGACCAGCCGGTCGGTCTCCGGTCGCGGCGCGGCTTCGAGGCCGAGCCGGCGGAACAGGGCCTCGGCGAACGCCTCCTGCAGGGCCGGGCCGAAGCCCGAGAGGGCGGATTCGAGGCGTGCCTGGGGCGCCAGCACCAGCAGGCAGTCGGCGAGCCGGGCGAGGTTCCAGAACAGCGCCTCCGGCTGGCGGCCGAAGCTGTAGAGCCCGCTCTCGTCGAAGTAGGCGGCCGTGAAGTCCGGGTCGAAATGCGGCAGGAAGCGCCAGGGCCCGTAATCGAAGCTCTCGCCGGTGACGTTGATGTTGTCGCTGTTGAGCACCCCGTGGACGAAGCCGGCCGCCGCCCACTGCGCCCCCATCCGGGCGACCCGGGCGACCACGTCCTCCAGGAAGGCGACGGCGCGGTCCTCCACGCCGTCGCGCCAGAGTTCCGGCCGGTGGGTCGCGATCGTGTGGTCGAGGAGCCGGGCGATGTTGTCGGGCTCGCCGAGCGCCAGGAAGCGCTGGAAGCTGCCGATGCGGATATGGCCGTGGGACAGGCGCACCAGCACCGAGGCGCGCGCCGGCGAGGGCTCGTCGCCGCGCACGAGCTCCTCGCCGGTCTCGATCAGGCTGAAGCTCTTCGAGGTGTAGACGCCCTGCGCCTCCAGGAGCGCGGTGGCCAGCACCTCGCGCACGCCGCCCTTGAGGGTCAGCCGCCCGTCGGCGCCGCGCGACCAGGGCGTCGTGCCGCTGCCCTTGGTGCCGAGGTCGAGCAGGCGCCCGTCCAGGCGGTCGTGCAGCTGCGCGAACAGGAAGCCGCGCCCGTCGCCGAGCTCCGGATTGTAGGAGCGGAACTGATGGCCGTGGTAGCGCAGGGCCAGCGGCCTCTCGAAGCTGCCCGGAAGGGGCTCGAACCGGCCGAAATGGGCGATCCACGCGGGCTCGGACAGGCCGTCCAGGCCGACCCGCTCCGCCCAGGCCCGGTTGCGGTAGCGCAGGATCGTACGCGGGAACCGCGCCGGCGTCACCGGATCGAAGAAGGCGGGTCCGAGATCGGCGTGGCGCCGGGAGGGCGTGAAGGCGGTGTCGTCCATGCGGCGGCGCGTCTCGCGGGGTGGGGGTGAGTCCCGGTGTACCAAGCGAGCCGGACGCGATCCGTTGCCGATCCCGTCCTTGCGAGCGCGGCGAAGCAACCCAGTGCGGCGGGACATCGGCCGAGCGCGGCGCCGCCTGGATTGCTTCGCTCCGCTCTCAGAGACGGTGGCCGACCCGAGAGGCCTCACGTCCTAGATGCGTGGTCGGGCCGTCCCGGACACCTGCCGCAGGGCCTCGCCGGCGATCATCGCGGCCGCGACCGCGACGTTGAGCGAGCGCAGGCCCGGCCGGATCGGCACCACGATCCGCGCGTCGGCCACCGCGTGCACCGCCTCCGGCACGCCGGCGGATTCGCGCCCGACCATCAGGCAATCGTCCGGGTGGAAGGCGAAGTCCGTGTAGGGCACGGCGCCCGCCGTGGTGGCGAGGACGAGCCGGATCCCGGCCTCGGCCCGCCACGCCGCGAAGGCCGCGAAGGAGCGGTGCCGGGTGATCGCCACGTGGTCGAGGTAGTCGAGGCCCGAGCGGCGCAGGTGGCGGTCCGAGACGTCGAACCCCGCGGGCTCGACGATCTCCACCGCCAGCCCGAGGCACGCGGCCATGCGCAGCATCGTGCCGGTGTTCTGGGGAATGTCGGGCTGGTAGAGGGCGAGGCGGAGCATGGTGCCGGCCTTGTGCGGGGCGCAAGGCCCCGCCGTCAAAGGCTCCCGGCGCCGACGCGCAGCCGGCAAAGCGCCCGGCCGGCCCCGATCGCCGCCGAGGCCGCGCGGAACTTAAGCCCCGCCAGAACCTTGAGGCGGCGCCACCCCCCTGTGCGGCCCCCCTCTGAAAGACCTGCTCCGATGCGCTCCCCGCTCCTCGCCTCGGCCCTCCTGCTGGCCGGCCTCGCCACCGCCTCGGCGCAGACCGACGGCGCCAGATCGGACGGCGGCGCGGCCGTGACCCCGGTGCCGGCCGCACCCGCCACCATGGCCGACAACCTGCGCCCGACCTTCGTGGCCCAGACGCCCGACGACATGGTCGCCAGCAAGCTGATCGGTTCCAGCGTCGTCAACGGCGCCAACGAGACCATCGGGCAGATCGCCGATTTCGTCCTCGATCAGAAGGGCGCCGTGAAGGCCTGGATCATCGGGGTCGGCGGCTTCCTGGGCATCGGCTCGAAATACGTGGCGGTCGACCCGTCCGTGCTCAAGCTCGACCGCACCGACGGCAAGACCCTCCAGGCGCGGATCGACACGACCAAGGACCAGCTCCGGGCGGCGCCGGAATACGTCTATCTCGGCAAGGAGCCGCCGAAGGGCGCCGCCCCGGCGAGCCCCGCGGGGGAGCCGGCCTCCAAGCCGTAGCGGTCGCGCCGGCGCGGCGCCGGGCCGCCGGCGGCACCGCGCCGGCTTGCCTCCGCGCGCCGATCTGTGCTGTGCCGGCCTCCCCCGGAGGTCGGAACCCGTCCCATGCGCCGCGCCCTCGTCCCGCTGCTCGCCTTCTGCCTCGGCCTCATCGGCCTCACCGGGGCGGCGGTGTTCGCGTTCCTGCCCGACCGGGCGCCGGTGGGCGTGCCGAGCGTCGGCGGCCCGTTCACGCTGGTGAACCAGGACGGGCGCACGGTCACCGAGCGCGACTTCGCCGGCGCGACGCACCTCGTGTTCTTCGGCTTCACCCACTGCCCGGACGTCTGCCCGACCACGCTGCAGCAGATCTCCGACGTGCTCGCCGCCCTGGGCCCGAAGGGCAAGGCCATGCGGGTCGCCTTCGTGACGGTGGATCCCGAGCGGGACGATCCGGCGAGCCTCAAGACCTACCTGTCGAGCTTCGACCCGCGCATCACCGGCCTCACCGGCACCCCCGAGCAGGTCACCGCCACCGAGAAGGCGTACCGGGCCTACGCCCGCAAGGTACCGGCCAAGGACGGCGACTACACGATGGAGCACACCGCGCTCGTCTACGTCATGGACGCGCAGAACCGCTTCCTCGGCGCCCTGGACCTGACCCGGCCGGCCGACGAGGTCGCCGCGCAGCTCGCCAAGAAGATCTGACCGCGGGCCGGTCCGGCCGGACGGGCGTCAGAGCGTCATCCCGGCATGGAAGCGGTCGGGGGAGAGCGGCAGCAGGAACTGCACGCCGAAGCCGCCCTCGAAGTAGCGGACCAGCCGGCCCGGCGTGCTGCCGACCGTGACGGCGGCGCCGAGGGGCAGCGGCACCGGGCAGGAGATCGCCACGCCCGACATCGAGATGTCGATGAGGCGCGCCCGGATCTCGCGGCCGCCCTCGACGCGCAGGACCACCGCCGTGTTGGTCGGCACGAGGCGCTCGTGCGAGCGCCCCTCCGGCAGGCCCAGCATCTCCCGGTTCGCCAGCCAAGTGAGCTGGGAGGCGAGCTTGTCGCGCTTGCGCGACGTGGCGTTGAGCTGGACCGCGAACCCGTCCGGGCAGGTGCGGGCCACGACGCCCTCGATCCGGCCGATATGCTCCAGGTAGAGCACCACGCGCTCGCCGACCTCGCCCTTGACCGCGCAGGTCAGCCGCACGCCGCCCGGCGACATGTCCACGGTCTGACAGGGATATTCCCGGCGGTCGGCCAGCATGTAGCGGCCCAGCACCGCGACCCGCACGCGCTGGTGGCGGCGCTGGTCGGCAGCGCCGCGCGCCGGCTCGGCGGCGAGGCCGCGCAGATCAGTTCCAGCGGTGGCCTCGACCGCGATCATTCCGAGATTGGTCCTGCGCCGGGAGAATGGCCGGTGCAGACTAGGCTCGGACTGTTACGAAACCCTTTTTTCCTGCTTCGCGGTCTATCGGCCTTGTAGAAACATCGACTATCGAGCGCCGCGGCGGCGCGCGCGATCGACTTGTGCGCCGAAGATTTCCCGGGCCGCACCGGCTGATTCGACCGAACGGTCCGTCCCGGAGCGGACGTAATCTTGGACGAATACGGTCCTCAGGCGCGCCCGCCGGCATGGACGAGGAGGTGACCGTGGCGCACCGGTCCGGGGTAGCCCGCGCTCGTGCGCACGGCGGTGCGGGCGGGCGGCGCCGGCTCGCTCCGGCGGCTCGGCAGGATGCGCAGGGAGGTGGTCTCGGCCTGCACGAGCGGGCGCAGGCCGAGCCAGTGCGGCGCGCCGTCGAGGCTGAGGGTGCCCAGGGCGCGGACCTGCGTCCGGCCGCGGTGGCGCAGGGGCAGGAGCAGGAGTTCGAGATCCGCCGCCTCGCCGGCCGCGTTGGTGCCGCGCAGGCCCGCCACGACGCCCAGCGTGTCGCTGGCGACGATCTCGACGATCCGCCACGGATCGGTCGCCCGGGAGCCCCACAGCCGGGCGAAGGGCTCGCCCTTCAGCTCGCGGCCGTACAGGGCGCAGACCCGGGTCCCCGCGAGCCGGATGCTCGCGGAGCGGCTCGGCATGTCGAGTTCCAGGATCAGGCTGTCGGCGAGAAGGTGCCGGATCTCGCCGGGCTCGATCTCGGCGCGTTCCGGCGCGGCCCGTTCTCCGCGCAGGCGCTCCCAGTAGGCGTGGAGCATGCGACTGGTGGGATGCTTCATCGGTGTCCCGATTCTCAACGCCTGTGGTTCATCCCCGGATCATTCTGGCACATCGGCGGGGGTGTGACCGGCCGATCCGGGCGTTCACCGCGTCCGGGCGCACGGGCCGTGCCGCCCCCGCACCCGCGCGCCGCCGGGCCACCGACGGCGCGCGGGGCGGGGGGTAGCGCGTCGGAGCCGGCGACACAATCGTCGCACCCCGCCGGGCGCGCCGCGGCCATCCGGGACGGATCCGGGGTGAAGACGGGGCGGTGCGTGAAACGGACCGCGATCCGACCGGTCTTTGCGAGCTTCAATACGTCGCCGGGGCTTGCCCGATCGCGTCCCGCCCCGACATGGTGCGGCGATGGACGCCTCCCCCGAATTCCCGCGGCAGAGCCGCGTGCCCGTGTTCAACATGCCGGGCATCGTCACCGCGTCGATCGGGCTGCTCCTGGCGATCCAGGCGGTCCGCGAGTTCCTGCTGCCGGACACCTGGGACATCCGCCTCGTCCTCGACCTCGCGCTGGTGCCGGCGCGCTGGACCCTCTGGTTCGATCCCGGCCGGGCCTCCGAGGTGATCCGCGCCGCCGCGGACACGGGCGATCCGGGCCTGGAGGCGGCCCGCGAGGCCTTCGCCCGCTACATCGTGGGCGAGCACGCGCTCCAGCCCTGGACGCTCGTCACCTACGGGCTGCTGCACGGCTCGTGGATGCACGTGATCTTCAACAGCGTCTGGCTCGCGGCCTTCGGCGCCCCGGTGGCGCGCCGCTGCGGTGCCCTGCGCTGGTGCGCGCTCGCGCTGGCCGGCACGGCGGCCGGCGGACTTCTCCACATCCTGATCGACCCGCTGAGCGCCGGGCCGCTGGTCGGCGCCTCGGCGGGCATCTCGGCCCTGATGGCCGCCGCGGCGCGGTTCGTGTTCCAGCCGCCGGTCTCCGGCTACGGCGCGCCGGCCTGGCAGGTACCGCCGCCCCGGCCCGCCGAGACGATCCCGGAACTGCTGCGCAACCGCACCGCGGTGTCGTTCCTGGTGATCTGGCTCCTGACCAACCTGCTCTTCGGCCTCGTGAGCGTGCCGCTCGTCGGCGAGAACGCCGCCATCGCCTGGGACGCCCATCTCGGCGGCTTCATCGCGGGCTTCTTCCTGTTCCCCCTGGTGGATCCCCGGGAGCCGCGGCGGCACTGAAGCCCACCTTCGGCGCCCGGCACCTTGCCATCCGGCCGGATCGGTCACACACTCGCCACAATGTGAAGGAGTCGGGCCAACCCGGCCGAGAACGCCATCAGGGCGCCGCGGGCTGACGGCGCACCGGACGCGTCACATAGGGAGAGAGCCATGACCGTCGCACGCATCCTCGCCGAGAAGGGCAGCTCCGTCGTCACCGTGGGCCCCGACAAGACCCTCGATGAGGTGATCCAGATCCTCGCCGACAGGCGGATCGGCGCCCTCGTGGTCGCCCGGGCCGACGGGACGGTGGCGGGCATCATCTCCGAGCGGGACATCATGCGGGCGCTCGCCCGGCACGGGGGCTCGGCCTTCGACGCGCCGGTCTCGGCCCACATGACCACCGCGGTCACGACCTGCGGCCGGACCACCACGATCGAGGAGGTCATGACCCTGATGACCGACGGGCGCTTCCGCCACGTGCCGGTCTGCGAGGACGGCCGGCTGATCGGCCTGGTCTCGATCGGCGACGTGGTGGCGCGCAAGATCGCCACCGTCGAGGCCGAGCACCAGGCCCTGCGCGACTACATCACGATGGCGTAGGGGCGCCGGAACGGCGCGTTTCCGTCCCTCGCTTCGGGCTGCTCGCCGATCCACACATCCGCCTTGGCAGGATGGTTTCAGGATCGGGCGCGGGGCCCCTCTCCCGTGCGGGAGAGGGGCCCGTCGCGCTCCCTCATCAGCGTCGGTCTCCGCGGGAGACCTGTGAACATCATCGCCTCTTCAGGGTCGGGGGAGCCCGGATCCCGCGTTCCTCTCTGCGCCTGCCTCACGCCTTCACGGGATCGAGCGTGACGTGCCAGAGGTCGGTGTCGGCCGCGTCCTTGAGGGTCACCGTCATCTGCTCGGTGGCGCCGTCCACCGCCACGTGGCCGAAGAACTGGTAGCCGGCGGCCGGCGACAGGTTCACCTGCCCCTTGTCGGGCGCCTTCACGTAGCGCAGCTGCGGCCCGAACGTGTTGTCCAGCGCGTTCGGCCCGAAGGTGCCGGCGTGGAGCGGCCCGGAGACGAACTCCCAGAACGGGTCGAAATCCTGGAACTGCGCCTTGTTGGGGTCGTAGTAGTGGGCGGCCGTGTAGTGCACGTCGGCCGTGAGCCAGACCGTGTTGCGGATCCCGGCGCTCTTGATGAAGCGCAGGAGGTCGGCGATCTCCAGCTCGCGACCGAGCGGCGGCCCGTCGCCCTGCGCCACCGCCTCCGAGCCGAAGTTGCGGTCCACGTCGTAGGTCACCACGAGGCCGAGCGGCATGTCGGCGGCGATCACCTTCCAGGTCGCGCGGGACTCGAGCAGCGCCCGCTTCAGCCACGCGATCTGCCGCGGCCCGAGGAAGTAGGATTCGGGCCCGTACGCCGTCTGCCGGTTCTCGCCGTTCGGCCCCCGGTAGGAGCGCATGTCGAGCATGAACACGTCGACCAGCGGGCCGTAGCCGATCTTGCGGTAGACCCGGCCGGGCTCCGACGGCTCGAAGCGCATCGGCATGTACTCGTGGAAGGCCTTCGCGGCCCGCAGCTGCAGCGCCAGGACGTTCGGGTCGGCGTATTTCTTCTTCAGGTGCTCGGTCCGGGTGAGGGGCTCACCCGGCCACCAGTTGTTGGTGACCTCGTGGTCGTCCCACTGGGCCAAGATCGGCACGGCGGCGTTCATCGCCAGCACGTTCCGGTCGGTGAGGTTGTACTTGTGCCGGCCGCGGAACTCCGCGAGCGTCTCGGCGGGCTTGGCGACTTCCTCGGTCACCCGGTTGCGCCACAGGCTGCCGTCGGGGAGCTTCACCTCGGACTGGATCGGCCCGTCGGCGTAGATCGTGTCGCCGGAATGGATGAAGAAGTCCGGCCGGTTCTTCAGGATGGCGGAGTAGATCGTCATGCCGCCGCGGGCCTCGTCGATGCCCCAGCCCTGGCCGGCCGTGTCGCCCGACCAGCAGAACGAGACCGAGCGCCGGTCCGCCGGCGCGGTCCGGAACCGCCCGACCTGGGCCGGCCCGACGATGGTCGGCGCGGCGACGTCCTCCAGGCGGACCCGGTAGAACACGTCCTGGCCGGCCGGCAGCCCGGTCAGCGCCACCTTCACGGTGCCGTCGGTCTCCGGCAGGGCGTCGGCGAAGACGCCGCCGCGGATGTCGGCGAAGCTCTCGGTGGTCGCCCACTCGACGATCGCCCGGGCGGGCCGGTCAGACCGGGCCCAGACCACCGCCGAGTCGGTGCCGACGTCGCCCGACTGGAGGCCGTGGGTCAGGAGCGGCCGGTCGGCGGCGCGGCTCAGGCCGGGCCGTCCGAGGCCCGTGGCCAGCCCGACGAGGCCGGCGCCTCCGGACAGCAGGATCTGACGGCGACTCGTATACATTGGAGGTCCTCCAGCATGCCCGGCGCCCATCGCAGGCGGCCACGACAACCGGATGACGGCCCCCTCCGGACGGCGCGCGCCCGGACCCCTCAGGCCCGCGCGGCCGCGCCTTCCAGCACGGCCCGGATCCGGGGCAGGGCGGCGCGGGCGGCGCGGTGCCCGAGGGCGATGCCCTCCGCGGCCCGGTGGAAATCGAACAGCCCGAAGGCGGCGAGATCCGGGCCGATGGCCACGTCCGGCGGGTCGCGCTCCAGCCGCGCCCGCGAGATCCGGTCCTGCGTGGTGTTGAACGCGTCCAGCACCACCCGGGCGATGCCCGGCACGGCGATCTCGGGCTCGGGCCGGTCGAAGCCCGGCAGGCGCCCGCGCACCCCCTGCAGGAAGCCCCGGCGCGGCGGGGGCGGGTGCGGCGCCTCGCGCGCGACCGGGCCTCCGGTGTCGCCGTTGAGGTTCACGCAGATGACGAGGTCGGCCCCGAGCGCCCGGGCGAGCGCCACCGGCACCGGGTTGACCAGCGTCCCGTCCATCAGCACGCGGCCGTCATGGGCCACCGGCGGGAACAGGCCGGGGATCGCGTAGGAGGCGCGCACCGCGTCCACCGCCGGGCCCTCGGTCAGGCTGACCTCGTGGCCGGTCCCGTACTCGGTGGCGACGCAGCCGAAGCGGATCGGCAGCGTCTCGATCCGGCGCGCGCCGAGATCCGCGGCGAGGCGCTGGCGCAGGCGGTTGCCGGCGATCAGGCCGGAGCCCGGCAGGCGGGGATCGATGAGCCCCACGACCCGGCGCCGGGTCAGCGCCCGGGCGAAGGCCTCGAGCCGGTCGAGGCGCCCGGCCGCGTAGCAGGCGCCGACCACGGCGCCGATGGAGCAGCCGGCCACCACGGTCGGCGTGATGCCGGCCTCCTCCAGGGCGCGGATCACCCCGATATGCGCCCAGCCCCGGGCCGAGCCGCCCCCGAGGGCGAGCCCGACCTGCGGGCCGGGGCTCGGCGGCGGGCGGACCGGCTCGACGGTCCCGGGCGGGAAATGCGGGTCGGCGGACTCGTCTTGCCACCGCGTGGCAAGAGGGCGGTTCATCGCCCGGCGGCTTTCAGGACGACCCGGCCGTCCGCCTCCCGGACGACGCTGCGGTAGAAGCAGTCGCGCCGGCCGGTGTGGCAGCAGCCGCCGTCGCCGCCGACCTCGACGCGGATCAGCAGGGCGTCCTGGTCGCAGTCGACCCGCATCTCGACGACGCGCTGGATCTGGCCGCTGGTCGCGCCCTTGTGCCAGAGCTCCCGGCGCGAGCGCGACCAGTACCAGGCCTCGCCGGTCTCGAGGGTGCGCGCCAGCGACTCGGCGTTCATGTGGGCGAGCATCAGCACCTGCCCGTCGCGCGCGTCGACCGCGATGCAGGCGACGAGGCCGTCGCGGTCGAACCGGGGCGTGAGGGCCGTGCCCTCCTCGATCTCGGCGCGGGTGCCGGGGGGAGCGAAGGCGGTGTCGCGCGCGGTCATGGTCGAGACGTCGCCCGGGGCTACTTGGCGCCGCCGCGCACCAGGGTCAGGAAGCGGACCTGCTCGTTGGCGTTGTCCTTGAAGACGCCGCGGAACTGGCTGGTGATGGTCGAGACGCCGGCCTTCTGGACGCCGCGCATCGCCATGCAGAGGTGCTCGGCCTCGACCATCACGGCGACGCCGCGGGGCTTGAGGATGCTCTCGATCACGTCGGCGATCTGGGCGGTCATGGTCTCCTGCGTCTGCAGGCGGCGGGCGAAGGTGTCGACCACGCGGGCGAGCTTCGACAGGCCGACCACGCCGCGGGTCGGGTAGTAGGCGATGTGGGCGAGGCCCATGAACGGCACCATGTGGTGCTCGCAGTGGGAGTGGAACGGGATGTCGCGCACCAGCACGATGTCCGAGTAGCCCTCGACCTCCTCGAACACGCGCTCCAGCAGCTTCTCGGCATCGACGCCGTAGCCGCCGAACAGCTGCTCGTAGGCCTTGGTGACCCGGGCCGGGGTGTCGAGCAGGCCCTCGCGGGTCGGGTCGTCGCCGGCCCAGCGCAGGAGGGTCCGCACGGCGGCCTCGGCCTCGGCGCGGCTCGGGCGGCCGGTCTCGATCCCGTCCGGGACGCGGGTCGCGGAGGCCGGCTCCGGCGCCACCTCGACGGGGCGGCCGTCATCGGCGGGCCGATTGTCGTTGCGCATGCCGTTCAGCCCTTGCCCCTCGATCCCGTTCCGGTCGAAACCCTGGCCGTCACCCTGGTAGGACAAGGATTTGAGCGCGGCATCCATGGCATCTCCGGCCCGCGCGATGCGGGACTTCATCGGGGTGCTGTCGGGCTTGGCGTACATCGTCGGATCGCGTCGGGCGTTCGAGGGAAGATCCCGGGCTCGAAAAGGTTTCAAGCCGGCGCCCCGGGATGGACGAAAGGCCGTGGGAACCACCGTGGCCGTGGGCGCGACCCTGGTCGACGGCCCGCCTCCTCGCGAAGCGGCCGCATCGGGCCTATATCATCGTTCGCGGCGCAACGCGCAATGCGCGATGCACGCGGCAGAGCCCCGATGGGCAGTGTGCCTCCGGCCGAGGACCCGATGCTCGACGACATCTACAACCGCCGTATCCTGGAACTCGCCGCCGACATCCCCCGGCTCGGCCGGCTCGAGAATCCGGACGCGAGCGCCACGGCCCATTCCCGCCTGTGCGGCTCGACCGTGACGGTCGACCTCGTCCTGGGCGCGGACGGCCGGGTCGCGGATTTCGCCCAGGAGGTCCGGGCCTGCGCGCTGGGGCAGGCCTCCTCGTCGCTGATGGGCCGGCACGTGGTCGGCGCCACCGCGGAGGAGCTGCGCGGCCTCCGGGAGACCATGCGGTCCATGCTCAAGGAGAACGGCCCGGCGCCGGACGGGGCCTGGGCGGACCTCGCGGTGCTCGAGCCGGTGCGGGATTTCAAGGCGCGCCACGCCTCGACGCTCCTCACCTTCGACGCGGTGGTGGACGCCCTCGACCAGATCGCCGCCAAGCGGCAGGCCGCCTGACGGCATGGTCCGGCGCGCCGCCCACTGGGCGATCCGCGGCTACCAGCTGACGCTGTCGGGCCTGATCGGGCGCCAGTGCCGCCACTGGCCGAGCTGCTCGGAGTACACCGACACCGCCATCGCCCGGCACGGGCTCTGGCCCGGCGGCTGGATGGGCTTCGCCCGGATCTGCCGCTGCGGGCCGTTCGGCACCCACGGCATCGACCTCGTGCCGGAGCGCCTGCCCGCCGGGGCGGCGTGGTACCGCCCCTGGGCCTACGGCCGCTGGCGCGGCGTCGAGGCGCCGCCGTCACCGTTCGCCTGCGAGGCCGCGGCGCAGGAGGTCGACGCCCGCTAGGGCGCGTTCCCGTTCTGTTTCACGTGAAACACGCCCGCCGAACCCCCGTCCCGGGACGGGGGCTCGCGTTCCACGGAGGCTGGCTCCGGCGACGATCGCGACCGCCGCGGCACCTCAGGACGGGGCGCGGATCGCCGCCCCGTCACTCGCCGAGTCTCACGCAGCGCGGCTGGCCGCGAGCTTCTCGGCGAACTCGATCGCCTCGATGAGGCTGCGCTCGTTGGCGACGCCGGTGCCGGCGATGTCGAAGGCGGTGCCGTGATCGACCGAGGTGCGGATGATCGGCAGGCCCAGGGTGATGTTCACGCCCGACAGGTCCATCCACTTCCCCGTGGCCGGGTCGATCTCGAAGCCGAGCAGCTTCACCGGGATGTGCCCCTGGTCGTGGTACATCGCCACCACCGCGTCGTACTGGCCCGCCCGCAGCTTCACGAACACCGTGTCGCCCGGCACCGGGCCGTGCACGTCGAGCCCGTCGGCGTTGGCCTTCTCGATCACCGGCGCGCTGACGTCGATGTCCTGGCGCCCGAACAGGCCGCCCTCGCCGGCATGGGGGTTGAGCGCGGCGACCGCGATCTTCGGCCTCGCCAGGCCGAGCCCCTTCAGGGCCCGGTCGGTGAGGTCGATGACGAGGCGCAGCCGCTCCGGGGTCAGGCGCTTGGGCACGTCCTCCAGGGCGACGTGGGTGGTGACGTGGGAGACCCGCATGTTGCCGTGGGCCAGCATCATCACCGAGCCGCGCACGCCGGTGAGTTCGGCCAGCATCTCGGTGTGGCCGGCGTAGTGGTAGCCGGCCCTGTTGAGCGCCTCCTTGTTGAGCGGCGCGGTGACGATGCCGCCGATCCGGCCGGCCAGGGCGAGGCGAACGCCGGCCTCGATCGCCTTGTAGGCGAAGCGGCCGCCGTCGGCCGAGAGCCGGCCGGGCTCGATCGGCGCGCCCTCGGCGTCGGCCTGCAGGCAGCACAGCGCCGGCCAGTCGCCGTCCTCGGCGACCTCGGGGATCGGCTCGGGCAGGAGGCCGAGCGCGGCTTCCGCCCGGTGCAGGGCCGGGGCGCTGCCGATGATCACGAGCCTGAGATCGCCCGCCTCGATGCGGTCCCTCAGCCGGGCGGCGGCCTTGACGATGATCTCCGGGCCGATGCCGGCCGGATCGCCCATGGTGATGGCGAGAGGTTGGGTCACGCGTCGCTCCTGCTGCGCGGAAAGCCGTTCTGGTGAAGAAGATCGCGCCAGACGCCCTCTGTTCCGAAGGCGCCGGACTTGGACACGACCGGCAGGCCGTCCCAGCGGCCGCCCCGGAGCGTGGAGCGGGGCAGGCCGGGCGCGATCTGCCCGGTGACGTCGAGGCGCGCGGCGGCGAGGGCGAGGCAGAGGGCCTTCAGGGTCTCGCCGCCGGCGACCAGCAGCGTGCCGGGCCGCGGGATGCGGTCGATCACGCCCGCGAAGGCGGCGGCGATCCGCGCCGCGGCGTCCGCGCGGGCGGTGCCGGCGGGCAGGGCGAGGCTCGCCAGGACGACGCCGTCGCGGTCGAGGCGCGCCGCCACCGCGCGGGCCGGGTCGGGCCCGTCCGCCGCCAGGACGAGGTGGTGGGCGCCGCAGGCGGCGAGCTGCGCGGCGGTCTCGGGCCGGTCGGAGCCGAACAGGCCGAGCACGGGACCGGCGAGCCGGGCGTCGCCGGGCGCCGCCGCGCCCCGGGCGAGGGCGGCGGCGAGGCCGCCGCTGCCGCACCAGAGCACCGGGCCGTCGCCGCCGAGCTCCGCCACCCGGGCGAGGTCGGCGTCGCTCGCCGCGTCGTAGACGGCGACGCCCGCCACCGGGCCGTCCGTCACCGAGGCCCGGCGGGCCGGCACCCCGACCGCCCGCAGGGCCTCGGCGATGTCGCCCGAGACCGGCTCGAAGCCGTCGCCGCGCCGGGCGAGCTGCCGCCCGCCCACCGTCCGGCGCCCCTGGTACGGGAAGGCCGGCGCCACGACGCAGCGCGCCCAGGAGCCGGTTTGCAGCACCGCCGCGAGTTCCGCCGCCCAGGGGCCGCGCAGCAGGCTGTCGACCTTCTTGAAGGCGATGTCGGCGCCGTCGAGCAGGGGGGCGAGGGCGCCGACGATCCGCCCGGCGGCCTCCGTGGAGACCTCCCGCGTGCCGGCATCGATCGCCAGGCAGCCGGCAGCCCGCCCCGTCAGGGTCTCCGGCCACGCGACCGGGATCGTTCCGCACAGGCCGGTGAAGCCCGCGGCCGTGTCGAGGGTGCCGGTGAGATCGTCGGCGATGAGGCGCAGGCGTGTCATGTCGGGCGCATCGTGGCGGGAGCCTCGCCGGCCGCGCCGCCCGGTCGAGCGCGGCTCGCGTGCATGTTGTCAGGTTGTCGCGAGCCATACAGACCGGCCGGCGCGGCGGTCAAGCGTGCGAGGGTCAAGCGCGTGGCAGGCGAGCGCGGTTCAGGCACGCGTGCGGCGGACCGTCGCCGGGTCGGGCGGGCCGGAGCGGGACGGAGACAGCGCCGACGCCGTCCGGGGACGCCTCCGCGGAGCGAGCGGGCTGCGCCGGGTCGGCGATGCGCCCGGGCACTTGTCAACATTTGCACCATTCCGGCCGCGAGTTGCGCGGACTTGTCGAAAGGTTGTAGCAGCCCGGCCGGGGGGACGGCGGGTGCCAGGACCCGGAACAGGGCGGCACCGGAAGGGCGACCCATGCAGATTCCCATCAAGCGCTCCCTGGAGCGCGTGCCCGGCGGCCTGATGGTGGTGCCGCTGTTCCTCGGCGCGATCCTCCACACGCTCTTCCCGGATACCGCGACCTTCTTCGGCTCGTTCACCGGCGCCCTGTTCAACGGCGCCCTGCCGATCCTGGCGGTGTTCTTCGTCTGCATGGGCGCGGGCATCGATTTCCGCGCCGCCCCGGCGATCGCCCGCAAGGGCGGCGTGCTGCTGGCCGCCAAGGTCGGTGTCGCGGCGATCATGGGCGTGGTGGTCGGCCAGCTCCTCGGTGAGGCGCCGGTGGTCGGGGGCGCCTTCGCGGGGCTGTCGACCCTCGCGATCGTCGCCGCCATGAACGACACCAACGGCGGGCTCTATCTCGCCCTGATGGGCCAGTTCGGCCGCCCGAAGGATGCGGGCGCCTACGCGATCATGAGCCTCGAATCCGGGCCGTTCCTCACCATGGTGACCCTCGGGCTGGCGGGCCTGTCGGCCTTCCCGTGGCCGACGCTGGTGGGCAGCATCCTGCCGCTGCTGATCGGGATGATCCTCGGCAACCTCGACCGCGACATGCGCGCCTTCCTGTCGGGGGCGGCGCCGGTGATGATCCCGTTCTTCGCCTTCGCCCTCGGCTTCGGGCTCGACCTCGCCAAGATCTGGCAGGCGGGCCTCCTCGGCATCGGCCTCGGCGCGGCGGTCGTGGCGATCACCGGGGCGGTCCTGTTCGTCGCCGACCGGCTCACCGGGGGCAACGGCGTGGCGGGAGTCGCCGCCGCCTCGACGGCCGGCAACGCCGCCGCCGTGCCGGCGATCATCGCGGCCGCCAACCCGGCCTACAGGGAGGCCGCCGGGCCCGCCACCGTGCTGGTGGCGGCGAGCGTGGTAGTCACGGCGCTGCTCGTGCCGCTGCTGACCGCCTTCGTGGCGGCGCGGGTCCGACCGGACGCGGCCGAAGCGGATCCGGCGCCGCTGCCCAGGCCCGCGCCGAGCGCGCCCTGAGGCGCGTCGCCGGCCGGCCGCGCGGGACGCGCGGCCGGCGGCAACCGAAGCCTCCGAGTCCGGTTGTCCTTCCAGGGAGCGCGGCAGGGCCGCGCCTGACGGCGAACCGGAGCGGGCACAGCATGTCGACCGAATCCAGAGGCAAGACGCATATCGACATCTACGATCGCGCCACCCGCGAGGAGTGGGCGCACCGTTTCGGCGTCAGCGAGGAGCGTCTGCGCAAGGCCGTGACCATGGTCGGGAGCCGGATCACCAGCGTCGCGGCCTATCTCGACAAGCCGGCCTCCTGAGGCGGGCGCCATGGAAGTGCCCCCCGATTTCCATCCGCCTCCGGATCACCCGATGGCGGGGACACAGGCGCCCGGATCCGCGCCAGGGTCCGCGTCCGGCTCCGCCCCGGGACCCGCGTCGGATCCCGCATCCGGGGCCGACGGAGCGGCACTGCCGCCTTCGGCACGATCGCCTGACGCCATCACGTTCGAGCAGATCCGCGAGCGGGCCTACGAACTCTGGGAGCGCAACCACCGGCCCGAGGGCTTCGAGATCGAGTTCTGGCTGCTGGCCGAGCGGGAACTGCGCAAGGAGCGGGATCGCCTGAAGGCCGACGGGGCGCCGGCGGCCCCGAGAGCCGAGCCGCCGGCGGGCTGAGGACGTCCGATCGCCTCCTGAGACGGCCCCGGGTCGCGGCGGATCCGGGGCCGGCCCTCAGGCCTCGATCGCCGCGCGGGCTTCCTTCACCGCCGCCTCGAAGGCGACGAACGCCGTGGTCGCCGAGTCCCAGGTCTGGCTGCGCACGTGGCGGACCAGGGCGGCCGCCTGCTCCCGGGCCTGCGCCAGGGGCTTCTCGATGGCCGCCGGCCGGGTCGCGTCGGCGGGGATCCCCTCCGGCGGCGTGTCGGTCGAGCGCATGCCGACCAGGGTCGCCGCGATGGCGCGGCGCCACGCGGCGCAGTCCGCCGACAGGCGGATCACCCGCTGGTCCGCAGTGGTTCCGGTCTGCCGGTCGAGCAGCGTGCGGCCGAGATCCTCGATCCGTCCGAGCTGCGCGAGGGCGTCACCGATCTCCCGGCGGGCCTTGTCGGTCCCTTCCGCGATCCGGCCGACGTTCTGGGCGATGTCGCCGGTGGCCTGCATCTGCTGGCCGAGGATCTCCGAGGCCTCGCGCATCTGCGCGGCGACGCTCGCGACCGCGCCGCTCTCGGCCTCGACGCGGGCATTGGCCCGCACCATCGCGGCCGCGCCGGCCTCGACGGCGTTGCGGCTGCGCGACACGGCCGCCTGCATCGCGGCCATCTCCTCGCGCAGGCCGCTGACCCGCGCCCGGATCTCGTCCGTCGCCTTCGCGGTCTGCGCCGACAGCGTCTTCACCTCGGCGGCGACCACCGCGAAGCCGCGCCCGGCCTCGCCGGCCCGGGCGGCCTCGATCGTGGCGTTGAGGGCCAGCAGGTTGGTCTGGGCGGAGATCGCCGCGATTGTGCCGGCCATCTCCTCGATCCGCAGCGCGGCGGTCGAGAAGCTGTCGAGCCGGCTCCCGATCTCCTCGGTGCCCTCCTCGATCCCGCGCATGCCGTCGGTGGCCCGGTGCAGGTCGCCCACGCAGGTGGCGATGCCGGCCCGGGCCGTCTCGGCCATCTCGGCCGCCGACGAGGAGCGGGCGGCGATCTCACCCGTGGTCGCGGCGAGTTCCTCGCTGGCGGCCGCGATGAGTCGGGCCTGCTCGGCGGTGCCGGAGGCGTCGTGGGTCATCCAGCCGATCGAGGTGCCGGCGTCGGACGCGGAGGCGGACAGGCGCGCCAGGAGGGCCAGCCATTCCCGATCGACGGCCGGTTCCGTGATGGGTGGCGGTGCCGTCTCGACCGGCGCGGCAACGGTCGTCTCGACCGGTGCGGTCGCCATCACCGGGGTTGCTAGCGCGTCAGGGACCTGACGCTGCCGGCGCAAACTGAACATGCGGGCCTCTCCGACACTCTAATCGGGGCGCATGGTCACACAGAACCTTCAACCAATGGTGAAGGATAGACTAGTCTCTCGACTAGCGTTTCGGGGCACCGGTGCGGTGCAAAAGGTCTTCTGCGAGAAGTTGCGCCCCCAGATAGCGCTCTATCTGGGGGCGCAATGCTTCATTCGCCGGTCAGAGCCGCCTTGGTGCGGGACCACCAGCCGGCGCGCTTCGGCCGATCCGGATCGGACGGCGGCGTCAGCACGATGGCCACGGGCTCGGGCGCCGGCTCGGCGGGGGCGGCCTCGGGCGACGCGGCTTCGGGCGACGCGGCTTCGGCCTGCGCGCCGACGGTCTCCCGGTCGGCGGCCGGCGCCGCGGTCTCGGCCGGCGCCACCGGCAGATCCACCGCGGTCTCGGCGTCGGCGGCCGGTGCCGGCACCGCCTCGACCGCCTCGGCCACCGCCTCGGCGCTCACCGGCTCCTCCGCCGACAGGGCGACGACGTCGCCCGCGGCCTCCGAGCCGTCGTCCGTCGCGGACGCGTCGCGGGAACGGCCCTCGCTGCGCCCGCGCCCGCCCCGGCGTCCGCGGCGACGGCGACGGCCGCCCTCGTCCTCGGACCGGGACGCCTCGTCCGAACCCGCCACGGTCTCGTCGGCCGCGCCGGCCTCCGCGGCGACGGCCTCGGCTGGGGTCTCGGTCCCGACCGGCCGCTCGCCGTCCCAGTCCTCCTCGCCGCGCGCCTCGTCCGAACGGGCGCCGTCCTGCTGGTCGTCCTGATCGTCGTCGCCGCGATCGTCCTCGCCGCGATCGTCCTCGGCGCGGCCCTCCTGGCGACCGCCGCGCCGGCGGCGGCGGCGGCGCCGACGCCGGCCCTCACCCTCCTCGCGCGTCCCGTCCTCGCGGGCCTCCGCGCGGCCCTCGTCGGCCTCGCCCTCGGCGTCCGTCTCGGCCTCGGCCTCGGCCTCTTCGGCCTCCTCGTCCTCGTCGTCGAACTCCATGGCGGGCGAGATCGCCTGGGCGCGCACGCCGGTCACCGGGCCCTCCGCCCGCTGGGCCGGCTCGCCGCGGTCGAGCTGGAACGGGGTCGTGGCCGCCAGCCGCTCGTCGGCCGCGATCGTGATGGTCACGCCGAAGCGCACCTCGAGCTCGCGCAGGTGCCCGCGCTTCTGGTTGAGGATGTAGAGCGCGATCTCGGTGCGGGTGCGCAGGACGAGGTTGTGGCTCGCCGACTTGAGCAGCACCTCCTCGATCGAGCGCAGGATGTGCAGCGCCACCGACGCGGTGGCGCGCACGAAGCCCGAGCCGCCGCAATGGGCGCAGGGGATCGAGGAGGATTCGAGCACGCCGGTGCGGATGCGCTGGCGGCTCATCTCCAGGAGGCCGAAGGGCGAGATCCGGCCGACCTGGATCCGGGCGCGGTCGTTCTTCAGGCACTCGTTGAGCTTCTTCTCGACGGCGCGGTTGTTCCGCTTCTCCTCCATGTCGATGAAGTCGATGACGATCAGGCCCGCGAGATCGCGCAGCCGGAGCTGGCGGGCGACCTCCTCGGCCGCCTCCAGGTTCGTCTTGAGGGCGGTGTCCTCGATGTCGTGCTCGCGGGTGGCGCGGCCGGAGTTCACGTCGATCGAGACCAGGGCCTCGGTCGGGTTGATCACGAGGTACCCGCCGGACTTCAGCGAGACGTGCGTGGAGAACATCGCGTCGAGCTGCTGCTCGACGCCGAAGCGGGCGAAGATCGGCGTCGAGTCGCGGTAGGGCTTCACGACCTTGGACTGGCCGGGCATCAGCATCCGCATGAAGTCCTTGGCCTCGCGGTAGGCGTCCTCGCCGGCGACCAGAACCTCGTCCAGATCCTTGTTGTAGAGGTCGCGGATGGCGCGCTTGATCAGCGAGCCCTCCTCGTAGACCAGGGCGGGCGCCATGGAGGTCAGGGTCAGCTCCCGGACCGACTCCCACAGGCGCATCAGGTACTCGAAGTCGCGGGCGATCTCGGGCTTGGAGCGCGAGGCGCCGGCGGTGCGCAGGATGACGCCCATCCCCTCGGGCACCTCCAGATCCTGCACGACCTCCTTGAGGCGCTTGCGGTCGGCCGCCGAGGTGATCTTGCGGGAGATGCCGCCGCCGCGGCCGGTGTTGGGCATCAGCACCGAGTAGCGGCCGGCGAGCGACAGGTAGGTGGTGAGCGCCGCGCCCTTCGTGCCGCGCTCCTCCTTGACCACCTGCACCAGGATGATCTGGCGGCGCTTGATCACCTCCTGGATCTTGTACTGGCGGCGGTAGTGGCGCGGACGCTCGGGGATCTCGGCCAGCGCGTCGCCGTTGCCGCCGACCTGGGCGATCTTGGGCTCGGCGTCGGGATCGTCGGACTCCTCGTCCGAATCATCATCCTCGTCGGACTCGTCCTCGTCGTCCTCCGACTCGTCCTCATCCTCGTCGTCGTCGGCTTCCTCGTCGTCCTCCTCGGAGGCCTCGTCCGCCGGGTCGGCGGCGCCCGGCGCAGCGGCGGCCTCGGCCTCGCTCTCGACGGTCTCGCCCGGCGCGTCGGACACGGTCAGCGCCTCCGCCACGGCGATGCGGGCCTCGGGCTCGGTCGGGGCGTCCTCGGGCGCGTCGGACTCGGCGGCCGGCTCGGGCGCGGCGGGGGCCGCCTGCGCCTCGACCGGAGCGGACTCGGCCGCGGTCTCGGCGGCCTGCGCCGGCTCGCCATCCGGAAGGTCACCGGCTGCAGCCTCGGAGGCGAGGGCCTCCTGCACGGCCTCCGGGTTCTCGGCGAGCGTGTCGGGCTGGACGGCCGGGTCGATCCCCGACTCGTTCCGGATCTCGGCCTGATCCTCGCCCAGGTCCGCGCTCAGGTCCGCGGTCTCGGGCGCCGCGTGCGTGTCCTCGGCGCTCACGGTCTCGTCGGCGCCGCGGGCGCGGGCCTCGGCGCGGCGGCCGCGGGACCGGCGCGACGACGACCGGCGGCGGCGCTCCTCGCGCTCCCGGTGCTCCTCGGCGTCGCGGGCCTCCTCCTCGAGGAGCGCCTGACGGTCGGCCAGCGGGATCTGGTAGTAGTCGGGATGGATCTCGTTGAAGGCGAGGAAGCCGTGGCGGTTGCCGCCATACTCGACGAACGCCGCCTGGAGCGACGGCTCCACCCGGGTGACCTTGGCGAGGTAGATGTTGCCGCGCAGCTGGCGCCGGTTGGCGGCTTCGAAGTCGAACTCCTCGACCCTAGAGCCGTGGACCGTGACGACCCGGGTCTCCTCCGGGTGCATCGCGTCGATCAGCATTTTGTTGGCCATGTCGGACTCTCGGCATGGCGGCCGACGTCGTTCTCCGTGCCCGTGGTCCCGGCGGCGCCTCGCCCGACGTCAAACCTGTCGGGCGGGATGCCGGCCTCGTCGCCGAGGCGGATGGGTTCGAGGGGAAATTGCCGTCAACCGCCGTTCGGCGCCCTGGGCGCCTGGGGTTGAAACAGGCCGGGTGGACGGACGGACCGGTGCGACGCGCCTCTTGCGCCTCCGGGGCACGCGCAGCTCTATGCTGGGCCGTGCGTCCGTCCATCGTGGTCCCGACCTCGCGAAACAATCTCGGCCGGCGGGGGACCGGCCGTGAATTCCTGGGTGCGGCGGAGGAACTCCGCCGCGTCGTGCGACACCTGCCCGATCGCGGGCGGCACATGCCGCCGCCAGACGGACCGACAGGGCCCGCCGCGACACCGAGACCGCTTTCGCGAGGAATTCGGTCACGTCCGCGGGCCGTTGCGGCGACCGGCGGGACCGGAGAGGGGTCGACATCATTACAGACCGCTGCGCGGATTTGGCAAGGGTCAACGTGAATAGATGTCACGGGCCTGTCACGGTGCGCGCACTGACGGAGCGCCGCGGCCGGAGGCGCATACCTACTCCGCCGCCGCGAGCCGCGGCGTCACCCCGGCCAGCGCCGCGGGCTTCGGGCCGCCGGTCGCCCAGTCGAGCAGCTCGACCGTGTGGACGATCGGGATGCCGGTGCCCTTCCCGATCTGCGTGGCGCAGCCGATGTTGCCGGTCGCGATCACGTCGGGGCGCACACGCTCGATGTTGGCGACCTTCCGGGCGCGCAGCTTCGCGGCCAGCTCCGGCTGCAGGATGTTGTAGGTCCCCGCCGAGCCGCAGCAGATGTGGCCCTCGGGCACGTCCTTCACGGTGAAGCCCGCGCGCTTCAGCAGCGTCTTGGGCTCCAGCCGGATGCCCTGGCCGTGCTGCATCGAGCAGGCCGAGTGGTAGGCCACGACGAGGTCGGTCTCGGCCACGGGGGCCAGGTCGAGCAGCGCGAGGTACTCGGTCACGTCCTTGGCCAGGCTCGAGACCCGCCGCGCCTTCTCGGCGTAGGCCGGGTCGTCGCGGAACATGAAGCCGTAATCCTTGATGGTCGTGCCGCAGCCCGAGGCCGTGACCAGGATCGCGTCGAGGCCCTCGGCGATCTCGGCGTCCCAGGCGTCGATCGCCTGCTTGGCGTGGGCGTGGGCCGAGTCCTCCTTGCCCATGTGGTGGGTGAGCGCCCCGCAGCAGCCCTCGTTCGCGTGGACGACCTCGATCCCGTGCCGGTTGAGCAGCCGGATGGCGGCGGCGTTGAAGTCCGGCCGCAGCACGCTCTGGGCGCAGCCGCGCAGCAGGGCGACGCGCTTGGGGGCCGTCCCGGCCGCCCCCGCGCCCGCCGGCGGGAACCGGCCGGGCCGGTTCGTCGGCTCGCGGGGCGGCGTCCCGGCCGGCGCGAGGTCGAGCATGGCCGCGAGCCGGTTGCCGACCCGCGGCAGCCGGGCCACCAGTTCGCGGAACGGCGCGCCGAGCTTGGCGGCGGTGAGCGCGAGGCGGAAGCGGCCCGGATAGGGCAGGACCTGGGCGAGGAGCGCCCGCAGGAACCGGTCGTCGGCGGGGCGCGCGTAAGTCTCCTCGATATGCGCCCGAGCGTGGTCGACGAGGTGCATGTAGTGCACCCCCGACGGGCAGGTGGTCATGCAGGACAGGCACGAGAGGCAGCGGTCGACGTGCTTGACCACCTCCTGCGAGGCCGGCTTGCCGCCCTCCAGCATGTCCTTGATCAGGTAGATCCGCCCGCGCGGGGAATCGAGCTCGTCGCCGAGCAGCAGGTAGGTCGGGCAGGTCGCCGTGCAGAAGCCGCAATGCACGCAGGTCCGCAGGATCTTCTCCGACGCCGCCATGGCGGGATCGGCGAGCTGGGCGGGGGCGAAGTTGGTCTGCACGGGTTCTATCCTCGGCGCCTCGCCTCCCCGGGGGCGGGGAGGGGCGGAATCTGAAGCTTACAGTCCGGCGTACATCCGGCCGGGGTTGAGCACCCCGGCGGGGTCGTGCGCCGCCTTGATGCCGGCGGTGAGCCGCATCAGCGGCTCGGCCAGCGGCTCGAACACCGGCACGGCGGCGCGCACGGCGTCGGGCGCGCGCACCAGCGTGGCGTGGCCGCCCTGCGCCCGCACCGCCCGGCGCACCGTCTCGGCGCCGGCATCGCCCGCCGCGCCGGTGGCGAGCCAGATCAGGCCGCCGCCCCAGTCGAAGAACCAGCGCGCGTCGCGCTCGGCCGCGACCGCCGCCGCCAGGGCCGGCCCGCGGGTCGGCGCGGTCGAGATCCGCCACAGGGCGGCCTCCCGCGGCTCGGCGAGCGGCGCCGCGTCGCGCACCGCCCGCCAGAGGTCGGCGCCGGCCTCGCCGTCGACGGTCTCGGGCTGGCCGTAGCGCTTCAGCAGGCGCCGCAATTCGCCCGCGCGGTAGTCGATGGAGTCGGAGAAGCCCTCGAGGCGCATCAGGGTCCGCGCCCCCGGCGCGCCGATCCCGGCCGGCAGGTGCGCGGCCCCCGTCAGCTCGAAGGGCGAGCCCAGCGCCTCCGACAGGGCGGTCACCGCCCGCGTGTCGTCCAGGCCCGAGAAGACCAGGGTCGCCACCCGCTCGCAGGCGGGCAGCACCTTGAAGGTGACCTCGGTGAGCAGGCCCAGCGTTCCGTGGGCGCCGGCCATCAGCTTCACGAGGTCGAGGCCGGTGACGTTCTTCATCACCCGGCCGCCCGACTTGATCGCCTCGCCGCGCCCGTTGACGAAGCGCACGCCGATCAGGCTGTCCCGGGCGGCGCCGGCATTGATCCGCCGGGGGCCGGCATTGTTGATCGCCGCGACGGCCCCGAGGGTCGGCTCCCCGGCGCTGCCGTAGAGGCCGCACAGGTCCATCGGCTCGAAGGGCAGCATCTGGCCGCGGGAGGCGAGCAGCGCCTCGACCTCGGCGAGGGGCGTCCCGGCCCGGGCCGCCACCACCATCTCGGCGGGCTCGTAGAGCGTGACGCCGGTGAGCGCCTTGGCCGAGAGGGTCGCGCTGTCCTGCGCGGGCCGGCCGAGCCCCTCGGCGGTGCCGCCACCGGCGAGGCGCAGGCGCTCGCCGCGCCCGGCGGCCGCCCGCACGATCTCCCCGGCCTCCGCCTCGGTGCCGGGCTCGTACACGCCCATCGTTCCCGTCCCGGTCCTGTTTGTATCCATTCCAGGACGGGTGTCGCCGGATCCGGCGGCGGATTCAAGCCGGGGCGGAGTCGCGGGGTTTCAGAGGCGGGATTTCCACTGCGCCGCCTTCGCGTGCGCCTACTCCGCCGCGACGGTCCGCGCCGGGCGCAGGCGCGCCAGGACCTGGCGGCGCAGGCCGGCGATGTCGAAGATCCAGACCAGGGCCCCGTAGAGACCCATCCCGGCCGGGACCAGGACGGCCAGGGCGGTGGCGGGCGGCAGATGCCGGAACGGGGCAAGGGCGAGCCCCATCGCCGCGCAGGCGAGCGCCGCGACGCCGATCTGCCCCCAGGGCAGCGCGATCCGCTCCGGGCCGGTGAGGGCGCGCCAGCCGAGCCACGTTCCGGCGGCGCCGAGGCCCGCGCTCTGCGCCACCGCGACGCCGATTCCCCCCATCCGGTCCGGGAGGACCAGCAGGCCGGCGCCGTTCACCGCGAGGCCGACCAGGGCGGCGGCGACCACCGGCAGGGTCCGGCGGCGGATCTGGAAGACCGGGTTGAGGGCGTAGAACATCATCGCGAGGCAGAACAGGCCCGGCATCAGCACGGTGCTGTAGGTCTCGAACGGCCCGCGATAGGCGTCCGGCACCACCAGCCCCTGGAGGGCCGGCAGCACCGCCCAGAAGCCGGCCGCGCAGGGCGCCAGCAGGGCGAACACCGTGCCGGCATTGGCGGCGACCTGCGCCTCGGCGGCGGCGCGGCCGCTCTGCTCCTCGGCCTGCACGGCGAGCTGGAACAGCAGCAGGTCGAGGGCGGTGCCCAGCGTCATCAGCGAGCGCGAGGTGACGTCGGCCGCCAGGGCGAAGTAGCCGGCCTCGGCGAAGCCGGCCTGGCCCGCGATGGCGCCGCGGTTGACGAAGGTGAGGCACTGGTAGGCGGTGTTGGCGGCGATGAGCGGCAGGCCGTAGCGCGCGAAGACCCGCCAGGTCGCCGATAGGCGCGGCCGCTCGAGGGGCGTGCGCGGGTCGCGCAGGGGGTGGCGCAGCACTGCCACCGCGAGGAGCTGGCTGAGCCCCGCCGCCGCCAACACCCAGGCCGGCTGGGGCAGCCACCACGCCGCCGCAGCCATCATGGCGAAGGACAGGACGTTCTTCACCGCCACGAGGCCGAGATAGAGCTTGCCGTCGAACCGGGCCCGGGCGAGGGCCGCGTGGTAGTCGAACACGCCGATGCCCAGGGCCGCGAGGCCGGTGCCGCACAGGACCGCCTCGCGCCCGTCGGCGCCGCCGGCGAAGCCGAAGGCCCCGCACAGGGCCGCGGCGGCGAGCAGCAGCGCGCCGATCCGCAGGTAGGCCCGATCGAGCCCGTGGCGGATCCACGGCTCATCGACGCGCACGCGCCCCGAGTAGAACCGCGTCGCCGACAGGCGCAGCCACTCGAACAGCACCGTGTTCAGCACGATGGCGCCGGTGGTCGCGAGGGCGAACCGGCCGAAATCCGCCGGCCCCAGCAGCTTGGCGATCAGCAGGCCGAGGACGAAGTTGAGCCCCGCATTGATGACGAAGGCGACGATCACGGCCATGGACGGCGACTCATGCGCGGCGGGATTGCCCCCGCCCGTTGCGTACGCTGTAGCGCGCGAGCCGTAAGACTCCCCTAAACGGGCGAGATCGGGGCGGAGACCCGCGGGGATCCCGACACGGTCCGGTCAGGCGGCCCGGACCGTGTCGAGGAAGCCCGCGACTTCGACGGTGAGCGTCGCGGATTGCCGCGACAATGCGGTCGCCGCCGCGAGCACCGCGCCGGCGGCCCGGCCGGTCTCCTCGGCGGCCCCCGCGACGCCGAGGATGGTGAGGGTCACCGCGCCGGTGCCGACGGCCGCCTCCCCGACGTTGCGGACGATCTCCCGGGTGGCCGATCCCTGCTCCTCCACCGCCGCCGCGATCGCGCTCGCCACGCCGCTGATCTCCCGGACCCGCCCCGCGATCGCCCCGATCGCCGCGACGGCCTCGCCGGTCGCGCCCTGGATGCCGGCGATCTGGCCGGCGATCGCCTCGGTCGCCGCGGCGGTCTTTGCCGCCAGCGCCTTCACCTCGCCGGCGACGACCGCGAAGCCGTGGCCCGCCTCGCCGGCGCGGGCGGCCTCGATCGTGGCGTTGAGCGCCAGCAGGTTGGTCTGCCCGGCGATCGCCGCGATCAGCCCGGCCACGTCGCCGATCCGCGCGACCGCCCCGCTCAGGTCCCGGACGAGCGCGCCTGTCCGCCCCGCCTCGGAGACGGCCCCCTGCGCGAGCCGGGTCGATCCCTCGACCTGCCGGCCGATCTCCGCCACGGAGGCGCCGAGTTCCTCGGCCGCGGCCGCCACGGTGTTGACGTTGGCGGCGGCCTCCTCGGCGGCGGCCGCCACGGTGCCGGACTGGCTGGCGGTCTCGGTGGCGGTGGCCGTCATCGTCTGGGCCGTGTCCTGCAGCGCGGTGGCCGAGTCCGAGACCTGTGCGATGATGCCGCCGACCGTCCGCTCGAAGCGCTCGGCCATCGCCCGCAGGTCGGACCGGCGCCGCGCCTCCGCCGTCTGACGCGCCTCGGCGGCCTCGGCTTCGAGCCGGCGGCTGCGGATGAGGTTGTCCTTGAACACCTGTACGGCCCGCGCCATCGCGCCGATCTCGTTGCGATGGGCGCGCGCCGGGACCGTGACAGAGGCGTCCCCGTCGGCCAGCGCCTCCATCGTCGCGGTCAGCGCCCGGAGCGGACGCAGCACGCCGCCGAACAGGGTCCACAGGCCGAGGGCCACCAGCAGGATCACCGCCAGAAGTGCCGCCCCGCTGCGCGCGACGTCGCCCCGGGCCGCCTCGGCGAGGGCCTCGGCGCGCGCCACCATCGCGTCGAGGGCCGCGTCGCAGAGGGTCACGAGGGCGCGCTGGTTCACGGTGTTGCGGTCGCGCAGCTCCGCGAACGTGTGGCGCGGGGGCGCGTGCGTGCTGAGCGCGTCGAAGACCGCCTGCGCGATGGCCCAGGTGTCGCCCTCGAAATTGGCGGCCTTGGCCCGCTCGAACGCGGCCCGCACCGTTTCCGAGACGTCGGTCGCGGCCTCGGTCGTGCGCCGCCACGCGGACAGCAGCTCGGTCCGCTCCTCCGCCGCCGCGACCGTCTCGGACAGGGACCACGGCGTCCCGGCGACCAGCGAGGCCTGCACCCGCACCGCGACGTTGCCGCTGGCCACGCGCGTGTCCCAGGCTGCCTGCTTGAGGGCGAGAGCGCGCTGCAGGACGGGATCGGACCGGGGAATGGCCGCGTCGACCGCCTTCAGCGTGGCCGTCAGCGCCTCGAGCAGGTCCCGGAAGGCGGCCAACGCGGCGTCCCGCAGCGCCGGGTCGCGCCGGGCCTTCGGCAGCCCGAGGGCCGCGTCGATGCGGGGGCGCAGGGCCGCCATCGCCGCCTGCGCCGTGTTCAGGCGATCGAGCGTCGCGCCGACCGCCGGCTCGGTCAGATCGCTCAGGCTGCGCTGAGCCAAGCGGTAATTCTCGGTCAGCGCCTGCCGGCTGCCCGCGATGGTCGACAGGGTCTTCGCGTCCGCCGGCGCCTCACCCCCGAGGGCGAGGGTCGATCCGCGCTCCAGCCGCAGCGGCAGGATCGTCCGGAGGAGGCCCTGGCTCGCCCGAGTCAGGATCAGGGCCCTCGCGGCGCCCGTCGCCCGCGCCCGCGCGTCGACGAGCGTCCGGACCGCGTTCCCCAGCGCCATGCAGGCCATGATGACGATCACCAGGCACAGCAAGGTCCGGATCGAGAAGCGTCCCAGCCAGCGAGTCATGCGCGAGATCTCTGGATCGGCAGTGCTTCGTCTTAGGACGTCAGATTTCGACAGGCAACAGAGGGCGTATTAGCACTATTTTTGCGACGATATCGTCGGATAATCCCGAGTCTCTCGAAGTATGACCTGACGAAGATCTGAGTGTCGTCTGATCCGCGGTGCTGAAATCCGATCTTCATCTGTCGATATCGTCGCGAGCTCCGGCCGCGCGGTGGAGCCGCTTCCGCCCGCGGAACGGCGCGGGGCGGATCGGGTGCCCTGCGGTCGCGTCCGCGGCGAGGCGGAGGCCGGGCGCGGTCGGCCTGCCGGCGCCCGTCGTGAGCGCGCGGCGGCGCGGTTCGGGGCGGCGCCCTCGCCGATGACCGAGCGGGGCGCGTGGGCGGGCTCGGTCGGATCGGGCGGTCCCGCGCGGCGCCTACAGCGCGCGCTCGTAGCGCCAGGCCTCCATCCCGTCCTCGTAATAGTCCGGCCGCACGGCGAAGCGGGTGTAACCCCGGCGCTCGTAGAGGCGGATGCCGGCGCCGTTGTCGGCGCGCACCTCGAGCCGGAGCCGGTCGCAGCCCGCGGCGCGGGCGCGGGCCTCCGCGGCGTCGAGGAGCCGGCCGCCGAGGCCGAGGCCGCCGCGGTTCGGCGCCACCGCGATCGAGGCCAGCCGGGCGATCCGGCTGCCGCGCCGCCGCTCCAGCACCGCCGCGCCGACGAGCACCGGGATGGGATCCCGGTCCTGCGGGGCGATCAGGGCCGCCAGCACGTCCATGGTGGGCGAGCCGATGGCGTGGCGGATCGCCCGGCGCTCGGCCCGGTCGGTGGCGAAGGCGGCGTGCTCCAGGGCGACCAGGGCGTCGAGATCGGCGAGCGTCGCGGCGCGGATCGTCGGCTCGGGAAGCCCGTCGCCGACCGGGTTGCGCAGGGGGGCGCTCACAGGGGGGCACTCACAGGCGGGCGCTCACAGGGGGGCGCTCACGCCCGCGCCGTCGCGGTGGATCTGATCGGCCCGGCCATCGCCCGCTCGCCTGAGTACTCTGCCCCATCCGGTCAGATGCCCGCTTCTGCCCCGCTTGGGAAGCCCGCAGGGCCGCCGTCGGCGCGGTCGGGATGCGTCGTTTATGCAACGGAGCGCGCGGAGTGTGGATTGCGGGCGGAAAAGCGCGTGTTCCGGGGCGGTTTCCCCTTGTCGCGCGGGGCCCGTCTCCGTATATGCGCCCTGCCCAATTTCGCACGTGCCTGTGGCCGCGTGTCGGTTGGTGGGCATCCGGTCAACTGCCGGACAGCCGCCAGGGGTCTTAAAGGATCGATGGTCGCAAGGGTGGATCCCTACGGCCGGCATCCAGGTGGCGACACCGGACCCCGACAACAACCGGCAGCCGGAGGCGAAACCGGCGAACCCCGCTCTCCACGGGGGACGCAGCTTAAAGCAACGACGAACGGGCTTTTTTGGTCTCGTCGGCCCTCCACAGGCCGGCACCGAAGAGGCTTGTTTCTCTTTGCCCGGCGTGCGGTGGGGGTCCTCCCTTCCAATCCACGGCAGCTTCCGGGTGCTCTGCGCCCGCTCCGACGCACGCGTCTCCAAAGCGCGTGGGTCCGCGCGACGCATCGCCCCCTGACGCCGGCGGCCAGTCCTGGCCGTCATCTTCGACAGCGCGCCCCGCGTAAGGGCGCACGCGAACCCGTGCCGGGAGACGACCATGACCGACCGCATCCGTGACTACCTGCGCGTGCGCCGCGACCTCGGTCAGGACGAGGGCCCCGTGATGGTCCTCGATCTTGACGTCGTGCGCGACAACTACACCGCCTTCGCGCGCTCCCTGCCGGACACCCGGGTGTTCTACGCCGTGAAGGCGAACCCGGCCCCCGAGGTGCTGCGCCTGCTCGCCGAGATGGGCTCCTGCTTCGACACCGCCTCGGTGGCCGAGATGGAGATGGTGCTGGCCGCCGGCGCCACCGCCGACCGGATCTCCTTCGGCAACACGATCAAGAAGGAGCGCTGCATCGGCCGCGCCCTGAAGCTCGGCATCCGTCTGTTCGCGGTCGACTGCCAGGCCGAGGTCGAGAAGATCGCCCGGGCCGCCGAGGCCGTGGACGTGCCGGCCGGCGAGATCCGGGTGTTCTGCCGCATCCTGTGCGACGGCGCGGGTGCCGACTGGCCGCTGTCGCGCAAGTTCGGCTGCGTGCCCGAGATGGCCGCGGACGTGCTGGAGCACGCCCATCGCCAGGGGCTCGAGGCCTACGGCATCTCGTTCCACGTCGGCTCGCAGCAGGGCAACACCGAGGCCTGGGACGGGGCGCTCGGCTCCGCGGCGGCGATCTTCCGCGAGTGCGCGGAGCGCGGCCTCGGCCTGTCGATGGTCAATCTCGGCGGCGGCTTCCCGACCAAGTACCTCAAGGCGGTGCCGGGCGTGGAGAGCTACGGCGAGGCGATCTTCCGGGGTCTGACCAAGCACTTCGGCAACCAGATCCCCGAGACGATCATCGAGCCGGGCCGCGGCATGGTCGGCAATGCCGGCCTGATCGAGGCGGAAGTCGTGCTCGTGTCGCGCAAGTCCGCGGATGCCGACGAGGTCCGATGGGTCTACCTCGACATCGGCAAGTTCGGCGGGCTGGCCGAGACCATGGACGAGGCGATCCGCTACCCGATCCGCACCGCGCGGGACGGGGACGCGACCGAGCCCTGCGTCATCGCCGGCCCGACCTGCGACTCGGTGGACGTGCTCTACGAGCGGCAGCTCTACCCGCTGCCGGTCTCGCTCTCGATCGGCGACAAGGTGCTGATCGAGGGCGCCGGCGCCTACACCACGACCTACGCGGCGGTGGCGTTCAACGGCTTCCCGCCCCTTCAGCAGATCGTGATCTGATCGCGCGCCGCCCGGGATGCTCCGGGCGGCTCCCTTCCGAGACCGCTCCCGGCGAGCGGCAGACGGCCTTGATGGGGACGAACGGACGCCGTTCGTCCGGAACCATCCTGCGGTCATGCGGCGTTAAGGGCCGCCGTCGTTTCTGCGGAAGCGTCGGCCGGCCCTGATCGCCCGCCGGGACGATCCTTCGCTTCTCCCGCATGCCGGCCCCGGGGAGGGCCCTGTCATGATCGAGATCCGCGCGGAGCACCTGAATGACATCCCGGCGCGCGAGCGCCTGCTCGACGCGTGCTTTCCCGGCAATCGACGCGCCAAGACCTCGGAGCGCCTGCGCGAGGGGCGTCTGCCCGCGCGCGGTCTCGCCTTCGCGGCGACCCGGCGCGGTCGCCTCGTCGGCACCCTGCGGCTGTGGCACGTGGAGACCGGCGACGCCCGCCCGGCGCTGCTGCTCGGGCCGCTGGCCGTCGATCCGGCGATCCAGGGCCAGGGCCTCGGCTCTGTGATGATGCAGGCGGCCCTGGGCCGGGCCGAATCCCTCGGCCATGGCGCCGTGCTTCTGGTCGGCGACGCGCCCTACTACGCCCGGTTCGGCTTCGACCGCGTGCTCGCAGACGGACTGACCCTGCCGGGTCCGTTCGAGCGCGCGCGCTTCCTCGGCCTGGAACTGCGCGCCGGGGCGCTGGCGGGTGCCGAGGGTCTCGTCCGGGCGACCGGCGTGCTGTCGCCCGTCGATGCGGTGGCGAACGAGGCGCAGGTCGCGCGACGACGCGCCGCCTGAACGGGGCTTCGGCGCGCCGCCGATCTGAGGCGGCAAACCGTCTTTGCGAGCGCAGCGAAGCAATCCAGTCGGCGCCACGCTTCCCGACGTCGCGCTGCCCTGGGTCGCTTCGCTGCGCTCGCGATGACGGCGCGCAGCCCCGGCATGCGCCCGACGATCGCCGCGTCCACCGTCCTGGCCGGCCTCGTGCATTGCGCCGAACGGTCGCGATCCCGCATAGACGGTCCGCCGGCCTCCGGAGAAGGTTGCTCGACCGATGCAGATCGCCACGCCCTACCTGATGTTCCTGGGCGACGTGCCCGACACGCTGGCGGCCAAGACCGCCTACGGGATCAAGGATTGGCGCCCCGAATGGTGCGTCGGCCAGATGCGCTTGGCCGGCTGCGCCGCCGATCTCGGCATCCCCGACATGACCCTGCCCGAGGCCCTGGCGAAGGGCTGCCGGACCCTGGTGATCGGCGTCGTCAACGCCGGCGGCGTGCTGCCGGACCATTGGGTGAAGGAGATCGTGGCGGCGATCGAGGCGGGTCTCGACGTGGCGAGCGGCCTGCACGTGAAGCTCGGCGCGGTGCCGGCCATCGCGGAGGCCGCCGCCCGCCGCGGCCGCCAGCTCCACGACGTGCGCCACACCGATGAGCGCTTCCCCACCGGCAAGGGCACCAAGCGGACCGGGCGGCGCCTGCTCACCGTCGGCACCGACTGCTCGGTCGGCAAGAAGTACACCGTGCTGGCCCTGGAGCGCGGCATGCGCGAGCGCGGCCTCGACGCCGATTTCCGCGCCACGGGTCAGACCGGCGTGTTCATCTCCGGCCGGGGCGTCGCCATCGACGCCGTCGTGGCCGACTTCATCTCCGGCGCCGTCGAGACGATCGCGCCCGAGGCCGCGCCGAACCACTGGGACCTGATCGAGGGCCAGGGCTCGCTCTACCACCCGTCCTTCGCGGGCGTGAGCCTCGGCCTGCTGCACGGCGCGCAGGCCGACGCCTTCGTGGTCTGCCACGAGCCGACCCGCACCAATATGCGCGGCGTGAAGCACCCCCTGCCGACCATCCGGCAGGTGATCGACCTCACCGTGCAACTCGGCAGCCTGACCAACCCGGCGATCCGGCCGGTCGGCATCGCGGTGAACACCCAGGCGCTCGCCGAAGGCGAGGCCCGGGCGCTCCTCGACGCGCTCGCGGCCGAGCACGGCCTGCCCGCGACCGACCCGGTGCGCTTCGGCGTCGACGGGCTGGTCGACCGGATCGTCGCCGACTTCCCGGAGGCCTGACATGGCCCGCCGCCTGACCCTCGCCGTCGAGCACTTCCCGATCGCCGGCGCCTTCACGATCTCGCGCGGCAGCCGCACCGAGATCGCCGTCGTGGTGGCGACGATCGCGGACGGCGACGCGGTCGGGCGCGGCGAGTGCGTGCCCTATCCGCGCTACGGCGAGAGCGTCGAGAGCGTCAGCGCCCTGATCGAGGGGCAGGCGGAGGCGATCGCGGCCGGGATCGGCCGGGAGGAGCTGATGGCGCGCATGAAAGGGGGCGCCGCACGCAACGCCCTCGACTGCGCGCTGTTCGATCTGGAGGCGAAGCGCCGCGGGCGTCCCGCCTGGGCGATCGCGGGTCTCGCCGAGCCGCGGCCGGCCATCACCGCCTACACGCTGAGCCTCGGCACGCCGGAGAGCATGGCGGAGGCCGCCCGCGAGGCCGCCCACCGGCCGCTGCTCAAGGTCAAGCTCGGCGGGGACGGCGATCCGGAACGCATCGCCGCGGTGCGGGCGGGCGCGCCGGAATCCCGGCTGATCGTCGACGCCAACGAGGCGTGGCGGCCCGAGAACGTGGAAGCCAACCTCGAGGCCTGCCTGAGGGCGGGCGTCGCGCTGATCGAGCAGCCGCTGCCGGCCGACGCCGATGCCCTGCTGGCCGAAATCGCGCATCCGGTGCCGGTCTGCGCCGACGAGAGCCTGCACGACCGCGCCGGCCTCGACGCGCTCGCCGGGCGCTACGACGCGATCAACATCAAGCTCGACAAGACCGGCGGCCTGACCGAGGCTGTGCTCCTCGCCCGCGAGGCGCGGGCCCGGGGGCTCTCGATCATGGTCGGCTGCATGCTCGGCACCTCGCTGGGCATGGCGCCGGCCGCCCTGCTCGCCAACGACGCGGAGTTCGTCGACCTCGACGGGCCGCTGCTGCTGGCCCGCGACCGCGACCCGCCGCTGCGCTACGAGCGTAGCCTGATGCACCCGCCGACGCCGGAGCTGTGGGGCTAGGGCACGCGGGCAGGGCAGTCGTCTGGGGGGCTCGGGACGGCCCCGCGCGCGGTCCCGGAGGCGCCGCCCTGTGGAGATCCCGGGTGCGGAGGATAGGGATCGCCCCGCCTGTCACCGGCAGGGCCTCACAAAGGGTTTGGGATTAGGTATACCAGAAGGCTTGCCTTCCTCTCGCCCGGCTGCCATCCATCGCATGTGCGCTCGGGGCGTGGCGTGGACGCGCTGTTCCCAGCAGCCAGACAACACACAGCAAGTCTTCAATGCTGGGGAGGAAAGACGTGGCCCGAAACATCCTGATCCTGGGGGCCTCCTACGGCTCGCTCCTGGGAACCAAGCTCCTGATGGCCGGTCACAACGTGACCCTGGTGTGCCGGCGGAAGACCGCGGACCTGATCAACCGCGAAGGGACCGAGGTCCGCATCAAGCTGCGCGACGAGAAGGAGCACCGTGCGATCCACTCGCGCGACCTGCCCGGCAAGGTCGACGCGATGCCGCCGGAAGACGTCGACGTGTCGCGCTACGACCTCGTCGGCCTCGCCATGCAGGAGCCGCAGTACAACAACCACACGATCCGCGTCCTGATGATCAAGATCGCGGCGGCGAAGCTGCCGTGCCTGTCGATCATGAACATGCCGCCGCTGCCCTACCTCAAGCGGATCCCGGCGCTCGCCGCCATGGACCTCGAGGACGCCTACACCAATGCCGGCGTGTGGGACCGGTTCGAGCCGGGGCTGGTGTCGCTCTGCTCCCCCGACCCGCAGGCCTTCCGGCCGCCGGAGGAGGAGGCGAACGTCCTCCACGTCGGCCTGCCGACGAACTTCAAGGCCGCGACCTTCGCGGACGAGGCCCACAACCGGCTGCTCCGCGAGCTGGAGGCCGACATCGACGCCGTCCGCCTCGACGGGCACGACGTGCCGGTGAAGCTCAAGGTGTTCGACTCGCTGTTCGTGCCGCTCGCCAAGTGGTCGATGCTGCTCACCGGCAATTACCGCTGCATCACCCCGGGCGAGCCGCAATCGATCCACGACGCCGTGCACGGCGACCTGGCGGCCTCGCGGGCGATCTACGACCACGTCGACGGCATCGCCCGGAAGCTCGGCGCCGACCCGGCCGATCAGGTACCCTTCGAGAAGTACGCCAAGGCGGCCGAGAGCCTGCTGAAGCCGTCCTCGGCGGCGCGGGCCGTGGCGAACGGTGCGCCCTACATCGAGCGGGTCGACCTGCTGGTGAAGCTCATCGCGCACCAGCTCGGCGAGCCGAACGCCGAGATCGACCGCACCGTCGCGACCGTCGACCGCAAGCTCGACGAGCGCATCATCGAGGGCTGACGACCGCTGCCTTCGCTCCGCTCCGTCATCACGAGCGGAGCGGAGCGACCCAGGGCGTCGCGCCCTCCCTTACTCCGCCAGATCCAGGAAATGCCGCCCCTGGCGGTCGTCGATCTCGATGATCCAGAGATCGGAATCGAACCGGATCTCCTTGGTCAGGCGCTCCTCCACGTCGAGCGGGCTCCCGCCGGAGACGATCGCGGCGAAGCGGCGGTCGCCGCTCTCCTCGGCCTCGAACAGGGCCTGCGGCGCCGGCCCGTAGAGGTCGGCGCTGCCGTCGAGCCGATCGACCTTCACGAAGATCGCGCCCGCCTCCGCGGATCCGCGCCGGCGCAGCACCGCCGGGATGCCGGCGACGTCCAGGCGCCGCAGATGGGCCGAAACCCAGAAATCGGAGCGCAGGCGCATGCGTGTGTTGCCCTGTGAGCCTCGGCGCGCCGGGGGAGGGCGGTCCGCGGCGCCGCGGACGGACCCTGAACCCCGCGGTCCGGAGCGGTGCGGCCTCCGCCATGCGCGAAAGCGGCGGTTCGGGCAAGCTCGGGCGCTCGACGCGGCGCCATCAGAGAGTGACGGTTCAGCGCGCCGAATATTCCGGCAAGAATTCCAGCCTTTTTCGGGATTAAAAAAGGATTGATCGATGTGCGTCAACGCACATCTATAGTATTTTCTGCTGATTAACTGAGCAAAGGGAGCCCGAATTCGCATGTCACGATGATTTAAGGAGCACTCCGATGCGGAGAATGACCTCGCTCGCGACGCTGATGGTCGCCTGCCTGTGCGGTGTTGTGCCGTCGGCCCACGCCCGTCCGGAGACGCTCATGGATTTACTGGGCAACCGCGAGTCCAAGTCGTGCCCGCGCTACCAGCGGACTCCGAGCGATCCCTGTAACATCGTCGTGCACCGGCCCGGCGGTAATCCCACGCAGGACATGACCGGGTCGATCGGCCACGCGAAGTCCTGGCAGGCCAACGGCGGCCCGCGCTGCAAGACGATCTGCCGGTTCACCGGCACGCAGTACTGAGGGTCGCGCTCTCACGACGATCGGCACCCGCGCCGCTCCGGCGGAGCGGGTGCCGCCACACTCGCGCTAGCCGTGGCCCGCCCGGGCCACCAGTTCGCGCAGGGTCCGGCCCGTCGCCTCTCCGGTCACCGGCAGCTTGGCGCCGCGCTCGAACTTCTCGATCGCCGCGCGGGTGCCGGGGCCCATCGCGCCGTCGGGCTTCACCGCGTAGCCGAGCTTCGACAGCGCCTTCTGGGCGCGCAGCACCAGATCTCCGTCCTTCTCGCTCTTGGCCGCCTTGGCGTCCTTCGCCTCTTTGGGGGCCGGCTTGGCGGCCGGCCGAACCGGCGACGCCTTCGGGGTGACCGAGGCGGTCGTCTCCTCGGACCGGATCAGCTCGCCGATCGCGTCCCGGGCCGCGGGTTTGGCGGGGACCGGCGCGGCGGCGCGGTCGGCCTCGATGACCCGCACCGGATCCCGCGCGGGTTCCCGGGCGGCCTCCCTGGCGGCCTCCCTGGCGGCCGGCGCCGCCTCGCGGGGGGCGGGTGCCTTCTGGGCGAGCTTCGGCAGGATCGGCGCCGGGTGGCGCCCGGTCTGGTAGCCGAGGGCGTTGACGCAGACGAAGCCCGCCGCGCCGAGGGCGACGAGACTGCCCAGGACGGCGCCCGGACTGGTCCGGCAGGTGGCGCCCGTCGCCTTCAGCGCGCCGACGAGCACGGTGCGCCAGTCACCCTGGACCGCGGCGCGGCCCGGTGCGGACCGGCGCGCGCGGCCGGGTTCGCCCGGTACGGTGATCTCGCGGTAGCCTGACATCATGTCTCCTTCCGGGGATCTTCGGGTCAGCCGGTGCGGCGCAGGACCGGGTCGGCTGGGGCCGCGGCGAGGCCCGGCTCCGCGTCGAACAGGCCGAGCGGCAGGCGCACCACGCGGCGCGGCGCCGGGGCGCCCCCCACCGCCGTGCGGATCGGGGCCGGGCCGTGGGCGGCCGCCGGGGCCTGGCAGACCAGGGGCAGGGTGACGGTCACCACGGTCCCGGCCTGCGGGGCGCTCTCGATCAGCAGGGAGCCGCCGTGGAGGCCGACGAGGCCCTGGACCACCGACAGACCGAGGCCGGTGCCCTCGTGCTGGCGCTTGTAGCCGCCGCTCCCGGCCTGGAAGAACGGGGTGCCGAGCTTGGGCAGGTCGTCCGCGCCGATGCCGAGGCCGGTATCGGCCACGACGATGTCCAGGGTGCCGGCGCCGCGCCGCAGGGACAGGTCGATGCGGCCGCCCGACGGGGTGAATTTCACGGCGTTCGAGATCAGGTTGATCAGGACCTGCCGGCAGGCGGCGGGATCGGCCGTGATCTCCACCGGTCCCGACGGGGCGGCGGTGAGCACGACGCCGGCGGCGTCGGCCTTCAGGCGCATCAGGTCGCAGCAGGCCCGGAGCAGGTCCGCGATGTCGAAGGCCTCGGGGGCGCAGTCGAAGTTGCCACTCTGGATCCGGCTCATGTCGAGCAGCGTGTTGACGACGCCGAGCAGGTGGTGGCCGGAGGCGCCGATGATGCCGGCATATTCCCGCGCCTGAACCGGGCCGAGGCTGACGGCGCCTTCGCCCGCCAGGACCTCCGAGAAGCCGATGATCGCGTTGAGCGGCGTGCGCAGCTCGTGGGTGACGTTGGCCAGGAACCGGCCCTTGATCGCGTCGGCCCGCTCGGCCTCGGCGCGGGCCCGCTCCAACTCCACGGCGTGCCGGTGGTGCTCGGTCATGTCGCGGGTGACCGCCACGACCGCCATGGCGGCGTCGTGCGGGCCGTGCTCGATCCGGTGGGCGCGCATCTCGGCGTAGATCAGGCTCGCGCCGTCGGCGCGGCCGGTCTCGGCCTCGACGTGCAGGCGCAGGGGCAGGGTCGCGGGCCGCCCGGTCGCGGCGACGTCGCTCACCGCCTTGAGGAAGGCGGGACGGTCGGCGACGTGGACGCGCTCCAGCAGGCCGTGTCCGCGCAGCCGGGCCGGGTCGCTGCCCAGGAGCCGCACGGCCGAGACCGAGGCCTCCAGCACGCGGCCGTTGCGGTCGTGCCAGGTCACGAGGTCGTCGATCGCCGAGAGCAGCAGCCGGTCGCGGGCCTCGTTGTCGCGCAGCCGCTCGCGCCACGCGCCCTCGTTGCGCATGTGCTCCAGGGCCTGGGCGGCGACGTGGCCGATCGCCGTGATCGCGAAGGCCGGCAGGGCGATCGCGGCCGAGATGTCCATGACCGGCAGCGCGCCGGCCCAGGCACCGAGGGCCACCACGGCCAGCACGCCGAGGACCGCCATCGCGGCGGCCGCGATCGTCGCGCGGAGCGAGCCGGAGACCAGCGCCTCCAGGGGAATCGCCACGAGCCAGACGGCGGCGGGCGAGGTGACGCCGCCGGTGACGCCCGCCAGGGCGACGACGAGGCCGGTCAGGCCCGCCGACGAGACCGCGTGGGCGACCCACAGGGATCCGGTGCGGGTGAGGAGGACGGCGGCGAGGACCGGCAGAAGCAGGCTGGCGATCGCCAGGACCTCGAAGCCCGACGGCACCCCGCGCCACAGCAGGTAGGGCGGCAGCCCGGCCATCATCACGGCGCCGGTCGCCAGCCGCGACACCAGGAAGCGCTGGTGGCGCGCGCGGGCGGCCGGATTGTCGGCCACGGATTCGTGGACGAGGCCCGCGAGCCGTTCGTCGATCAGCGACGTCAGGACAGTCTTGATGGTCAAGGTTGGCACGCGTCGCGCTGGCTGCGTTCCCGCATCCGTCGCGCCTCCGGTTCGACTTCGAACGACTACCGGACGGTCGCAGAGCCGGCTTAAACGAGTGTTGCGGGACTTGTCCGAATGGTCGGGATGCTTTCCGCGAGGTAACCAGCCGATCGCGAACAAGCTTCGTTCACCATCGTGCGGGAAAGCTCGAGTTGGTAGAGGCCCGGTTCACGAAATCCGTCGAATGCTTCGCGCGATCTCGAGCGGAGGAACCGTCCCATGACCGTCCTGCTGCGCGCCGCGCTGGTGATCGGCGTGCTCTCCTACTTCGCCATGCTCCGCACCGGGGCGGATCCGGCCGGGGAGGCCCGGAAGCTCGCCGGGGCCGTTCCGGGCGCCCAGGCGGTCGTGCCGGCCGCCCTGGAAGCGGTCCCGCCCGAGACCCGGGAGCGGGCGGTCCGCGCCGTGCTGGCCCGCGGCCTGATGGCGGAGCTGAGCCGCCGCGCCGCCGAGGCGCCGCCCTCGAACGACACCCTGCAGGAGACGGACCGGCAGCCCGCTTGGCGGGGCGCCGATCCGGAGAGCGATCCGCGGAGCGATCCCCGGACCGGGCCGCGCTGACGGCCGGCCGGTCAGGCCGGCTCCCCGCCGCTCGCCGTCCGGGCCCGCGCCGGCACGGGCGGCCGCTGCCCGGCGGCGCGCTCGGCGCCCTGGCGCAGCTTGGCCTCCGGGCCGTGCGCCGGCTGGTGGGCCTCGCTCCGCCCGCGCTCGGCGAGCGGCCGGTCGAGGATCGCGGCGATCAGGTCCCGCGAGGCCGGGCGGCTCACGGTGCGGAACAGCCGGACGAGGTCGGCCACGCGCTCGGCCGAGCGCGCCACCCCCTGGTTGAGGGTCAGGAAGATGTAGACCGCCTCTTCCTCGTGCAGGCCGGCGGCCCTCAGGCCGAGGGTCAGCAGGTCGTAGCGGGCGCTCGCGTCGGCGACCACGGTCAGGAAATCGCGCGGCAGGCCGAGGCCGTCGGCCAGCGCCGCCATGAAGGCCGGCACGTCGCGGGCGGCGGACAGGCCGGTCAGGGTCTCGCCGAGGCCGCGGGGCGGCGGCGGGCAGGGGCGCAGGGCGGCGGTCGCCTCGACGGCCCGGCCGATCACCGTGCGGCGCAGCGGGTCGGCGTGCAGGTACAGGGGCACGAGGTCGGCGGCCGACACGTCGGGCCGGACCAGCAGCAACCGGGCGAGGTCGGGGGCGGTGCGGCCGCGATCCACGAGCCGCGACAGGGCCGCGCCCCGCAGGGTGTGGCCGAGATTGGCCGCCAGCGCGCGGTCGATCTCGGGGCGTCCCTCGCGGGACAGTTCGTCCACCGCCTCCCGGCTCAGCCCGGCCCGGGCGGCGATGCGGGCGGCGATGTCCGACCCCTCGGCCAGGGCCGCCTCGATCAGGCGATGGCTCAGGGTCGGGGCCAGTTCCACCACCGCGTCGCGGGCGCCGCCGCCGCGCAGGGCGAGGGCCTCCAGAACCGCGGGGGGCGTCTCGGGGCAGGGGGCCAGCTTGCGGGCCACGACCCGGGCCGTCTCCTCGTCCACCGTCGGGATCAGCCCGCAGGCCAGGGACTCGAAGATCTCGATCTCGCTCCGGTCCCGGGCCGCGGCCCGGACGAACAGGTCCGTCTGAACCCGGAGGATCACCGGCTTGAGATCGAGATTCTCGATGCGTGACAGTTCGAGGAGCCCGGACAGGTCCGGCGGAGCATCGACGGATGGGGGCATGGAGGATCGGTTACGCAAGACTGCAGTAAGGTCACGCTAACCGCATCGACGTGAATCGACCTTTAAGCCGCCTCCGCGGCGACCGTGCCGTCCTGCGCCAGGATGGCACCCTCCCGGCTCAACCCCGGCCGGACTGTCAGTGCGACTGTCAGTGCGTCAGCCAGAGCACGAGCCCGAGCCCCACGGCCGCCGCGACGATGATGCCGGCATAGAGCGGCAGGACCCAGGGCTGTCGCTGGTGCGGGTAACCCTTGCCCGCCCGCTCCGAGGGGGCGCGCTCGTTCTGCCGTGCGATCCGGACTTCCTGGGGCGTCGGCGGTGTCCCGCCGGCCTCCTCGCAGGTCCCCAGCGGAGCCGCGCCGATATCCATGTGCGGAGTCTTGTCGGCGGTGCGGCCGCTGTCGATGTCGCCCTTGAGTTGCGCGGCGGTGGGCGCCTCGGAATCCGGCGGCGGGTCGCAGGGCAGGTTCGCGGGCGGCGGCGGGGTCTCGGATCGCAGCGTCATCGGGGGGCTCCACTCTCCGGGGGTAACGCCCGATGGGCCCGGTCGGCTTCGGCCAGGATGTCGCGGATCTCAGCCGTCCCCGGCGCCCCGCTTCAGCAGCGGTCGCGCGAGCATCGTCCCGTCCGCGGCGAAGCCGGCGGCGTCGCAGAAGGCGCGCAGGGCCGCCTGGTCCGGCCCCGCGGCCAGGAGCAGCCGGTCGCAGCCCGCCTGCCGCGCCGCCCGGCCGGCCGCCTTCAGCAGGACCCGGCCGATGCCCCGGCGGCGGGACTCGGCGGCGACGGCGAGGCCGGTGATCAGGCCGAAGGGCCGCGGCGCGTCGAGGGTCCGCACGGGGGCGACGGCGATGAGGCCGTTCGGCGGTCCCCATTCCACGGCCACGAGCGCGGTCCCGCCGGCCCGCTGCAGGGCCTCGATCCGGGCCGCGAGGTCCGCGGCGCCGACCTCGACCCCCGCCTCGCCCAGCAGGGCCGCGAGACCCGCGGCGTCGGACCCCGCGGCGGCGCGGATCTCCAGCCCGTAGCGATTGCCCAAATCCCGCTCCCGATCGGCGTGTCCGGCCGTTCAACGCGCGGCGACCTCTCTCGATACGGCGCTATTCCGCGGACGGTGCTCACCGCCGGCCCGGCGACGCCGCGCGCGACGCGGTCGCGCTGCGCCGCGCGCGGAACGCGGCGGGCCGTCCGCGCTTTGCTCTCCCGTCTGCGGGTCGGGGAGCGCATCATGGCAGGGCGGGTGACGGATCGATCCCCCGACGGAGAGGCCGGCCGGGCGGCGCCAGAGACCGTGCCGGAGACCGCGCCGGTGTCCGGGCGGCCGGTGACACGGCCCGGGATGGCCGAGGCGGAGCCTGAGGCGGGGGCCGAGGCGGCCGAGCGGCACAAGGCCGAGACGGAGATCGCCGCGGGCGACGTCGCCGACGATCTCGCCGACTTCGCGTGACGGACCGGCGCGCGGGACGCGCGCCGGCCGGTATCCACGAGCCCGGGCAGCGCCGGGCTCAGGCCGGCGTCTGGGCGGTTCAGGCCGTCTCTTTGGCCTTGCGGGGGCGGCTCGCGCGCTTCGGCTTCTCGGCCGTCTCCGCGACGGGCTCGGGAGCCGGTGCCGGGGCGGCGGCTTTGCGGCGCTGCTGGCCGAGGCCGAGGCTGCGGGCGAGTTCCGAGCGCTGGGCCGAGTAGCTCGCGGCCGTCGACGGGTAGTCGCGCGGCAGCCCGAAGCGCTCGCGATACTGCTCGATCGTCAGGCCGTTGCGCGACAGGTGCCGCTTCAGCGTCTTGTACGGCTTGCCGTCGATGAACGAGATCAGGGCGTCCGGCGTCACCGACTTGCGGATCTGGGCCGGCGTCGGCTTGTCGGCCGCCTCGGTCACCGTCGCCGTGGGGGCGGACAGCTTCGTCAGCGCGGCGTGAACGCCGGCGAGCAGACCGGGCAATTCGCTGATCGGCACGGAATTGTTCGAGACATACGCCGAGACGATGTCGGAGGCCTGCTCGATAAAAGTCTGCTGCTGCTCAGTGGCGTTGTCGTCCATCGATGATTCCCTCTATCCGACCGTCCTGGGACGGTTCTAACGTCTGTGCAGCAAAATCAAGTCGTCGTCGAGCATTTCCCTACACAATGCCCCGGCCATGAACACGCATATTATTCAAACCGTGGGTCGAGCTGAAATCGACGGTCGAGCAAACCGACACCCCGGAGCCGAGGTTGGATGAGACCGGGCGACGCGGACGGGCGCCGGTTATGCCTTCCGCCGCGATCTCGCCGCCGGCTTCCTCTGCGAAGATCCGTCTCCGGTCTGATGAGAGGCGCGGAACTTCACGCGGCGGCCCGCCGCGATGTCCCGTGAGCCTTCGGGGCGGGACGAACGTTTCGGCCAGACTGTCACGTGATCTGCGGCGGACCGGTCATGGCCTCGGACGCGGGCGGGCGATAAGGATCCGGGCAGGGCAGGATCCGGGGCGATCGACGTGGACCAGCAAGAGGACCAGCAATCCGAGCCGGGCACCGTCTTCGGCGCCATCATCCCGTTCGTGGATCACTGCGGGATCGAGGCGCTCGACCTGCGCGCGGGCCGGACGCGGCTGCGCCTCGCCCTGCGGCCGGAGCACGCCAACAACCTGGGCATCGCCCATGGCGGCGCGCTCTGCACCCTGCTCGACGTCGCCCTGGGGACGGCGGCGCGGCTGCGGGCGGGGCGTCCCGTGGTGACCCTCGACATGCAGACCCGATTCCTCGCCCCCGGCCGCGGCGTCCTGATCGCCGAGGGACGGGTCAGCCGGGCGGGGCGGTCGGTGATCTTCTGCGAGGCCGAGATCCGCGACGAGGCCGGCGAGCTGGTGGCGACCGCCACGGGGCTGCTCAAGCCCGTCGGCGAGCGGCCGGCACCCGCGTAGGGCGGTCGTCGCCGCCCGGGGCCCCGGCCGGGATGCCGGTGCGGGCGCCCTGCGCGCTCATGCGGGGCGGCGACCGCATTGACGTGCGCCCGGCAGGGTGGAAAAGCCTGTGTCATGACGATGCCGGACGACGCGCGCGCAGCCCTGGCTGCGCCTCCCTCCGAGGCCGACGTGACGGCCATGAAGTCCGAGGCCGCGGCGTGGTTCGAGACGCTGCGCGACCGGATCGTCGCCGCCCTGGAGACCCTCGAGGCGGAGGCCACGGGCCCGTTCCATCCCGACGCGCCCGAGGCGCCCGGGACGTTCGAGAAGACGCCGTGGAACCGGACCGACCACACGGGGCGGCCGGGCGGCGGCGGCGTGATGGCGATGCTGCGGGGCCGCGTCTTCGAGAAGGCCGGCGTGCACATCTCGACGGTGCACGGCGAGTTCGCGCCGGAATTCCGCGCCCAGATGCCCGGCGCCGCCGAGGACCCGCGCTTCTTCGCCACCGGCATCTCGCTGATCGCCCATCCGTGGAACCCGCACGCGCCGACGGTGCACATGAACACCCGGTTCGTCGCGACGACGCGGGCGTGGTTCGGGGGCGGGGCGGACCTGACGCCGGTGCTCGACCGGCGTCGCACGCAGGACGATCCGGACAGCCGCCACTTCCACGCCTGTCTGGAGCGGGCCTGCACGGCGCACGGCATCGATCACGCCCGCTACAAGGCGTGGTGCGACGCGTATTTCCACCTCCAGCACCGGAACGAGCCGCGGGGCATCGGCGGGATCTTCTACGATTACCTCTGGAGCGGGACGCCGCAGGCCGACCTCGCCTACACCCGCGACGTGGGCCGGGCCTTCCTGGAGGCGTACCCGAAGATCGTGCGCGACAATCTCGGCACGCCCTGGACCGAGGCGGACCGCCACGAGCAGCAGGTGCGGCGGGGCCGCTACGTGGAGTTCAACCTGCTCTACGACCGGGGCACGATCTTCGGCCTGAAGACCGGCGGCAACGTCGCCTCCATCCTGTCCTCGATGCCGCCGACCGTGCGCTGGCCGTGAGTGCGGGTCTGCCGGCCGCCTACGCGCCGCAGCAGGACGCGGCGCTGAAGGCGATCGCCGCGTGGCGGCGGGACGGGGGATCGCAGGTGTTCCGGCTGTTCGGCTACGCCGGGACCGGCAAGACGACGCTCGCCCGCCGCATCGCCGAGGATGTCGACGGCACGGTGGTCTACGGCGCCTTCACCGGCAAGGCGGCCTCGGTGATGCGCCAGAAGGGCTGCTACGACGCCGCCACGATCCACTCGCTGATCTACCGCACCAAGGAGGCGGAGGAGGGAGGCCCGACCTTCACGCTGAACCGCTCGGGCCCGGCCGCCAAGGCCGACCTGATCATCATCGACGAGTGCTCGATGGTCGATTCCGACCTCGGCAACGATCTCCTGTCCTTCGAGCGGCCGGTCCTCGTCCTGGGCGACCCGGCGCAGCTGCCGCCGGTGCGCGGCGGCGGCTTCTTCACCGAGGCGGAGCCCGACGTGATGCTCACCGAGGTGCACCGGCAGGCGAAGGACGACCCGATCGTCCGCATGGCGATGACGGTGCGCGAGGGCGGCCGGCTGGAGCTCGGCAGCTACGGGCAGAGCCGGATCGTGTCGCGGCGCGCCCTGGATCCGGCCGAGGTGCTCGAGTGCGATCAGGTGCTGGTCGGTCTGAACAAGACACGCCGCCTCTACAATGCCCGGCTGCGCGAACTCGCCGGCCACACGGACCCGATGCCGGCGATCGGCGAGAAGCTGGTCTGCCTGCGCAACGACCGGGTGAAGGGCCTGCTCAACGGCTCGACCTGGACCGTGCAGGCGCTGCGCGCGCCGCCGCGTCCGGACCTGATCCGCCTCGACGTGGTGCCGGAGGACGATCCGGCGCTCCGCCGGAAGCCGACCGACATCAAGGTGCTGCGCGCGATGATCTCCGGCACGGACGAGGAGATCCCGCTGTTCCTGCGGCGCGAGACGGATGAGTTCACCTACGGCTACGCGCTGACCGTGCACAAGGCGCAGGGGTCGCAGTGGGACCGGGTGACGCTGTTCGACGAATCCTACGCGTTCCGCGAGCACCGGGCGCGCTGGCTCTACACCGGTCTGACCCGCGCCGCGCAGGCGATCACCGTGGTGGTCTGATCCGGCGCCGGCGCGCGACGTCTCGCTTGTGAAGCGGGACCGCGCGTGCTACGCACCGCCCGTCTCATCGAGGCACCTTGCGGAGAGGTGGCAGAGCGGTTGAATGCACCGCACTCGAAATGCGGCATGCCTGCAAGGGCATCGGGGGTTCGAATCCCCCCCTCTCCGCCAGTCTACTGCTTGAGGCGGTCTCGCTGAGGCCTCTTGGCCCTTGTTTCCGCTGCGCTTTCCCGTCCGAACGGCTTGACATAGTTTCACCCAGTCCTGCCCGATAGAGCTCCTGCTGCTGGGGCAGATGCTGGGGGTTGGGCGGACACATGGCTCGCGCGGTCAACAAGCTTACCGCTTTGACGGTCTCGCGTACGAAAGAGCCGGGTCGCTACGGCGACGGCGCAGGCCTTTATCTTGTCGTCGATCCGGGCGGCTCGCGACGCTGGATCATGATCTTCCGGCACGGAGGACGGCAACGGGAGATGGGGCTCGGAAGCGCTTCCGTTGTCTCGCTCGCCGACGCCCGTCGGCGCCGGGATGAGACCCACCGCCTCATAGCAGAGGGCCGAGACCCGATTGCGGAGAAAAATCGACCTGATCTTGCCAAAGCGCGGGCTGTGACTTTCGGTGCCTTCGCTGACACGCTCCTGCCGGAGTTGGCCAAGGGCTTCAAGAACGAGAAGCACAGAGCGCAATGGGTCTCCACGCTCAACACCTACGCCGTCTCATTGAGGGCCAAACCGGTGGCGGAAATTACCACCGACGACGTGCTGGCCGTCCTCTCGCCAATTTGGACGACAAAGAATGAGACGGCCGCACGGGTGCGAGGACGGATCGAGCGCGTTCTGGACGCTGCCAAGGCCAAGGGGCTGCGCTCGGGAGAAAACCCAGCCCGCTGGCGCGGTCACCTCGATCAGTTATTGCCCAAGCGCCGAAAGCTTGCTCGTGGTCATCATGCTGCCCTGCCTTTCGCAGAGGTGCCGGCCTTCGTTGCCGCGCTCCGCACACGCACGGCGATCTCGGCTCTTGCCCTCGAATTCACAATTCTCACTGCGGCGCGTGTGGGTGAGGTTCTGCAATGCCCGTGGTCAGAGATCGACCGGAAAACCAATACCTGGATCATACCAGCCTCGCGGATGAAAGCGGAGCGCGAGCATCGAGTGCCGCTCAGTCCGCGTGTGCTCGAAATCCTTGATGCTGTCGAACCGCTACGCCGAGGCAACCTGGTGTTCCCGAGTTTCCGCGCTGACAAGCCGATGTCTGACATGGCGCTCAGTGCGCTGCTCAAACGCATGGGCGTCCGAGCGACGACGCATGGCTTCCGGTCATCGTTTCGGGACTGGGCCGGAGAGACCACAAACTACCCTCGCGAGGTGGCTGAGGCAGCGCTGGCGCATGCAGTCGGGAACGCGACGGAACAGGCCTATCGACGCGGCGACGCTCTTGAGAAACGCCGCGCCCTGATGAGCGCTTGGGCCGAATTCGTTGCGTCAGGAGCCTCGGAATGAGCGAAGACTCGGTCGACGATGGCGCCGTTGATGCAGGTAGCCATAAGCATGCAGTGCTGTTCGCACATGTCGGTGTAAGTGATCCGACGGACTGGCGCGCGGTCGCGCTGCGGCTTGCTAACCGGTACGCTCCGGAATTGCTGGGCGGTGTGCACACGAGCACGCCTGTTTCCGGAGGCAAGAAGGTCGGCAGACCCAAGAAATGGACGGATCTGCAAAACTCAAAGCTGTTATTATACGTTGAGTTGGTGAGGGACGCGTCGCGGGACGGATTGATACGGTCGGATCTCGTCACGAATACAGCTATCTGCCGCTTTATCGCGGGTTCATCGCCTGACTCGGAGTGGATCCCCGAGGCGCTCGGGTTGGAGCCGGGAACCAGCCCGGCGACTCTCGAAAATCGCTACCGTTTGGCTGTCAAGCTCCAATACGGTGTGGCGGCCAACGAAAATCGCCGCTGAATTTCCGTGGCAGGTCGGGTGCCACGGAAATTTCGACGGCCTTTTACTGTGGGAGCGTAGCCAGTAGCCCTCTCTCCATAGCCCAGCTGGGCCCAGGAGAGTTTCGATGAACGAACACTACAAAATGGCGCAGGAGTTGCCACCCGCCAGCACCCAGGTGCTTACGATCGCCGAGATGTGCGCGACCTACCGCATCAGTAAGAACCGCGTCTTCGACGAGATGAGGGCCGAACGCCTTCCGGCCAAGCGGATCGGTTCGCGTGTCCTGATCAGCCGAGAGGACGCCCAAACGTGGTGGAACACACTGCCGAGCCGGAGGGCTGCGTGAGCAAGCGCAAGATCTACGTGAGCGAGGACTTCCACATCCTCGCGAAAGCCCTGTACGAGGCAAGCTTACGGCAGAGGGGCGAACGCTTCCGATGCACAAGCCTAGCGGAAAACTTAGCAGCTGAGATCGAAGCATCCCGACCATTCGATCCGGATGAAGCCGCAGCGGCCGATATCTTCATAGAAGGCATGTGGATGGGCCTGGACTGGCCGGAGCACCGCATCGAACTGGGCACCGCGAGCGCCAAAGCGTGGCTCGCGTCGGCGTCGGCGGCGAAAGGCGAGGGCGACGCCTTCTACTCCAACTAAACACTAGTTGACATTGCGGGCCGGCGGGCCGAGGGCGCCGCCGGCCAGTACCTTCATCTTCGCGCATGCAGAATGAGCACTCGCAGCCGACTATTGAATAGCTTGTCGAGCTAGCGGGCAGACTCTAACGACCCGCTCGTGATGCGCCTTAAAAAAGGGTCTAATTTTTTATCTAGAAATAGGGCCGCCCTCAAAAGGCAGGCGCATTTACGCAAATATTAAAAGCATTTTTTCGAACATCGAACATCGTAGGCAGCAACTTCAGTTAGGGAGACGTCACATCAACGGTGATGACCGCGTCAGCTTCTTCGCAGTCGAGAGTGTCTAAGGGGAGAAGCTTGGCCGCACGGCAGCATGAAAGAGGCCATTGCCTACTCAATTTTGACCCGCGGTTCCAGCTTCCGTACGCGCCCATCCGCCTGGGCGGTCGACGCAGTTGAGCAATAAACGCCGGTCGTCCACAGCTAGGCGAAGCTAGTCATCAGAGAATTTATGGCCTCCGGGCTCAGAGAAAAAATCCATCAGGACCAGTAACAGGGGGCGAACCCGCCGCGATGGCCTGCCAGGGCGTGACGCGACAGGGTGTCGGACAGGAACTTGATCAACTGGAATCACAATGCCACAGGCAATCTAGATGCGCGGGAACTTCCCGTAGGTGAACAGCGAGATCAGCCACTACTGATGGGGCATGAGGTTAGCCCGGCCGTTTTGGCCTTACTCGGTCTCGAGCACAATCTTAGAAAGCCACTCGCGGACGCGATGTGCAGCATCGTCGCCGATGTCCTGATCGGACACTGTGAGGGCCGAGCCACCTCGTTCAGCCTTAACCGAAACGCCTACACGACTCTGCGCCGCTATCACCCTTTGATGACCTACGCGAACGTGCGGCAGGGCGTCATGCACCTTGAGGGCGCGGGCCTCCTTGAGGTCGAGCGCGGCAAGAACTGGCGCGATGGCGGCAAGGGAAAGCAGTCTCGAATGAAGGCAACCGACGACCTGATCACCCGCCTCGGCGAGCAGCCGGCCGTGAACCGCCGGGTCGGCGCCGAAGTCCTGATCATGAAGGACGCAAGCAAGCAGATCGTGGGGTACGCAGAGACCGAACGCACGATCGCGACACGGAAGGATATCCGGGCCCAGAACGAGGCCCTAGCGTCGGCTGAGATTCGCCTCGAGGTCGAGGACGTGAACTGGACTGAGTCCGGCCCCGTCATTGTCCCGGGCCTGCTCGACGCCAACGGCAACCAGAAGAGGTCGATGTTCATTAGGCCCGACCACCTCGAGCTACGCCGGATCGCCAACAATGGGAGCTGGAAAGAGGGGATGCGTTGGTATGGCCACTTCGCTCAGAACTTGCCGAAGGAGCGACGGCGCCAGCTCACCATAGGGAGCATGCCGGTCGAACTGATCGACTTCGGGGCCTCGCACCCGAACCTGCTCTACGCCCAGGCCGGCAAGGTACTCGATGGTGACGCCTACGACGTCCCCGGCTTCGAGCGTGACGAGATCAAACTCGCCCTGCTCATCCTGATCAACGCGGGCAGCCGGCAACAAGCGGTCGGCGCGATGGCCTTTAGGCTGGCGAATAGCGAGATTTTCGAGGGCCAGGCAATCACAGTGCGTCCGGACCATCGGGACAATGCTCGCCGGCTCCTCGACGCGGTGGCGGTGCGGCACGAGGCCATCGCCGGATCCTTCTGCGCGGGCTGTGGCACTCGCCTACAGGCACTCGAGGCAGTAATCCTTGGCGCTGTCATGCGGGCAGCCAGGAAGCGCGGGATCATCACCGTGCCCGTGCATGACGAGATCGTCGTCGCTGCCCCGGAGGCCGACTTGGTACGCGATCTCATGGTCGAGAAGTGGGTGTCCGCCTGCGGTGCATTTCCGCTGTTATGACAAGCACTTATGGGCGGAAGATCTTACATATGGTATACTTTCCTCTTCCCTCCTTTCCATCCCCTCCTATCGCTGGCGTTGTTGGGTTTTTTTGTCCGGCTATTGTTGCGCATGTGGCAGATTGACCGGGCTGCACCTCCCAGACGCTGCGCGATCCGCACTACGCCGCGTAGGGACGCATCAAGTTGTCGTACGTCTCGATACTTTGGGCCCAGCGCAGGGCCTCTTGCATCGCCGCTGAGATCGCAACTCCGCGATGCGGTTGTCCGGGGCGGCTGTTTTCTCCCAGGCTTCGTATAGGGTTCCTTCTGTTGAGTTGACGCACACGGACGACTCGCGGAAGGCGTAGGCCGTGCGGGTCTGAGGTATGGCTCAGACTGTCTGTGTGATCTCGAGTGCCGCCGACCTGACCCGCCTGTCCGCCATCGTCGCGGATCGGACACGACCTCTCAAGCACATCCAGCGCGCCAGGATCGTCCAGCTCTCGGCCAAACGCCCGTCCGTCCTCCAGGTCGCCCAACAAGCTGGCGTCAGCCGACCCGCCGTCTGGCGCTAGCAGCAGCGCTTCGCCGAGGAGGGTGTCGACGCCTTGCTGCGCGACAAGACCCGCTCGCCCGGCAACCCACCTCACTCTACAGACATCCTGGTCAAGGTGCTGACCCTGACTGGCTCCGAGCCGCCTAGTGGGGTCACCAACTGGACCGGTCGCGGCGTCGCTGCAGCGATCTGCATCTCCTTGCTCGGTTCAGCGCATTTGGCAGGAACACCGCCTGCAGCCGCACCGGGTTCGCACCTTCAACCGCTCTGCCGCCTCGGCTTTTGGCGAGAAGATGGAGGACATCATCGGCCTCTACTTGGACCCGCGCCGTCAGGCGGTGGTGCTACCTGTGAACGAGAAGAGCCAGATCCAGGGTCTTGAGCGCACCCGGCACGACCGACCGCTCCAATCGGGACGGCGGGCCACGCACCCTCACGACTACGTTCGTCATGGCACCACGACGTTGTTTGCTGCGCTCAACGTGCTGGAGGGGACTATGATCGACCGCTACATGCCGCGCCACCGGCACGAGGAGTTCCTGCGCTCGCCTTGGCGCCGTCGAGGCTGCGGTCCCGGCCAGCTAGGTGGTCCACGTGGTGCTCGCCGGCCGGGCACCGCGTAGTGAAGTACGCGAGCGCCCCGTCCGCCAGGCTGCGCCGCATCAGCAGGCCGCGCGTCCACAGGCTCTGATCGTGCGCGGCTTCGAGCGCGTCGGACCGGAGCGTGGCTAGCGGCAGATAGGCCCAATCGAACAGGCGAGGTCGTTTGGTACCGGCTCCGGCCGAGAGGCGCAGCCAGTCCCAGTCGGAGATGTCTTTGGCGATGTCCTCGGCGGGGCCTGCGACGTCGAGGTTTGCGACCCAGGACCAGAAGTGATGCTGACCGCTGACGCCCAGCACGTAGCCGATGTCAGCACACCGAAGCGTTGGCTCGATCTCGCCCACGCCGTAGATGCTGTCGGCCGCCACCAAGACAAACGGCACCTCTGCCTGGATGGCCCGCTCGATCATGGCGAGCGCCAGCTGCGGCTTGGTGGCAAAGGTGGTCGCCTTTGGCACATGCGCCGCTTGCCTTCGGGCTGGATCCCCGGTCCAGGCTTTGGCAGGTACATCGACGGTCAATGAAGGCGTGGCCCTGATCCGAGATGGAGGCGGCAAACACCCCGATCTGGAGGTTGGTGATCTTGCCGGCCGAGCCTGTGTGCTGCAGGCCGACACCGCACAAGGCTTTGCCCTGCTTCAGAAAGCCGATCTCGTTGGCCACGAGAACAGCGTCAGGTGAGGCGAACGTCTCGACGTCGTCATCGCGCACCACATCGTGCAGAGCCTCCGCATCCCAGTGCGTGCGACCGAGGATGGCCCGCTGGCGCCAGGGACCCGGATCCCCGGCGGCCACGACCGGCATCCAGCCGGTCTTGCGCCGCTCACCTCCGAGCAGGTCGTTCAGGAAGGCGTTGGCCGGGGCAGCGACACTGCGGGCAGCAAAAAGCAAGCGGATGCGCTGCTTGGCCTGCCAAGGGTCATCGACCAGAGCTCCAGCGTGGACTCCAGCGAGGCTGAGGCTCGCCTCCCCATCCGAAATCTCTTAGATAGGAGTATTAGTCTGCAACTATAATGCTAGGGCGTCTCTGTAAACTCGGTGCAAGCACACAAAACTATGAGTTCACGCCCTTTGGCGCACCGCAGGCCGAGCGGATTCTATGCCAAATACGAATGAAGACAGCAAAAAGCTGGCGCGCTCGCACTAATGAGACATGTTGCAGATACGCCCTAGCAACCTTCCAGCCGGCGTTGTACAGAGCCAGCTTGATACAATAAATAGACGGCGGGCGGTGATGGGGCATATGCGCAGATTCCTCGTGTACGCGCTTGTGGTTAGTATAGGGCTCCAAAACGAAGCTCATTCACAAACTCCGCTCGAGAAAATTCAGAATGACGTCGCCGGTTTGAAAGAACAGGCTCAGTCTACACAACAAGCTCAGTCAGAAATACTAAGAACTCTTGCTACGATCCTGGCGAAGCAGGTCGCGGGCGAAGCCAAGCCAGATAAAGAGACGGCGCAGAAAAAAGCTGCAGATGCTGAGAGTCGGGGCCTGTCACAGGATCTCGTAAAGAGTCTTGAGGATCCTACGAAGTTCAATGCACTCGAACCGTCGGTCGCTAGCCTCGTCCAAAAGTGCGTGGGCGGCGCTGCCAAGGCCAAGGTAACGCCAGAAAATTTCAATTTTAAGCTAGAGGGCTGCAGTCAAAAAGACATCGACAACCTTAAAGAGGGTCTTCTAAAGCAAGAGTCGGATGCTGTAGCCACATTTTCGAAGTGTCGGTCGGTTGTTGCATCAAAAGCTGGCGAATATGAGAGCCTCCTTCCTCGCAACATCAACGACGTCGATCCCAAGAAACTCTCAGCTCTTGGCAGCTACCCAGATCCCGATGTCAGGAAATGCGCCGAAGATATCGACAGAGCGGCTCGGCAGATCACCCAAGCGAAAGATGCGAAAGCGCTGCTCTCAACGGCTCTGACTATGGCGGCAAACGTGTGCTTCGCGAGTGGTGGAAACCCCTACGTCTGCGGCGCCATGCTCTTCGTTGCTATTCTGATGAGTATTTTCGACGGCAGTGGCGGCGGAAAGGGAAAGGGCCCAGGAGACGGAGACAAGGATACCCCGACCGGGTCAGGGAGCACATCGACAATCAGCGTCGGGCCAAGTCGTGAGGGTGACCTGGAGAAAGAGGTTCGTGAAAAGACGGCCGATCAAGCCATTAACCGTGGACCAAGTGAAAATTTGGCTACTCCTGGCGGCGATCCGGACGTGACCTGCCAAGGCGTGCCAACTGGACAAATACGCTGCCGTCTAAAGAGCAAGCCCGGAAGCGAACGTTTTTTCGGAGGTGATCCGCTACTGACGCGGGTAGCACGCAATCCTGGGCCCGGATTGGTAGTGGTTTGCAAGGGCGGCTCTGGAATCAAAGGTATCGCAGTCCGCGACGGCGACACAAATAATTATTCCGCATTCGGGTACACTCGGGAGCTGCAACAAGAGCCCATCGCAAAGCTGAAAACTTCGGCGGAAGCCTGCAATAGAATCGTTGATTAGCTCCGATGCCGAAGCGTCGACGGGTACGTTCCAACCTTTATCAGGTAGATTTTATCGCGGCTCTCTTCGGCGCCTTCCTTCTCCTTTGGATATCGAAGCCGTCAGGAAGTCCAAGTGAGACGGAGACAGCTGTCGTCGTGATGGAAAGTGATTGTCCCAACGATGACGGCATATCGCTTCTGCCGGAGGAGGCAAGGAGATGCATAGGCAAGGACGTTCTAAAGCTAGCGGACTCGTTCCTGCAACTTGAAGCCTGCCCGTACAAATCAGCCACCTTAAACGAGAGCTTCCTTTGGGACTCGGCAGGCCCTGTCGCTGCATTGGCGCCATTTGTATTCTCCGGAAGTTCTGTCGGAAACCGCGGCATCATTCAATTTTCTGGCCTAGCCATCGTCCCGGGCGACGTCCCTGAGCACAGGTTTCGGGCCGTGGGATACGGCTCATCTACTCCACCTAGATATGTAATCGGCGCAGCTTATACGGGGTGGATCGCCAGTAACACTTGCTCGCAAGGGCCATGCACACTTCAGTATGGAAAAATCAGTTTTCCAGTGAAGCAGCAATGTCAAATCCATCTCTATTCACTTGCTTGGCCTGAGACATGCCTCACGGCAACGGTTCAGACCGGTGATCCGGCTGCCATCTTCCCGTTGAGGTCATGCCGGCCATGAGAAGCGTACGCCGAGCGGATTGGTTTTCTGTAGTCGCGACAGACCTTTTTTGCGGAGCACTGGGAGCCATCATTATCTTCGATGCCGCGACCCCGAAGAGTCCCAAAGCAACAGAAGGGCCTGGCGAATTCGTCATGTCATACCCTGCGGAGGATTGCCGGAAGACTCTGGTTGTCGTGCGCCTTTCAGCAACGGGCGCGTCAAAGTTGATCACGTCCGCCGGTAGCGACCAGGACGGGAATCAATGTCGTAAATTGATTGATCTGTCGGAAATCGACGGGCTGACCATTGACGAGGTTTTGTTAGCCAAAGGCCAGAACCATGTTGAGGTCCAGTTCGAAAGCCGGCTGGGACGCCCCTGGAAGTGCTTCACGAGAACGGGCGAGTGCCGATGACGCGCATCTATCTGTTGGTAGTCTTTGCTCTTTGGACAGCTTTCTCTCCCGCTGCAGCCTGCGAGATCGGCCCGGGCACAATCCTGGCCATATCGGCGGCCGGCAACACGTTACTAGACGTTCGTGTATCCTCCGAAGGCAAGGAAGAGAGTGTCTGTTTGCAGGCCATTCCTCTATGTAGTTGGAGCGGAAAGCCATCGAGCGGTTTTGTCGATGCAATCAAGAACGCTAAGGTCTCTGATGAAGGCTGTCATACAGAGTTTTATCGCAAAAACGACATCGACTATGCTCGAAGGTTGACCTGCGACCCGTCGGCACCGTTGGCGCGGCCGCTCATGTTTGCTAGTCGAATCCTGGCGGCTGTGGGCAATAATCGCTGTGTATCACCTGCCGTTCTATCAACAACGTCCGAGGCAGTTCTCTTTCAAGCTAGAATACAAAGTCTAGACTTAGAATATTGTGTTAAATTTCAATGGTCAAAAGCAGGAAAAATTTCTTTATCGTTTGCCCCTGCGTGTAATCAGTTTAAACCATCTACAAGCACGCCCGCGTCCCCAGTCAGCATTCATGTCGACGGCCCTAAAGCGTCGATCTTATTCGCGGTAAAGCTCAACGAAAATCACAGTTGGATCCTAGAATCCGTCTCGGCTCAGCCGAGTACGCCGTACCTTTCTCGTTGGGCAAATACAGTGCTAAATTTGGACGTTAGCAAGCTTATACCACCGGAAGATGACCGTAATCGCGGCACGGGCGAGATGCAGTCGTCGAATCTGATCGGCCACTGGACGGCTGCAATGCTTTTCGCGGGCGGCATCACCGATGGGGACCTAGCCGTGCGCGCATGGATGGCAGAGTTGGAACTCGGCAATCACGACAGAGCGAAAAACACGCTGCTGCGCTCAGAGTGCATCGAGCCTACGGATGTTGCATCATGCCATTGATACTAGACTTTTTCTGGGGTCCTGACGTCGGTCGTCTTCGGTCTGTGTCACGCCTCGCGATCAAAATCTTCGTCGCTGGCCTAGTCGCTTGGTGGTTCCACCAATACGTAGCCGTGCCTTGGTTTTTTCCGGTTGCCCCTGACAATGCCAGCGGCTTTGCTAAAGATGTAAATATCGCCTACTGTAACGCTGGTATAGATGTAAAAATAGATTTAGAGCGAACTGCGACGCAGCTTCGATATAAAATTACGCATTCTTTCTGTCCAAAGAAGGTTCCGGCTTTGGATCAGCCCGACGCACAGAAGCCCGTCGGCTCGGATGCCCCGATGGCTGAGTTCTTGGATCAGGACGGTGTTTTCTATGATTTGGAGCCCCTCTTCGGTGTTGCCCATCCGCGCATAATCGATTCCAGTGACGTCCTACTCAGGAGGACGGAGGCTGTTTGGCGTGGGAAACCGGGACAAGAGAAGCTCTTGTGCGCGGAGTCGCGGAAACTCCTCGACCCGTCTTCCTGCAGCACAATGGAAAAGTTGCGCGGGAATCTCCTGAACGGGGAGGGGGTAGCGCTTGTTCAGCACCTGCAGCACGTTCGGTGGGGGGCCTTTCTGCTGGGTCCAATTCAATTGCTCACGCTTGCGGTGTTCGTCTTCACGGCCATCGAAACAGCTGGTCTGCTGGCACGCTGGCTGGGGGCGCCGAGCTATGTTGCGGCGCTAGTCCATAAGGGATTGAAAGATCCCTTGGGGCCAAAGGACAAGGCGGCCTTCGATAAGGAACTACAGAACGCTAGCGAGCAGCGCGTCCGAGCATTCGTCGACAGATTTCTCGAAAAGGCGCTGTCGCCCTCGACGACCCCTGCCGAGACCCGCCTCCGTAACTACCGGGACATGTTGGTCGATGATTGCGCGACTCACGTCGACATGCTCGAGATGCTCGGCGATACGATGCTGAAGATCGCTTTTCTCGGGACCGTCTTCGGAATCGGAAACTCTCTGTTCGAAGCACGTAATCTCGATGCAGCGGACCCACTCATTCGCTTAGAAGCCAAGTCCGCTATGTACGCTGGCATCGGAATGGGCTTTGGAGCCACGCTGGTCGGCATATTCTTCTCGATTATTGCTGCGAAGCTGCGCACCGGGCTGTCTGCGGCGTGGCTCGCTGGCATTGATCGAGCTTGGCGTGAAGCAACCACGTTCTACGAGAGTAATTACCGCAGCGTGGCCGCAAACGACCAACCCGCTATACCTGGGGTCGACCCCATACCTCACAGCTATCCGCCGGAGAAGCCAAAGGCAAAATTAGTCGATCGCATTCTTACTTTCTTTGGGGTAATTTGCATTGTCGTCATCATCAGCGCGCTAGTTGTGTTTTTTGCATTCGGAGCCAAATCATGGTCCGCTTTTTAGGCATGGTTTTCCTCATGGTCTTGTCGGCCGCTGGCGGAGTGATCCTCAGCCCGTACGTGGGGGGGATAAACTGGTCCAGCCCAATGTGCGGCCAAGTAGCCTCAGAGCCTCAGCCGTTGAGCACAAGTCAGAACGGCTACCGCCCCAAGACTGGCGTGAGCCAAGAGGTTGTGACGCTGACAAATATTTTTTTGGGAACCGACGTGTCAGGTGACTACGCGACCCTCGAGGATCTTTGCAGGGCTGTAAACGGTGGGGGCGGCGGTCGGGACAGTTGCATACGGCTGCATTGAGCTGAGAACGTCTCCGTCATAGGGCTAATATCCCACCAGCTAGCTAATTATCAATTAAATCGAGCGCGCCTTAGATTGACCGCGCCGGGTAACTGAAGCGTTTTATGAAGCTATTACTGGGGGACAACCCAATCGGCACTGTTCCGCTCGCCCCGGGCGTTTCCCTGCGCCCCGCCGCGCTGATTCAGCGACTTCTTACCTTACCGTCACGTCGATCTCGGCGCGTGGTCCCGGTTCGATCCGCAAGTGCTGATGCCCGTACCCGCGTTCGTCGACATCGAAAGCCTCGCCACTCAGGAAACAATGACCTCAGTCTCTTGCCTCAGTGCGCCGGTGCACTTCGCGCATAAGCTACCTGGGCCGCCGGACGAGGGGCCCGGCGCTTATGTAGATCTGATGATGAGCTTCGCTACCTCCGCGGACGCCTTGTTCCAGCCGGGACTCGTGCTGCTGCAGGAGCACGCCCGCCCCGACCGGACCGCCGCGCCCGGGGGCGGCGCTCTCCCGCGGATACGGCCCTCCGCCCCAGCGCTCCTCCAGGGCTGTGTCCCGCCCGTGTACCGGTTCGCCGTGGCCGTGACGCCGATGGACGCGCGACACAGCGCAAGCGGGTCGTTCAGCCAGGTGGGCGTGACATTGGCCAGGCCGATTGCCGCGGGCTTGGCATGGCCGGGCACCGGATCCGCATGAGGCCGACCGAGATTCTCGGCGGCGATGAGGCGGCGGTGACGGGTGATGACCGGGACGCCGAGCTGCACCGGGCCGGCAGCGAGCTCGGCCAAGGCATTGGGCACCTCGTGCTCAGCAGCGAGGGGCGTTGGACGGGCCAGTTCCGCATCCCGGGCGACGTGCTACGGCAGAAGCCGCAGGTCGTAGGGTTAATTTGCAAGAACGCCTGGCTGTGCAACTCCGCCGGCCAATCGCTCGCAACGTGTGTACTGCACGTCCACGTGTCGGAGCCGCTGAAGGAGAACTGAGGCTCTTGGTTCGATCGCGGAAACAGCCGCACGGGAAGCCGACGAATGGACTGTTCACGACGCTCCAAACCACAGCAGGGGAGATAGGTGATGGATGAAAATCGGACGTGCGCTACGCCTCTGATATCGCGCCGCAGCGTGCTCGCGGGCGCCGCGAGCACCTCTTTTCTCGGCGTGCGGTCCTCGTCCGGGCAAGCGCCGCCTGTTTGGGTGGCGTGGAAGGACCTCTTGAACCTCCTTCCCGATGCTGCGGCCCTAGGAGCCTCGCGCGCGGCGGCAGGACTGCCCAGGGTAAAATTTAGTGTCCAGAAGATTGACGAGGCGCCCGCGACTAAGGTGAACTTCGACCGCTATGCTGTGGATGTGATACGTCTGCCTTCAAGCTATACGGCCGCCGAGCTGTTCAAATTTATGCGGCAAAACCTAAACGACTTTTTCGATCAGAAGCTGTCCACATTCGCTGGGATGGACGACAAGGACAGCGAGAAGTGGGGCGGAGCCGGCGATGCGCCTTTGGGCACGATTATGGTCTTTAAAATCCCCAAGGGCCTGCTCTGGGAAGAAGGGGCGGTGGTCACCAGCGTTGCGGCGAGCAATCGATGGGTTTTCACTCCGGTGAAGATCGGCCTTGCGTGCCCCGGAGAGCATCCGGTATCGGGAAACCGGGAATTCGGCTATCGAGATACTGGCGATGGCGTCTATCAGTTCTATACGCGGGCGGCCGATCGGGCGACCGGCGTATGCTTTGGTTTCGGCGAAGATGTAATCTATCATGGCGCCGATGCGCTATGGCAAAGTTGGCAGAGCAAGATGATTGCCTTCATCACCTCCAAGAATGGGGCCGCGAAGGCGGTTAAGCCAGTTTTCCATAGGCCCAGTTGGGAGGATGTAAAAAAGAGCGGCCTGTTCACCAGGCCGGGCTGACGAATTCGAGTAGGAAATGCGAGGACTCAGTGCGGACGGGAGAAGCGCACCCTCATTCAAATCGTCCGCGCAGGACGGCCGACTATGACTTCGCCGAAGCCAAGCTACACCTCGGGCGCGCCTACCGGGATGGCGTCGGTTTCGAGGTCGACCTGGGGCAGGCCCTCTCGTGGCTTCCCTTGGCGGCCGATGACGGCAGCGACCTCGATGCCCAGTACGAATTCGGCCTGATGCACCTGGAGGGACTGGGCACGCCAGCCGACCGCGAGGAGGGGCACGTCAGGCTTCACGCAGCCGCCGACCAAGGGCATGCCTCCGCGCTCGCCAAGATCGCCGAGCTGGAGCACGCCCTTGCAGAGCCAGGCGAGCGCTTCGTCGTTATCGACTTCGAGACGACCGGCCTGTCGCCGAACAACGGCGACCGCGTAATCGAGGTCAGGGCGGTCGAGATCGTGAAAGGCCGGATCGGTCGCCATTTCCGGAGCCTCGCGAACCCCGGGTTCCCGGTGTCAGGACGCATTACGGCGATCACAGGTATCACGAACGGCATGCTCGCCGACGCGCCCACGTTGGCCGAGATCATGCGCGAGGTCTCGGCCTTCGTCGAGGGCGCTACCCTGGTCGCTCACAACGCGGGATTCGACCGCCGCTTCCTCCAGGCGGAGATGGAGCGGCTGAACCTCTGGAGCGACCGGGAGGTGCTCTGCACCATGCGGCTCGGGAAGCGTGCCTATCCGGGGTTCGGCAGCTACAAGCTGGCCATCCTGGCGTCGCAGGCGGGCGTCCAACTACCGGACGCCAAGCACTGGGCCCTCGCGGACGCGATGGCGACGGTCGAGCTGTTCCTGGTCATGCGTGAAAGGGAGGGCCGACCGCCATCCGAGACGCAGCCTCCGGCGATTGCCGAACCGGCTGCAGACGTGACGGTATTCGTAGACACCTTGCCGCTAATCGCCCTGCGCCGTCCGGCATCCTGTTGGCGCCACTGGCTGCCGGCATTCGGGTCAAGCGCCGGACTAGTAACCATCCCGACGGAGGAATGATGACCGCCAACTCGATCACGTCGCAGGACCTAAGTCTCGCTCAGATTTTCTTGAGCTTCTATCGAGTTCCCGATTATCAACGCGAATACGTCTGGGGTGAACGAGACGCGAAGGGCGAGCGAGGCGAGGAAGTTGAGCAATTTCTCAAGGATATTCACAGTGAATTTGAGGAAGCTACCAAGGACAGCGCGCCGGAATATTTCATCGGGACCATCGTCGTATGCCCAAGCAAGGACGGTGTCTTTGACCTTATAGATGGGCAGCAACGGAGTACCACCTCGTTCCTGACGCTTTGCGCTTTACGAGACATGATCTCTGAGCTTGACGGACAAGTGCCACCGACGCTGAAGGCGCAGATAGCGGCTGCCGACATGAATTGGCACGGCGAAACGGTTGAGCGGATGAGGCTTGACCTCCAGTACGAGGATGCCAGCGGTGTCCTCGTTGATTACGGCACCGGCAAAGGACTGGATGCACGCCGCGAAGGCACCCGTTCCATCCGGAATCTCGCGGGCGCTTACGACACCATTAGGGAGTTCCTGACGGTTCAGTTTCCTAATGACCCGAATGGCCTCCGTCGGTTCCTCGGATATTTTACGAACAAGGTCAAGCTCATTCGCATTGAGACGCCCAACATAAGTCGCGCGCTAAAGATTTTCGAGACCATCAACGACCGGGGCGTGGGCCTGGACGCGATGGACCTGTTGAAGAATCTACTATTCATGAACGCGAAGGAAGGCGATTTCGTCAAGCTCAAGGACATATGGCGCTCCCTGACGCAAGCGATCTACGAAGCGCGTGAGAAGCCGCTTCGCTTCCTTCGTTACTACCTAATGGCTACCTACGACGTGGAAGGCCAACTGCGTGAGGAAGACATCTACGAGTGGCTGGTAAAGAACGAGAAGCAAACGAGGCATGGCAGTGACCCCATTGGCTTTGCGCAACGCCTGCGGGACGGTGCCATCGCCTACCTAAACTTCACAGACGGGAAGACCGTGACGGGGCACCTCGACAATGGGATCATGAACACGCAGGCCCTGGGGGGAACAGCCGTCAAGCAGCACTTGGTGCTTCTGCTCGCGGGGAGACACCTGCCGCCGGCCCTGTTCTCGCGGCTCACACGGCAGGTAGAGGAGTTGATGTTCATCTGGCTGATCGCCGGCATTCCGACCAAAGACTACGAGCGCAGCATCGCCCAGGCGGCACGCAAGCTCCGGCATGTGGAAGGTGAACCTGCCTTCACGACGTTCGTTGAGGAGTTTTTCGTCCGGCAAAAGAATGAGCACCGGCAAGCATTCACGACGAAGCTGCTGTCGCTCCACGCGTGGGACATGCGGAAGTTCCGCCTGCGTTACCTGATGGCGAAACTCACCCGCCACTTCGACGTGCTGGCTTACGGTGAGGCCGGCCGGGAAAGCCTTACGCACTACCTGGAAACCAAGAACGACATCGAGCACATCCTGGCGCAGGGAGCGGACGAGGAGGCTAGAGCGGAGTTCGGTGACGGAGCCGCGGATGTCGATTTGATCAATCGCCTCGGCAACCTGATGCTGGTGGAAGCAGCGGTTAACCGCGTGATCAAGAACGCCGCCTACAGCAAGAAAGCTCTTTCCTACCCGAAGTCCCAGTTCCTCCTGGCGCGCTGCCAGGCATCCGCGATGGCGGTCGGGGTGGGCGATAAGATCACGCAGGCGGCCCAGCGGCTGAACCCTGCTCCGGCTTGGAACAAGGCCGCCATCGAAGCCAGGCAGCAGTGGATTGCCGAGGCCGCCCTCGAGGTCTGGAACCTTGGCCGGGCTGCGTCGAAGGCTGCCGTCACCAGCTGAGTCGGTTGCGTAGTCGGCTCAGCAGCTCCGGGTCATGGGGCCGACCTCAACGTCGCGAGTCGTTCGTCGCCGACTCGCGGAAGGAACTCGTCCCGGAACTGCACAAAGTCGCGGGCGAGCCACGTCTCCGGCCGAACTCTGACTAAGCTGTTTGTGCAGAAATCAGAATCGCCACGGCCTCCCTCGACCCGAGGAGATGTCCAGGCCTGACCTTTGCCATGGGTGTTGCAACATAATGGGAAGAAGTGGGGGCGAAAGCGATGGCGACCAGGTTCTTGGCTGGCGAACTCATCATCGAAGCCCTGAGGCGGGCCAATGCGCAGCATGCCACACGCCGTCTTGGCGTTGCCTATTGGGGAGCGGGTGCGGTCGAACGCCTTGGCCTCGGGAGCGCTCTAGGGAGCACCCGGGTCATCTGCGATCTATGGAGCGAGGGTTGCCACGCTGGCGCCATCCTTGATCTCATCCGCGGCGGCGCAACCATCATGACGGTCGAAGGCTTCCACGCCAAGACTTACCTGTACCCGGGCCTGGTCGTGCTCGGCTCCGCGAACGCCTCCCGCGGCGGCCTGGGCGCTTCGGACGAGCCGCCGGCACGAACGGAGACGGCCGTCTTATGCGACGACGAAACAGTCATCGATGATGCGTCCGTATGGTTCGAGGCGGCGTGGCGCCGCGGCACGCCAGTCGACGCCACCATGGTCGAGGCGGCCCGCGGCGAACTCACGAAGGTCCGAGAGGCGCGGCGACCGACGCTCCTGCATGCCCTCGCCCATGAGCCAAAGCCGTTTGATGGCCTCGATGTGTGGGTGACCTTGTACAAGGACGGCGCCCCGAGCGACGAGGCCGAGCGGACTTGGAAGGATGTCGAGGGGGAATACGGACTCGACGACAGGCAAGGTTACGACGCAAGGGGCGAGGCGCCCTTCTACGAGGTCAGAAACGACATACTCGACGATTGCAGACCGGGTCGGATCTATCTCGACTTTTCCCGCCCGGGGAAGGGCAAGCCGGCCTTCAACGGCATTTGGAAGGTACGCACACAGGGTCACCGACCCATAGTTGGGACCGACCGCTCCCTCGCCCTTCTGGATCGACTGCCAAGTCTGCGCGGCCTCAGGGTTGGCGACACGCAGATGCAGGTCTTTCGCTCCGCATTGGGAAAGCTGCCCGATGGCGATTGGCCGGTAGCATCACCTCAGGTCCGTGAGATCGCCTGGACGGCGTTGAAGGCAGCCGCTGCCTGAGGAAGAGCCATGGCCAGCGTTCAAGTGAGGACTGCCAGAGCGAGCTCTCGACCCCTTGTGGATCTTGTAACGTCCAGCTTGCCCGAGGTCAGCGCATGGGTAAGGTAGGGCAGCGAGCCGAAGTCTAATGGGACGAGGGCATCCACTCGTAGGCGAACAAACGTAGTACAGATAATGTAGGTGGCTGCCGTCAACGCGCTGTGGGAGAAGCTTTGAAGAAGCTTACGGGGAGCCAAATGCTCGGCGATGCTGGCGTCCATCGTCTCGCGGCCCGCATCCTCGATGCCGGCTTGACGTTCCACCCAACGACTGGAACCCTCGACGCGGGCATCGACGGCTTCATCGAGTTGCGCGATCCCGAGACGGGTGAGGTCAAGGCGCAGTACGTCGCGGCACAGCTCAAGACGGTGAGCAGGCTTGCCGAGGACAACGGAGAGACCTTCTCCTTCCGGGTGGATGACCGCGACCTGGAGTATTGGTCGAACGCGAACACGCCGGTCATCCTCGTCGTGATCAACCCGGCGACCGAACTCATCTGCTGGAAATCCATCCAGTCGTACTTTCAGGACCCCGACCGGAAGCGGTCGCGCAAGGTGGTCTTTGTCCGCCGGGAGGACGAGCTCACCCCGGAGGCCGTCGGCAAGCTCGCCGCACTCGTGGCGGGCTTCGCGCGGCCGGGCGTGGTCACCCCGTCGATGCGGCTCGAAGAGGAGCTTGAGACCAACCTGCTCCGGGCCAGCTTCCCGTACCGCCTCAACGTTGCGTCCATCGAGGAAGGCCCTGGCAAGGTCAGGGACGCGCTCAGGCGCAAGCGGGAGCGACCGCCCATCGACTGGGTCGTGGACGGCGACCGGCTGGTGACCTTCCGCGACCTCGACGACCAACTCTTCGAGGACGCCTGCGACCAGGGGAGCATCGACCAGATCGAGACGCTAGACTGGGCGGAGTCCGACGGCGAGGCCAGCAGGAGGCTGTTCGTGCGCCTGCTGGGGCTGTGCTTGGGGGAGCGCGTCCGCGAGCGCCTCGTGTTCGACCGCGGCCGCCGGTTCTACTTCTTCAAGAGCAATCCCCAGCGGCGGGGCGAGCGCGTCTACACGTTCAAGGACGCGCGCGGTGACGGCAAGCGGACCGTGGTGTCCCGGCATGGCCTCAATAAGGAGAAGACTGCCGCCTCCTACCTGCGGCACGCGGCGTTCGTCCCGCGCTTCCTCAACCTCGACGGCGAGTGGTACCTCGCGGTCGACACGACCTACCACTTCACCCGGGACGGGTTCGCGGAGAGCGCATTCGCCCCGGACTACCTGAAGCGGATCAAGGAGATTGAGCGGAACTCCAACGTGCGCGGGCACATGCGCCTGTGGCGCGCCCTGCTCACGGAACGGGGCGACATGCTCCGCGAAGAGTACCCCTATCTCAGCTTCGAGGCGCTAGATCCGCTGCGCCATCCCTACGGGGTCCCCGACGACCTTTGGTCGGCGCGCGAGGACCCGGACATGAGCAAGGCTCGGAAGGCAGGACAGAGTGAGCTCGACCTTTAGGCTGCAGCACGTCCACGAGCCGCTGCTGGAGTTCGGCGGCGACGGGCGCCACCCGGACGTGCGCTTCGGCCTCGTCGAGCATGGCCCCGTCGACTTTTCCACCGAGGGGACCCGGACGGTCCGGGTCGGCTTGATCGGCTCCTCCGAGACCGTCGACGGCTTCCGCGAGTGGTTCGCCCGCTGCGAGCGAGAGATCCCCGCCAAGCCGAGCTGGCAGCCCAACCTCTTCCCCGCCTTTCCGGGCAGCGGCATCGCGGGGCCGTTCCGGTGCTGGTTCGAGATCGACCGCCACCACCAGCGCGTCCTGCGGCCCGCCAGCATATCCAAGGTGACCGGTGAGTCCCACGACGAGGTCGCCATCCGCCTCGCCGTGGAGCTGTTCGAGCAGGAGATCCGCGACCTTTCCGAAATGGACCGGCCGCCCCAGGTCGTCGTCTGCGCTCTGCCGGTTGAGCTCATCGAGCGCGTGAAGAACCTCAGGATCCCGGAAGAGTCCGAGGGCGGGACAACCGAGTCGGAGGGAGCAGAAACTACCAAGGAGGTGGTGGAGGATGACGAGGAGGCCAACCCATACGAGGATTTCCGGGGCGCGCTGAAGGCTGCCACCCTGGCCTACAAGATCCCCATCCAGATCGTCTGGCCGTCCACCTACGACGAACGGGCGGTGATTAAGCGCAAGCTCGCGAAGCTCTCGACCAGGCGGGTGCAGGACGAGGCCACCCGGGCCTGGAACCTGTTCTGCGCCCTCTACTACAAGGCCGGCGGCACGCCCTGGCGCATGGTGCGCGGGCGCGAGGAATACTCCGCGACCTTCCTGGGGATCAGCTTTTTCGAGGACCTCGGGCGCACCTCCCTGCGCACGAGCTCCGCCCAGCTATTCGACGAACGGGGCGAGGGCCTGATCCTCAAGGGCGGCCGGGCTCTGCGCGACAAGAACGACCGCCATCCCTACCTTTCAGAGGAGGACGCATACGCGCTCACCAGGAACTCGCTCACCACCTATAAGCGCGAGTGGGGCACCTTCCCGGCGCGCCTCGTCGTCCACAAGAGCTCCCCCTTCCACCGCGAGGAGACCGCCGGCTTCGACGCCGCCATTGACGAGCTCGGCATCGACCAGGCCGACCTGATCTGGCTGCCGCGCCGGTCGCCGGTGCGCCTCATGCGGGACGGCGACTACCCGCCCCTGCGGGGCACGGCGATGCGGCTCGATAGGGAGACTTCGCTGCTCTACACCCGGGGGAGCGTCGACTTCTTCGCCACCTATCCCGGGCTTTACGTCCCGAACCCGTTGATGATGAAGGCCCATCGCCGCGACAGGACCGAGTGGGACATGCTCCTGAACGAGACCTTGGCGCTGACCAAGATGAACTGGAACAACACCCAGTTCGACGGGGCGCTGCCCATCACGATGCGGGCCGCCCGCCAGGTGGGTGAGATCCTCAAGCACGTCGGCGAGGGCCAGGTCCCGGACCCGAGATATCGGTTCTACATGTGAGGAAAGGCGGGACCGCGACTGCCGGTGGGAGCCAAGCTAGCGCCCGGCACCGGTATCGAGGAACCTGAGGGCTACGGCGAGCCGCTTCGCATGGAAGATCGCGTCGGCCTCATGGGTCTCGAAGCCGTAATCGTTCTCGACGGGCGCACCGAAGTGAACGAAGGCAAGCCCGAGTTCCGGGGAGGAAAGGTGCAGCAGAACGAGCAGCCTGCGCCCGTCCGGCAGGATGGCTTGCTGACCCCACCGCTGCGGTAGGCTGACCAAAGTGCCCATGAACTGGAACCGGACACCCTCGCCTTCCAGGTGCGCGAAGGTCGGGTCGAGCCCGGACTCCGTTTGCATGGCGGCGAGCCAACGCTTCTCGGTATGCCGCTTCGCGCCTTCCGATAGGTAGACCCGTTCCCCGGGCATGAGCTCGTCGAGGCCGAAGCGGGTCTCGCGGAGATCCTCCTCGATCTCCTTCTCCAAGGCCTGCGCCACATGGACCGGGGGCGGCCCAAGCGAGGCACCGGGCCGCGAGGGCCCTGACCGGGAGAAGTCGCGGGCCGCGCGTTCCATATCGAACGCCCAGGATCCTTCCGGCACGAGCCAAACGAAGACGTCCCGGAACAACGGGTCCTTGCGGGTCCGGTCGGACCGGTCCAGCATCCGCCCGATCCGTCCAGTCCACTCGCGCACTTGGCGCAGGCCATTCGCCACCCGCTCGGCATCGTCGCGGCCCCAATCGTCCTCGTCCTTGTCGAACCAGGCGGCCAGCGGCAGCAGGACGACGCGGGACCGGCCCAGCCTGCCGGCGACCCCGACGACGTGTCCCCCCATCTTGAGGCGTGGGCCGCGTGCGAACCCGGGCAGGTGGGTCCGTATCCAAACATCGACATCAGGGATGCCGAGCTCAGCGATGGCAGGAAAATCGTCGACGGAGGGCTCGGTCGGTACTTCGACCGCGGCGACCACGCGCATCGCGACCACGGCAAGATCCGGCGCCAGGTATTCCAAGGCTTCGGGTGCATCCGGTGGCTCGACCCTGCGGAAGTAGACCGCCTTCGAGGAGCGTCCGGGCCAAGCGCCCTCGACCTCGAAGGCGACGGTGCCATCGTCGGTTTCGACGACGGCGACGGCTCTCCCGCGCCGACGCACGATCCGCGCGATGCCCCGGACGCAATCCGGGCGCACTGCCAGTGCGTCGTCCGATACCGACACTCCGTGCAACCCGCGGCGCTCCTGCTGCCACCGCGCGATGCGCCCCGCGTCGGCGAACCCTGGAACACCCGCCGTCGCCGAGATCGTGCAGCCATGCTTTGGCCAGGGCGGACCCAGGTCGTCGAAGAAGACGCGGCCGCCGTTCGCGGCCATGAAGAAGAAGACCGGCTGGTGACATACCGGACAGTGGGCATTGGGGATGGTCACGTTCCGCGAGGGCGAGACGGCGTCGTCGCACCCGTAGGCTCGCATGACCGGCCGAGGCAGGCCGGCCGGCCAGTCGTCGCGGCTCACGCTGTGGTCGCTGACCCAGAAGGTCGTTCCTTGCTGGTTCGTCCGGTAGTGGCCGGATCTGCCGAACGTCGTCATGGCGGAAGCGAGCAGCGTTAGAGGCGATTGCGAAGCTGGTCGGCTAGTGACCGGCCAAGCTGGTCCGTCCCCGCCCTGCGGCGGGATGGCGATGGCGTTGCGCTTGGGAGCGGCCTACCGGCATGATCACCAGCCCTTGCGCATGAACTCCTCGATGTCCCGTGAGGAGATGATGCGCTCGGTCCCCTCCCAATCGAGCCCATCGTCGTCCGCCACGTCTCGGAAGTAGCGGCGCTCGACGGGGCTGCGGATCTGCTCCACCCGCTTCGGGAACAGCTTGACCGCCTCCCGGTCCTTCAGGACGGCGTCGACCCAGTCGTCCTCGAAGGAGTCCGGCAGCTGGCCCAGCACCTTGAAGATGTCCTCGAACCTCTCCGAGAGGGCCCCGTAGACCTCGTCCTCGTAGGTGCCCGCGTAGCGCAGGTTGGCGACGTGGATCTCGGGCCGGCGCTGGCCGATGCGTTGGATGCGCCCTTTTCGCTGTTCGAGGCGGGAGGGGTTCCAAGGCAGGTCGACGTTCACCTGGGAGCCCAGGCGCTGCAGGTTCAGACCCTCGCAAGCCGCGTCCGTGGCGGCGACGAGCTTGATGGTGCCTGCCCGAACGAGGTCCTTGATGACGTTGCGGTCGGTGCGGCGCCTCTCGCCGTTGTGGAGCACGAACGACCGGCCGCCGCCCGCGTAGATGGCGATGGGCTGCTCGCGGAAGCGCTCGGCGAGCCGCTCGCCCACGAACTCGGCCGTGTCATAGAACTGGCTGAACGCGATCATGCCGTGGTCGGCGAGCCAGCGATTGTCGGCGAGGTAGCGGATGATGACGTCGACCTTGGGGTCCATCTTGCCGCGAGCCAGCACCGCCAGGAGGTGCGTCTCGACCTCCCGCAGCGCCTCCGTCTCGTCGGGGGTGAGCGGCATGCGCTCGCGCTCCTGGGCGAAGAGATCCTCGTCCCCGTCGTCGATGGCGGACCCGCTGGTGGCGCCCGCCAGGAGCGCCCTTGTCGTCGCCAGGCCGGCCGCGACCGAAGAGCCGATGCGTCGCAGCAGGATGGTCTTCATGAACCCCGCGGCCGGCCGCGTGCGCGCGTAGAGGCTGCAAAAGCGGGTGGCGGCATCGTACGCCTGGCGGAACGAGAAGCCCATCTCCAGGCCCTCGCCGGAGAAGAGCTCGCTTGGCAGCCCGTCCCCGGCCCGCGGATGCACGACCACGTCGATCCGGGGCAGCAGGCCGGCATTCTCAAGCATCGTGCGGGAGCGGCGGATGACGCGCCGGATGATGGGATTGGTCTGGGCCACGAGCGTCGGGAACTCGGTCCGCAGCCGACTCCTCTGACCCTGCGAGAGCTCGTCGTAACGAGGCCCGTCGATGCGGCCGTCCGGCAGGCGGTGGGCCGTTCGCACGACCCGGTAGAAGCCGGACTCCGATGCCGGCGGCAGCGGGTTCCGGAGCAGGCCCCACTGGTCGGTCGGGTCCTCCGGCCACGGCTTCTCGCCGGTGAGGTAGCCGATGCTGGCGTCCGACGACCAGGCGCGACTGCCCTCCTTGCCGAGGACGTGCGTCGTACCCTTGGCCAGCATCGCGACGAGGTCGTGCAACTCCACGGCCTTGAGCTGGATGGGGGTCGCCGTGCCGATGATGACGTTGTCGGAGTTGGCGGCGATGCGCTCCATGAAGTCCAGGAGGCGCTTGGCGCCTGTCCGGGCGTCGTCCTTGCCGCCACGGTCCGCCCTCGCCTTGTGGGCCTCATCGAGGATCACCACCCCGAAGTGGCACTCTCGCAGGTGCTTGATCTCGCCGTCCTCGTCCCCGCTCACGATGAGCCCGGTCGAGACGATGCCGATGCGCATCGGGCAACGGGCGACCGCACTGGCATCGCCCTTGGGGGAAACGGCGAACTCTTTGGTGTCGAGCCACTGCTTCTTGGCCGAGGACCAGATGGCCGAGGGAAGGCCAAGCATGTCCTCCAGCTCAGTCTGCCATTGCCGCGTCAGGGTCGCCGGCGCCAGGATGAGCACGCCGCCTCCGGACAGGAGCGAGAGCACCATGGCCGCCGCGGCCATCGACAGGGTCTTGCCGAGGCCGACGTCGTCCGCGATCAGGAACCGCGCCTTGCCGTATAGGGCATGGTCGTCGACGCAGGCCTGGACGAACCGCTTCTGCCAGGGCCGCAGGATCTGGCCGGTCTTGTAGATCGGGCGCTCGACCAGGGAGGAGGCAGGGTTTGAGAGGCCACCCTCCTTCCGGGCGAGCTCGATGGAGGCGTACTCAAGCCGTTGCGAGACCGCGCCGATGTGGCTGATGACCGCCTGCGGCAGGTCCACGCCCAGGTTCCAGAAATGGTCGAACTCCTCCCGCACCCACTTGGTCGCCTCCGGGGCGTCGTCCTCCCAGATGATCTCATAGGAGTGCAGGAGGCCGGTGGCGCTCTCGTTCATGGAGCCGACGAAGGCAGTCGAACCGCCGTCCCGAAATTCCATGATGCCGGCCTTGCCGTGCACGAACACGTTCGCGCCGTCCCGCGGCACGACCTTCACGCGCATGCGTCCCGACGCGAGCAAGTCGTGCAGGATGCGGTAGCGACTCTTCGCGAGAAGCTCCTCGATGCTGGACTGCCCGGCCATCCAGCCGGCCACGAGCGCGCGCGACAGCGCGTCCGAGCCCTCGCTGGCGGCCTTGGCAACCCTGATGTCGTTCGGGTCGAGCTCTGCGTTGCATACTACCCGGATCTCGTCGATGCCCGAAAGCTCTTCCGACATGAGCTCAAGGAGGGACGATCGGAAATAGCCGGCGATGCGCAGGTAGCGGTGCGAGCGCGAGAGGCGCTCGCCCAGCATGTCTCGCAAGGACCCGCGACGGGAGGAGTAACGCAACATGGCCACCGGTTTGCCTCCGTCCGCGCTCAGACCTTGTCGACTTCGAGGCGCTGGGCCAGCAGGTCGGCCGCCGAGCTCTCGATAGGGCGCGTCCGCGCGGTCTTGGTGGAGACGTACTTGGCGAGCGACACGAGCTTCGCCCGGTTGGGCCAGTAGTCCTGCCCAAGCTCTGTTTTGAGGAACGCCAGTCCTTCCCGCGGGTCGTCCTTTTGCATCGTCTTATGGGTGGCGAAAAGCACGCGTCGCAGTAGGGAAGAGCCGAAGCCCTTGCCGCCGAGCATCCTACCCTTCAGGACACCAGCACCCGCGAGCGAGGCTGAGTTCGCCTTCGTTGAGTCCATCAGATCAGCATAGTCGGCGACGGAGAAAGTCCGGGCGAAATCCTGAAAATCCGCGAACCTTGTTATTCCGTTGCTTTCCATGTCGAGCATACGGACGTAGAATCGGGAGGGCGCGTCGAGATCTCTCCACATGGCCGGAGAGAAGCCATCGGGGACGAGCTTGTTGTTGGCTACGGAGGCCGCATACTCGATAAGCTCGCGGATCACCGTTTTCTCGCCCTTCGCAAGCTTGCGATAGACGTCGGCGCCGACCTCCTTCCTGTCGATGGTGGCGTAATTTGTTATGACGCGAAGCGCTGCCGCATATGCAGCTAGTTGAAGATCGCCATCCGTGTACAGGCTTTCTGATGTCCAGTCCTCGTCTAGGCTATGCAAGGCAGAAAGCTGATGGTCGACGGCTTCTTCGATCTCTCCTTCAATGTCCATCCGCTTGATATTCGTTGTCTCGACTCTTTTGCGTAGGACTAGAAGGATTGTTCCCTTCACGTAGTTGCCTTTTTTTGTTGCGCTCTCAGTTTCAGTGACTACGTTCCATGCCGCAGTAACCCGCAAGCCGGCAGCCCACATAATCGCGGCCAAGTCAGCCCAGACACCAGCGTCCTGGTGGGTGAACATAACGACCTGACTGCCATTCACCGACATGTGGTCCGCCATGGACCGATAAGCACCGACCATGTCAGCTCGAAATTTTTCATCCACTCCTTTGATGGCTTGCTGCCGCCGAGAGTCCCAGACAAAGCCGGGGAAGAAATCTTGACCCAGTTTACGGGCCCAAGCTATAAAATATTCTGTAATCTCATGGTAAGCTACAGCATCCGCATAGGGGGGATCAGTAACGTATATGTCGTTTGTCTTTGTGATATCCTTCGCTGGGAAGCTTGAAACGCTTCCCTCGCCAGGCAAGCTGGCGCTTGGGTACGCCTTGCCGAGCGCAGGAAGGAGACCTGTCGAGGCACGGGCGCCGAAATTGTAAAACGTGTTCAAAGCTTGATTGTAGAATACATGATTGACTACATCTGCCGGCTTCTTTGGAGTCGGATTGCGGACCATCCACTGCGTCATCTTGGACATGTAATTTAAGGTGCGGCAAAAGCTGATAAGGAGTGCGCCCCTTGCAAGCGGATGTTCTACATTCCGGATGTGCTTTAGTGTGATGGCTCCGAATAAGAGGTGCCGCGGCAGGAATAATTGGTGCCAATGCGTCCACCCTCTGGTGCGGATTGGCTCGTCAGTCTTGTCGCCGGTCAATATTTCCTGATCGGGAACTAACCCCGCGGCCTGCCACGTCGCGAGTTCGCGCTGGACCAGCGAAAGAACCATTGCTTCGTTGTTAAGATCGTGAGCGGTGGGTGCGGCAAAGAAGGTCGAACGGCTATCGCTCTCATTCCCTTCTTCCTCCGCATTGCCATCGATAGCTTCAAAAGCCTCGATTGCGTCAGATTTCAGCCATTGGATGCAATATAGCCTCTCACGAAAGACATCGTCTTCCTTTGCAGTGACATCACTCTTGCTCCACCGCCGGATTCGGTTTGAGATTCCACCAGCTTCACCTTTGTAATCTCCGCGAATGACCGACATGGCGACGCCTTCGCGGCCGGGGTTTTGCGGATGAACCACTCTGTCGCCTACTAACGTGCCGGTCTCCGCTGCCAGAATTTCTTCATCGGTTGCATTCGTGATAATACGAATGTCGTAGTCTTTACTGCTCGGTCTAGCAAAAATCTGAGCTACAACACGGTGGTTGCGTGATATCACCCAAGATGGCGCGACCGGAACAAGGTAACCCGTCTTCGGGCAGCGGACCTCGGCGCAGTAGAGATACGCCTTCGATCTACGGCCTTCGCGGTCACGCTCAAATCCAAGTTTGTCAATTTCGCCCTGGACGGCCTGGACAACCTTCTTCTGAGTTTTGCGAACTATTGCCTGCTCTTCGGCCGCTCCCCCGATTATATGCAGCCCACCCCAAGTGAGCATACAAGCTATCGGGCTGAGATCCGATGCAGCCGTTTCGCATCCTATTCTAGCGGCCTCAAACGGGATCGAACCTCCGCCGGCGAAGGTGTCCGCAACCCGAGGGCGGTGCCCATAGCGCATAATCCCAAGTTGCTCAACGAGTTCGGGAATACTGCTGGCGCCCGTCTTAAGGTGTAGATTTATTTCGTCCCAAGCATCCGCCTGTAGATCGACGGGGCACTCATCGGGCCTGTAACAGAACGCAAGGCGCTTTGCATAAGGTAGGCTTACTAGCCACGCCCCGAGCTTTTCAGCTCGCTCATCTTTCGACAGCCCTGCTCTCCACCGGGGCTTGGACTCTGCTTCGACCAAATCGCGATAGCCTGGCCAGTCGGTGTCGATTTGTTCGGGTCGAATTGTCTTGATCCGCTTCACGAAGCTGCGATCATCCATCCCCAGCAACGTCAGGAAGATCTGCAAATCTTTAAGCGGCTCCTCGGTTGCTGGTAGGAGCAAGCCGAGAAGCGTAGCCCTGACAAGCAGAAGCGGCTTGCGCCCCTTCCAGTACGACCCGAGGGACGTCAGTATCTGACCGTGAATAGCCTTTCTTTCCTTGTAGACTTCCGCCGAAACGCGTCCGACGGGGAATTGCGCTTCAATAAAGCAAGGCGCATCACTAAGGGAATATGGGACGACCGTCGTGGTCATGGACGAATGTACGTTCATGCGAATGCCTCCAGCCGGTCCGAGATAGCCCTGAGCGCGGCGAACTCGATGCGCTTCTGCGCTACGTCAGGCTGCTGGGCGACGCCGGTGTTCTTCCGCGGGGGCAGGTGACCGCGCCCCGTCATGACGCCAAGCGAGAACACGTCGCGCTTTGTGCCGAAGCACAGCGCGCGGCGGAGCGCGTCGCGCCAGCCCATGCCGCTCTGGTGCGAGTACCCCGTCGATGCCGCGGTCATGGTGTAGAGCCACCAGCGCTCCTCGGGCTTCAACCCGAGCCAGTTCCGGATGGCGACGTCGCACTGCTCGACGGACACGTCGTCCTGCTCGACGGCCCAGACGAGGACCAGGAGCTCCTTGCCCAGCAAGCGCTGGACGCCGTTGTTACCCTGAGCCCACGAGCCCGCGCGCTTGCGCTCCGCCTTAAGGCGCCGGTTGAACTCGGAGCGGACCTCGCCCGAGACCGCGTCCCATTTGGCCTTGGGGAGCTGGGCCCGGAGGATGACCTCGGGGGAGAGCACCGCCTCGGTCGCGACCGGCGGCCGGCCGAACACCTCGAAGACGTCGACCGTCTCCTTCGTGGCCCGGGGCACCTGCACGAGGTAGCAGTGCTCGATGTAGTAGTCGGGGCAATCGAAATCCGGCATGACGCTACCCCTCAGACGCCTTCATCCTGCGCCCACTTCATGGTCTCGAAATCGAGCCCCACGGCGTCGGCGAACAACTTGTAGTCCTTGCCCGTGGCGAACCGGGTCTCGTTGAAGCTCGCGTTGGCCCGGGTCGCGGTGAATCCACCAGACTGGGCCACCGACGAGATGACCGCCGAGACCGCATCTGCCGACATCGAGACGCCCTCGCCGAAGGTGATGTCGGCGAACACGTCGCCTTCCTCGGCCCCAATCTCGATCTGACCGCCGCGCACGACCGCGCCAGTGGCAGCCTGCAGGGCCGTCATCGCGTCGGTGAGGCGGGTGATGGAGTCGAAACGAAGCTGATGGCGCAGCAGGAGCGGGCGATCCTCGCGGATCTCCCTAGGTCGCGGTGGCGCGTCCCTGCCGCCGCCCAACCCGACACGAACCTCCTCCCCGGAGCGACCGTCAACCACCGGCACGAGCCTGACCTCCTTCGCGGTCGCCGGCACCGAAAGTGGGGCGGTGACCACATGGCCATGCATCGGGTCGGAGCCGTCGAACGACGCGCGAACCTCGGCGGACCGGGGCACGACCGTCCAGTCGATGGTGGTCCCGGAGGAGGTTGACGCGGCGTGCGCGGCGAGCTTGACCGGTGCGAGCCACTCAACGGCAGGCCCCGTCTTCGCCTCGCCCCGGCTGTCCACGGGCAGGAACCAAACCTTGGTCGCGCTGGTCTCGTAGCTCCGCCCGGAGACTTTCCCGGAAACCGTTGGGTCAGGCTGCCCGGTCGCGGAGGCGTAGACCGTGTCCGCCTCCTCGGGGGTCACGATGAGCTTGTAAACGCCCTTCTCCAGGGCAGCGTCCAAGGACCCTTCCAAGCGGACCGTGACGGCGGTGAGCCGGTCGTACTTCTTCTCGATGAGGCCGTTGCGCTCGCGCCAGTGCTTCGTGCGCACGCTCTCGGTGATAAGGTGATCGAGGCCGCCTGAGGCGAGCCAGTACCAGCCCTTCTTGGCAGCCGCCTTGCGCCTGAGCTCCACGCGCTGCACGGCGTCGGCGTCGAAAAGCTCGTGCTCCGCCTCCTCGCGCAGCGTGGAGATCTCGGTCTCGATTTTGCCGGCCGGGTAGAACTTCCCGCGGGCTTCGAGCGTCTTGAGGATCTGCTCCTCGCCCCGGTAGTCGTTGTTGTCGAACTCCATGCGGAATTGGCCGTAGTCGCGCAGGCCCTTGTCCGTGGGGAACACGAGGGTGGTGAACGTCTCGCGGACGGCGGAGGTGAAGCTATTGGCGGCGCGCGCCTTGATGCCCTCGACCTCGCGCATCTGGCTCGACTCCTTGCCGTGCCTGGACGCGATGGCTTTCTCCACGATGGAGATGGCGCGCATCTGGCGGGCGATGGTGCGCAATGAGCCCAGCGAGTTCAGGTCGGCCGTTAGGATCAGGACACGGTTCTGCCGGTCGAGCTTCTCCCACCACTCCACGAGCGGCGGGGGTAGGCTCTGCGCCGGTCGCTCCACGATGACGAGGGTGACGTCCTCGTCGCCGACCTTGATCTCGTCGAGCGAAGGCAGGATGGCCAGGTTCCTGTTGTATAGCGCCTTCGTCTTCGGCTCGAACACGTCCCCGAGCTTGTTGCGCAGCTCCTGGTCTACAACCTCCTCCGCCAGACTGGTGGCGGTGTTGTTGATCTCGGAGACCACGTTGGCCGTCTGGCCGAAGTAGATCCGCTCGTCTGGTCCCTTGAACAGGTACTCGGCGTTGCCCGACAGCTTGTCCAAGGCGGACGAGATGGCCGGTGTCCGGGTGAGCGGGTCGATCAGGCACTCGATGACCTCTGATCGCCTCAGCCCGAGGATGGGCTGCTCGGCCGTCGACAGCGAGGACATTAGGATCAGCTTGGCGATAGACGACGCGGTGGACGAGCCCTCTCCGGCGTCGACCTGCTCGGCCAGGGCGTTGCCCCGGTCGGCGATGTCTTTAGAGATGGCATTCGTGTAGTGATTATTAATCTTGCGGATTTCCTCAACCGTCCCGGGATGGTTCAGGTCGAGGTGCTGCAACCCGATGAGGAAGATCGAGTCGGTGGAAGTCCAGGCATTCCGGACGGCGAGTCTCAGGATGCGGATGAGGGCCCGGGTCTGCTGGTAGCCAGGGTTCTCCTTGAACCGGGCAACGATGTCCCGGATGGATGGGTGGAAGGGGTACGTCTCGCGTATCCGGGCGATGAAGCTCTCCGGTATGGACGGGACGTCGTCGACCTTCTTGGCGCGGTTGAGCTCGTCGACGTAGACCTGCGCGATCTCGTCGATGACGTCGCCATCAGGCAGCTTGTCGAAGAGCTTCTTCCTGATGATCTGGAAGACTTCGCCGGAGTTCTGCTGCACCGGCGTGATGGCTTGGGCGTACTTGCCGTACTGCTTGTTCAGCGTGTTGATTAGGGTCTTCAGCTTGCCTGAGCCCTCGGCGAAGACGTCGTCGATGAGGTTCGTGACGACCACGCAGGCCCGTGGAAGCTGCGACAGGGCATTGAAGAGACGCTCCAAGGCGCCGATGGTAATGTCGGCGAGCGTCGAGTTGCCGACGGCCTGCCCCTCGGCCATCTGCAGGTAGCTCGGGAGCTCGTCCAGCAGGATCAGCACGGGGCCGTCGCCGAGCGTAGCCACCCAATCGTCGACGCCCGGCGTTTTGGCGCCATCCTTCCAGAAACGCGCCATCGCCCCTGGACGGCCCAAACGGTCGGCGATCTCGCCCCAGAGGAAGTTCGAGGGGTTCTGGTGGCCGTTGAAGATGACGACCTTCGCCGAGCCGAAGGTCGCGGTTGGCGCGATGTTCGGGATGATGCGATGGCGAAGGCCGTCATCCTGGGCGAGCAGGGCGAAGGCAATGAGGGAGTGCGTTTTGCCGCCGCCCATCGACTGAGAGAGGTAGAACGCACCGTCTCCGGTCCTGCCGGAGAGACGGTCGAAGCCGTTCCGGACGAGCGCGCTCAGACCCTCGGTGAAATGGTTGCGCCGGAAGAAGGCATCTGGATCTATCTTGCCCTTGTGCAGGTCATCCAGATTGGCGATCTGATCGACCAGGCCGTCCTTCGAGACGATGTCGCTGACTTCGCAAAGCTGCCTTACGCTCTGAATGGCCACTACTTCTTTCCTCCCAGAGCCGCAGCTTCACGTCGTGCATACAGCAGATGCGTCACAGCTTCCTCGACCAAAGCGTAGACAGGCCGGCTCTCGTCGAGAGCAGCCTTCTTGAGGCTGACAATCAGGTTCGGCGGCAGGTGCACGTACAGGGGCCTTCGGCAGTCTGGACGGGGCACCTGCCTGCTTTCGTCGGGTATGAGGACCATGTCGGCAATCCGGCTATCCAGATTGTTGGTCCCATTGGCGAACCGATTTGACAATCCAGCTTAGCTTTTTTGGAGCCGCTCCAAACGTCGTTCATCGAGAGTGTGGGGCTGCCACCACATAGGGCGTACTGCCGAGGTGACCCTGCTGCCCGGCCGCCGTGCCGGGGCGCTGACTTGCCACTTATCCCGGAAAACTTACAATTATTTCAGATATTTGATGGGGCTGTCATGCCGGAGGCCGCGGCAGTCATTGCGTCCACCGAAGCAGACCGCGAGCCGAATGCCCGCCTCTCTCTGGAGATCCGCAGGTTCCGAACCGACGGCGCTCTCAAGGCGGGTGTTCTGACGCTGTGTGGCTTCTCTGGCGAGACGTTCGGCTCACTGACCGCGTCGGCGATGCAAGCGCTTGAGGCCGCCTTGACCCGCCTCGCCGAGGCCGAAGAGGTCATGCTGGGCTCGAGGGAAACCGAGCTGTCGCGAGAGGCCGTCGCGTAGGTCCTAGGGGGCTCGAGGCCCGTGATTTACCACCGCATGGACGCCGCCCGATTGCCTTACCGCAAGGTCGGCTCTCACAGGCGCGCCCTTTACAAGGACGTCTTGGCGCTACGGCAGTTCGAGGAGGAGCGTCGCGTCGCCTCCGTGCCTTGAGCGAGGAAACGGAAGCTCGCACCGTCGATCTGCTGGGGCAAATGCTGGGGTAAATTCGAGCGACAATTAAAAAAACTCTTATAATCAAGTGTTTAATTGATTAGTTGTTCGGACCCCCTCTCCGCCACTCTCTCGTGAGGCACACCATAGATTGTCGTTTTTGGGTGCGTTCTTGACCTCGATCTCAGCATAATTTGTCACAGCCACACAAGCGCCGTTGATAAATAAGGGCTTTTTGCCCCGGCGTTTCGATTAAGTCGAGATCGACCCTGAACTCGACGCGTTCCTCGAACAACCAAGCCGCATCAGTGCTGGGGCATGAAGTTCGAGGACGCCCCTTGCATCCGTCGCATGCTTCCGCGCCGAGAAAGTCCGCGCCAACAGATGGCGCACACGTGAGGCAGTAGCCTGTTGCGGAGCGACTCAACCTAACGTAGCAGTTGCGGCTAGAGGGCGGATCGAGCCAGCGAAGCAAGAAAATGGCAGTCGGAGGCGGGGCTCTCACGCCGCTACGCAAGCGGCGTCTGGACGGGCGACCCTACGAGCGTGATCCGGAGGTGGAATCCCGGATCGGTTCACTCACCAAACTCGGTGATCCCGATCTCATTTGGACCTGCAACCTGCCCAGCAGTAATCCCAACTATGTTCGCTCGGAGTGCGTTCTTTATTTCCTACGGCGCGCATATGGCGCGAGAGCGCTGGCACTCAGTGAGCAGCTCCATAAAATCCTGGTCAGGCGGCTGCTGAAGCAAATGCCGCGAGCAGAGGCGGCGGACGGTAAAACCGCTTTAGCCCACAGCCTACGCGTCAGAGATTACGTCCTGGATCGCTTCACAGATCTGCTGGCAGCCGACGGGCAGGCCTACGAGGAACGCCTTGATTTTTACGAGGTACGCTTCGCGTCTGCCATCGCGCGGCTCCGTGATAGCGCGGAACGCGCCGTGACGCGTGAGGAGCGCAAGGCCAAGCCCCTGTTCCATGAGGAAACAGGAGACGTTCTCGCGAATGTGGAGGAGGCCGCTGAAGCGTCCGATCCGTTCACGATCGCGACGAAATACGCGACGGATTACCGGTCTGAACTCGACGCAGCGATCAACAGATTGCCACCGGAACAAAGAGAGATCGTTGAGATGCTCGTGCACAGGGGAATGCCGATCGAATCGAAAGATCCGAATGTCGAATCCATCGTGCGAGCGACCGGGCTCGCAGAGAAGACGGTTCGAAATCGGCGCGACAGAGCGCTCGAATCGCTGCGCCGGTTACTGACGCAGGAGGACGCGTCGTGAGCCGACCAGCTGAGACGCCCGATCTCGACGACATACTGGATGCTTTTGCCCTGGAGGCGGAGAGCGACGTGACCGCACTAGCTCGGTACGTCCAACGCCACCCGGAGCATGCGGCGGCGCTGATTTCCCTATATCGCGAGCTTGTCCGACCGATCGATGATGACAACAATCCGCCAAGCCCGGACGAGGTCGCCTTGACCGATGCCTCGTGGGCCAGACTACGCGATGCCGTCTCTGAACCGGTCGTTGACCCTTTCGCTGACCGTTCCCCGACGCAACTGAGGGAGGTCGCACGAATTCTTTCTGTGCCGCGGCAAGTCGTGACCGCCTTCCGCGAGCGCAGGGTGATTCTCAAGACCGTACCGCGACGATTCATCGAGCGATTGGCCACAGCGCTCGGGGCTGGGACTGAAGCACTCCTTGCGACTCTTGCTACGCCGCCCGGCGTCGCATTTGGACGTAGCTACAAGGCCGACACTCAGCCCACGGTCACAGAGCAGGTGTCGTTCGAACAGATCCTCATCGACGCCGACATCGAGCCGGCGCGAATCTCGGACCTCCTCGCCGGCCGCGACTGAACGTGGACGCGGTCGAACTCGCACGACGATCTGCCGCCGCCCTGCACGCGAGCGCCGTCGCCGCAGGCCACGACCCATGCCACCCCTATGCGTTCGCGGTCGCGATTGCCGACCTGCGCGGCTTGGACGTCGAACCAACCAAGCCCGGTGCAGCCATCCTCGATGGCGGGCGGGCTACGCTTATCCCGAAGGACGACCTGATCGTCCACGAGAAGCGCGGGACAGACTTTGAGCGTGCCTTTCTCGTCGCGCACGAGATCGGCCATGCCGAACTCGGCGACAGGCGAGATCCAACGGACGGGACCGTAGTCGACCCAGCCCGCTCATCAGAGCCTGCGCCGATCGGGCCGGACAGGGTTGATTACAGCCGCAGGCAGCGGCGCGAAGTCCAGATGGACCTGTTCGCCCGCGAATTACTCCTGCCGCGGCCGGTGCTGCGCGACATGCATGTCGCGCAAGGTCTGACAGCCACGCAGATCGCGGCGCACTTCGGCGCGCCGTTCGAGGTCGTCGCACCGCAGCTCTTGGACGCTCTGCTCCTGCCTAAGGTCGAACCGGAAACAACGCCAGCGCGCACGCGTCCGGTTCGTCCCAAAAAGCCTAATAAGGCGCAGATCGACGCGGCTGCCCACCGCGGCGGACCCTACCTGCTGGAGGCCGGCCCCGGCACCGGCAAGACGCAGACGCTGACCAACCGTGTCGCGGGACTTCTAGAGGACGACATCGACCCTCGCTCGATCCTGGTCCTGACGTACTCGAACAAGGCGGCGGGCGAGATGGCCGAGCGGATCGCGGGCGTCGATGCCAGCGCTGCGGCCGCGATGACAATCGGGACCTTCCATGCGTTCGGACTTGACCTGCTACGGCGGGTCGACCCAGCAAACCGGGATCGGCCCCCCGAGATGATCGACCGCGCCGAGGCGGTCGAACTCCTTGAGAACCGCTTCGCCGCCCTCAACCTCACGCACTATCGCAATCTGTACGATCCGACCGCGATCATCTCCGACATCCTCGCGGCGATCTCACGCGCGCAAGACGAGGTCGTGGATGCAACAACCTATGCTGCGCTTGCCCGGGCAATGAGCGACGCGGCCAACGGAGACGACGCGAAAGCGAAGGAGGCTGCCCGGGCGGCCGAAGTGGCCCGCGTCTACGCCTTGTACGAGGACCTCAAGCATGAACGCGGCCGCCTCGACTTTGGCGATCTAGTAGCCGAACCAGTGTGCCTACTCGAGGCGGACGCAGGCCTCCGCGCCGCATTGCGCGCGCGCTACCGTCACGTGCTCATCGACGAATACCAAGATGTGAACCGCGCGAGTGTCCGGCTGCTGACGGCTCTGTGCGGGGACGGACAAGGCTTGTGGGCCGTCGGTGACGTGCGCCAGTCGATCTATCGGTTCCGGGGTGCCTCGTCGTTCAACATGGCTCGCTTCGGCTCCGAGGATTTTCCAGGCGGGAAGCATGGCAGGTTGACCACGAACTACCGCTCTTTCGGGGAAGTCGTCAGAGGGTTTTCCAGCTTCGGCGCAGGCATGGCTGTCGCGGGCGAGAGCACGCTGCATCCCGACCGGGGTGACGGGGGAACGAACCTCCAGTTACGCACGGTCGATCACAAAGAGCAGCAAGCCCCGGCCGTGGCTGAGGCGATCGCCGAGATGTGCCGCGCGGGATACCGCTACGCCGATCAAGCCGTGCTCTGCACCGGAAACGAGGCACTCGCCGATCTGGGACGGAATCTGGAGCTGCTCGGCGTTCCGGTCCTCTACCTCGGCAGCCTGTTCGAGCGTCCCGAAGTTAGGGATCTGCTGGCGTTTCTGTCACTTCTCTGTGACCCTCGCGCGATGGGTCTAGTTCGCGCGGCATGCGGACCCGATCACCGGCTGACGATGGCGGATCTCGTCGTCGTCCTCGATCACCTTCGCGATGTTGAGCTTCTTCCTGGAGCTTGGTCGAGCGCAGCCTTCAGTCCGGCAGGGCTGACGGCTCCGGCTCGTGATGCCCTATGTACGCTGGCGGCCATCGCCGAAGGGTTTGATGGATCGTCTGATCCGTGGGTCGTGCTGGCCACAGTGCTGCTTGATCGCACGCGGCGGGCGGCTGAGTTCACTGCCGCCACCGATGTTGCGCAACGAAGCGCCGGGATCGCGATATGGCAGCTCATGAATTTCCTGCGCGCGCAGCCAAGCGCCCCGGGGCCTCATCGGATCGCGCTCGTGCTCGACCGCATAAGGCGGCTCGTGCGCCTGCGCGACGATCGAGACCTGCGCCAATTGCCCGCCGCGGCGCAGCAGCTCGACGGGGTTCGCCTGATGACGATCCACGCCGCCAAGGGGCTGGAATTCGACATCGTCCACCTGCCGGGTATGAACGGCGATACTCTGCCTCGCGCAGCCGGTACGCCAGCCTGTCCACCGCCAGACGGGATGATCGCGGGTGCGCGTGAGAGCGGGATTGCGGCTCACCAAGCAGCACACGCCGAGGAGCAGGAGTGCCTGTTCTACGTCGCCGTGTCCCGGGCGCGCGACCGCCTCATCGCCTACGCCCCGACCAAGAAATCCAACGGCACCGCCCGCCCGCTATCGCCCTTCCTCGACAGGCTCGGCAAGGGCCTCGAGCGCCGCCACGTCGCGCCGGCACTGACCGTTCCAGCAAGCGTGCACAGCGCGCCCGTCGAGCTCGCCTTCGAGGGCGGGATGTCGTTCTCGGGCGCGCAGCTCGCCCTCTACGAGGCCTGCCCGCGCCGCTTCTTCTACACGCATGTCCTGCGGATCGGAGGCCGTCGCACCGAATCCGCGTACATGCGGATGCACGAGGCTGTCCGCACGGTCGTCGAGGCCGTGATCGAGGCACCGGAGACCGGCGAAGCCGCCGCCCTCGAGATCGCGCTGACCGCCGCGTTCGTGGCCCACGATATCGCCGGGCCCGACCACCAAGCCTATCGAGACCTCGCCGTCCCGCTCGTCACGTACTTCCTCTCCACCCGCCACGGCCATGTTCCAGAGCAGCCGGTTGACATCGCCTTCGACATCGACGGCGATACCGTCGTCGTACGCGCCGATGACTTGCTGATGCACGCTGACGGGCAACGCCGGTTCCGGCGGGTGCGCACGGGACACAAAAGCTCAAAGGAGAATGACGACATTGGCGCGGCCGCGCTCCTACTGGCGGCGCAGCAGGCGTTCCCAGGCGTCATCGTCGAGTTGATCCACCTCGCAGACGGCGTGGAACGCCCGGTCATCATGTCTCAGACCGTGCTGCGCAACCGCCGGGCCAAGCTCGCGCAGGTGCTCGGCGGTATCCGCGCCGGCAACTTTCCGGCAGTTCAGTCGCAGCGGACCTGCCCCCGATGCCCCGCCTTCTTCGTCTGCGGCCCCCTGCCGGACGGACTGCTGACACGCCGCAGGCGCTGAGTTCTCAAAAATTTCTGCGGGCCGCTTACCGGTCCGCCAGACCACCGTCGATCCAAGCTTGAGAGCCGGACACCGTCCGGCCGAGACAAGGATACGACGTCGTGCTTGATCATGAGAAATACGGTGAAGGGGGCCCGCACGGCCACGGACATCGAGCCGAACACCACGGCGCTCACCGGGTGGCCTTCGCCTTCGAGGACCTGCAGTTCAAGGATCTCTTCCTGAAGGATCCGGTCCCGCTCGGGCAGCAGATCCTCGCAGAGGCCGGACTGCACCCGGCCGAGGAATTCAGCCTCTTCGCCATCCTGCCGAGCGGCGACTTCGAGGACGTGCGCCCCCACGAGGAGTACAACCTCCGCCACCGCGGTGTGGAGCGCTTCGTCGCCTTCCGCACGGGCGTGCTGTTTCCCTTCATCGTCCGGGAGGCCCGCATCATGTGGGGCCGGACGCATATCGACGGGGCCGACCTCTACATCCTTGCGGATCCCGGACCGGATGACGGGGTCTTTCTCGATGTGCCCGGCGGCAGCGACCGACTGATCGACCCGGACACCGCGTTCGATCTGTCCGGCCCCGGGGTCGAACGTTTCATCGTCGCGCCCAAGCCGCCGGTCGAAACCGAAATCATCGTGAACGCCCGCGCCCGCACTGTGCCGGGAACCCGCGTCACGTTCGAGGAGATCGTCGCGATCGCCTTCCCCGGGCAGGCACAGCCCAACGTCGTCTTCACCATGACCTACCGCCACGCGGCTGCGACGCCTGCTGCGGGCGAACTGGCGGCGGGCGGTGCCGTGAACGTGAAGAAGGGGACGACGTTCAATGTCACGCGCACTGTTCAGAGCTAGTCCTGACCTCGCCCGCCTGCGCGAGGAGGGCTACTTCGTGCAGATCGTCGGCGGGTACCTCGTGATGCGCGAGGTCCCCTACGTCGACAACGCGTGCCGCGTCCGCCGAGGCACGCTGATCTCGACCCTCACCCTCGCCGGTGACGTGACGATCCGGCCGAACACGCACGTCATGATGTTCGACGGCGCATATCCGTGCACAGCCGAGGGGAGGCCAATCCAGGCTATCGCCCACCAGAGCGTTCGCCAGGACCTAGGCCACGGCCTCACAACGCAGCATGCCTTCTCAAGCAAGCCGGATGTCGGCTTCTACGCTGACCACTATGAGAAGATGACGACCTACGCGCGCATCCTCTCTGGGCCGGCGATGACGCTGGACGCCAGTGCGACCCCGCGCGTGTTTCGCACCCCGGAGCCGGATGAGGAGAGTGTCTTCAACTACACGGAGACAGCCTCCGATCGGGTAGGGATCGGCGCGCTGACCGGGCGACTGGAGCCGGAGATCATCGCGATCATCGGCCTCGGCGGATCGGGTGGCTACGTGCTCGACCTCATCGCCAAGACGCCGGTGCGCGAGATCCGGCTCATCGATGGAGACGAGTTCCTCCAGCACAACGCGTTCCGTGCACCGGGAGCACCGTCGATCGAGGAACTGCGCGAGGCACCTAAGAAGGTCGACTACCTGGCAGGGATCTATGGGCGGATGCGGCGCGGGATTGTTCCGCATTCGGTCCCGATCACCGCGGCCAACCTCGCACTGCTCGACGGCGTCACCTTCGCGTTCCTCTGCCTCGACGCGGGCGAGGCCAAGCGCCTCGTTGTGGAGAAACTCGAAGCGATCGGCGCGTCGTTCATCGATTGCGGCATGGGCCTCGATCTGACCGACGGTACGCTCGGCGGCATCCTGCGCGTCACGGCAAGCACGCCCAACGCACGGGATCGGATCCGTCGCCACGTCTCGTTCGCCGGCGGCGGGGCCGACGACGTGTACGCCTCCAACATCCAGGTCGCCGACCTGAACGCGCTCAACGCCATCATGGCGGTTGTCAAATGGAAGAAGCTCCGGGGCTTCTACCGCGACCTCGAGGGGGAGCTGCACAGCACTTACACGACGGACGGCAACCTCCTGCTCAACGAGGAGAAGCCCTGATGCGCCATAAGCAATTAGAGCATCGCTTCGTCGAGAACCTCCCCGAGAAGCTGGAGCCGGGGATCCTCTACGTGTCGATGGCCTACGCCACCGCCGCACACCGCTGCTGCTGCGGCTGCGGCGAGGAGGTCGTGACACCGTTCACGCCGACCGACTGGTCCATGACCTTCGACGGCGACACGATCTCTCTCAGCCCGTCAGTCGGAAACTGGCAGCAGCCCTGCAGGTCGCATTACGTGGTGAAGCGCGGGCGTGTGATCGAGGCCGGTCCCTGGTCCCCGGAGCAGGTCACGGCGGAGCAAGCCCGGGATCGGGCTGCCAGGGCGCGGTTCTACGACACGCCCGAGCAGAAGCCGCCGGTCGTACCGCCTCTGGTGCCCACGCCCGCATCTCCCGGTCTGCTAGGCCGGATCAAACGCTTCTTTGGAATGGGGAGATAGACCCATGTCGAACCCGGGTAGCGAGACGGGCGGGCAAACGCGTAAGCGCGTGGCCCTGTTTCTCGATGGGACGTGGAACACCGTCGGCGACAACACGAACGTGTGGCGGCTGAAGGCACTCTGCGCGGCGCGCAGCAACGATGGCGCGCGCCAGGTCGTCTACTATAGCAAAGGCGTCGGCACGAACTTCGGCGAGAAGGTCCGTGGCGGCATGCTGGGCTATGGCCTCGACCGGGCGATCACCGAGGCCTACGAATGGCTCGTGGAGGCTTACGAACCCGGCGACGAGATCTTCATCTTCGGGTTCAGCCGCGGGGTCTACACCGCGCGCAGCCTCGCCGGCTTCATCGCCAAATGCGGGCTTCTCCGCCCCGGAGCGGCGCTCGGCGTGGCACAGTTGTTCGAGCGCTATCGGAAAGACGACGCCGTTCCCACAATCCGCCAACTCGCCGAGATGCCCGCGCCGGTCGCGGCGAAGCTCGGCTTGGAAGAGCGGTGGATGCTAGCCGACGCGATGCCCGTGCCGATCAAGATGGTCGGTGTCTGGGACACCGTCGGCGCGCTCGGCATACCCTTCGGGAACATACCCGGCCTCAGCCGGTCCGGCTTCAAGTTTCTACATACCGGACTACGCGTGCCGCTGGAGAATGCCTACCATGCGGTCGCGGTCGATGAGCACCGCCAGGCATTCGCGCCGACGCTGTGGACGAAGAAAATTCGCGACGGCGTCCCGGCCAATGAGTTGGCCGCTCCCCGTACGATCGCGAGCGTCGAGCAGCGCTGGTTCGTCGGCGCGCATGCCAATGTCGGCGGCGGCTGCCGCAGCGATCTCCTCGCCCAGAGGCCGCTTCAATGGCTGATGCAGAAGGCCGAAGGGCACGGCCTCGCGTTCCGCGGCACCGTCGAGCCGGGCGCTGATATGCTGCGCGCGGCTATCTCAGACAGCTTTCGTGAGTTCGCCTGGGGCCTCTATGCCAAGGCGAAGCTCAACCACCCATTCTTCCGGATCATCGGTGAACCGCCGCGGCTGTTCCCAGGCGGGCACGACGAGATCGTCAACGAAACCATTGATGCGTCCGTGTTCGACCGCTGGCGCGCCGATGCAGCCTATCGGCCGCAGAATTTGGCTGACTGGGCCCGGCGCTACAGCGTCGACCCAGCGGCTCTCACTTGGCCCGTCCTGACCCACGAACCGTCGCACGAGGTGGCGGCTTAGGACAGCTGGAACATTATGAGGCCAAACAATCGGTCACACCGGTCCTGGAACTGCTGGTGGAGGTGCCTGCCACAACTGCGAAGCGACTTTGAACAGTGCCGCCCCGCGAGTCGTGATCGCGTCTTCGTCCCACGTGTCGTAGTCGAGCAACTCGCGGTTCAGGACCAAGGCTGCTTGCGCCCGTACGGCCGTCATCTTGACTGAGAACGCCCCATTCGAGATCGCTGCGTTCAACGTGTGGGTGAGCAGCGTCAGATTACCCAGCGTGTGCACCTTGCCTTCGCGCGCAGCCTGCCGCGAGAGGTAATCGGCGCTCGGGGCGGCCTCGTTCTCGTGAGCGAAGCCCGAGATCGGCCAGTGGGTCCGCCATTTCTGAGGCATGATGTGCTCAAGGGTGAGATCCGTCTTGATCTCCACGATCTCTGAGGCACTCGCGCGCTTGCGTTCTTCAAGCCGCTCGAACAGGTGACGCAGTCTGGCTTGCCGCGCCGGCTTGTACTGGGTGCGGGAGCGCCACGCATCGCCGAACTCGGCATCGTCGGGCCAGCGAACCGTGTCGAGGGTCCCCGCGGCCAGACCGTCCCGCAAGGTGCCTAGCAGAACTTGGCGATCAATTGACCGAAGGCGTGAGATGAGGTCGGTGAAGACCTTGTTATAGCCCGCCATCGTCAGACCGCAGATGTCGCGACGGACGATGAACGACTCGATGATGGCGAGTGCCGCAACCCAGTTCGACGGGGTCGTCGATCGTCGTGCCGAGGTAGAGGACCAGCGGCGTCGCCGTTGAGATGTCGAAGGCGCGCGAGAACCGGCCGAAGCGGCCGAGCACATCGTCCTTGTTGCCCCCGGACAGCCGGCGAAATACGGTCGCGCTCGCGGCGATCGCCTTCAATTCCGCCTCGACGTCGCACAGCTGCTCCACGCCCTCGGTCGTACGATCAACGGCGAAGTCTGCCCCTGCGGGATGAACGTGAATATCGAGGCGGTCACGAGCCACGTCGATCCCGACAACAGGAGCGTCCATCTGACCCCATCCTTGCGCAGCGGGCTTCGCGTTGAGCGGCCCAAGCGACTGTTCGGGTTCGATGGAACGGCGGGCGAGGACCCTGGCTCAATTGCGGGCTTGGTGGCCCCAGAGGCTAACGGTCTCTCACCCGCCACCGCGCCGAGGAGTATACCCGACGCGGGATGGATCAAGTTACAAGAGGCTACTGCATGGTCGCGGTCATGGGTAGCCGGAAGGCCAGATCTGGGTAGCTGACGGGCGCAGGTGGCCGATAGCCCAGCGACGACACAGCACGATGCAAGCCCAGCTTGTGGACAAAACCCAGCGCCGGTATCAGTTGTTCTATTTGTGTTCTACAAACTGGAGATCGCCTATGAAGCAGGCGATCTCCTAAAGCGATGCCTGCAGAGCGTCTCGACTTCGTCGAGTCAGCCGCGTCGCCGCACCATCCCAGCAGCAAAGCTGACGGTCGGCGCCTACCCACGCCCGACCGTGGGAGATCTCGTATGCCATTCCCAACCTATGCATCCGCAGGTTCGATCCCGCCCGCCCCGACGGGTGAAGCCTCCGATCGCCTCGCGCGCGCCTTTCTGCAGCAACTCGTCCACGAAGAGCGCAAGCGGCTCAAGGCAAGTCAACGCTTCAGTTCAGATGCCTACGAAGACGGACTTTCGCTCGACGACGATGCCGTGGAGCAGATCGTCGCGCAGGACGAGGCTGACCGACCCGAATCGGCTCATGTACCGATCCCGGCCGACCTGGCTGCTGTTGCCGTCATGCTCGCGCGCGCCGTAGCCGCCGAGACGGGCCTCGTACGGCGCCTTCGTCGGGAAGCGCCTGTGGTCTCCCTCGCGACGAACGTCTCGGATCTCGTCGAGCCGGCCCGGATCGTCGCCGAGAAGTGCCTGTTCCGGTCCCAGGCCAAAATCGTCGATCTCGCTGTAGGGCGAGCAGGCCGTGAACTGACTCGCCGGCATGCCGCGCTATTCGTCTGCGATGGGATCGGGACTGAGGCGAGGCCGGACAAGGGCAACGAGGCGATCCGCGCGGCTCTTCATGTTCGGATTCCGATCGTCGGTATCTCGCCCGATCCGGTGCGGCAGTTGCCGCGTGACCTGACGCGCTCATCCGAGCATCGGATCGCTCTCATGAATCTTGACCAGGCCGGTCTCACGCTCGTGATCGAGGCCGTCGCCGGCGGCATGCCATCGCGGGAGATCGATCCCGATCTGCTTCGCATGATCGACATCGCGGATCTGCCTGTCGCTTTCCGACGGACCGGCACGCCAGATGCCTGCATCGAAGCGCTCGAGAAAATCGTCGCCGCCAAGGCTGATTATCTCGGCGAGGGGCCGCCCCTGGAGGTGTTGGACGGCTATGGCGAGGCCAAGACCTGGGGACTGGCCGCCGCTGCCGATCTCCAGGCCTATAGGGCTGGACGTCTTGGGTGGGAGGAATTCGACCACCGGGGGCTATTGTTATCGGGCCCGCCTGGCGTCGGAAAGACGAGTTTTGCCAAAGCTTTGGCGAAAAGCGCCCGGGTGCCGTTGGTGGCAACGTCAGTCGCCGAATGGAACGCTTCGAGCTACCTGTCCGGAACGTTACAGGCCATCCGCATAGTCTTCGCCCAGGCTAGATCGCAAGCACCGTGCATCCTGTTCATCGACGAACTCGACGGCATCTCCGATCGTGCGCAGATCCGAGGCGAGTACGTCCAGTACTGGACGCAGATCGTGAATCTGTTCCTCGAGCTACTGGCCGGCATGGAGGAGAGGCCGGGCGTCGTCGTCGTCGCGGCAACGAACCACCCGGATCAGATCGATCCTGCGGTGAAAAGGGCCGGTCGCCTGGATCGGGAGATTGAGATCGCGAAACCTGACACGGCCGCGCTCGCTCGAATCTTCCGGCATCACATCGGAGCAGGGATCCTGGCGGATCAATCGACACTGCCGCTGGCGCTGGCCGCGCGAGGGATGACAGGCGCCGATGTCGAAGCGTTCGTCCGGCGCGCCAAGGGAGCCGCGCGTCGAAGCGGCAGAGACGTGACTGTGGGGGATCTGCTGATCGAGATCCGACAAGGGCGCCGGCCGCTCTCTCCGGAGGAGAGGTACCGTGTCGCCGTTCATGAAGCCGGTCACGCGATCGTCGGCCACGCCTTGGGCTTCGGCGCGTTCATGGAGTTGTCGTTGCACGACGACGGCGGCCAGACGCTGGTGTCGCTAGCCGGCGATGGTGCTACGACTTTTGCTGGCCTCGAGGCGGCACTGGCTTCGATCCTGGGAGGTAAAGTCGCTGAGGAGATCGAACTCGGCGCTGGCTCGGCCGGCGCAGGGCTTGGACCTGAATCGGATCTCGCGATGGCGACGCGCATCGCACGCAACATCGAGTTGGCCTATGGCTTCGGCCACCTCGGCAACATCCACCTAGAGCCGGCATCCGGTGAGATGGTCATGATCGCAGGTCTGTTGCCCGCGGTGTCCGAGCGACTCCGTCGTGCGGGTGAGCGGGCACGAGCGACTCTCAGCGAGCGCAGGCCGGCCCTGCAAGCGATCGCCCGCCTCCTCGAGAGAGAGGGCTACCTGTCCCGCGCAGAGATCGATTGCGCCTTGGCGGCGAACGACGAAGGGAATTTATGCGAGATAGTCTCTAAGGTCGAGGAGGTGCAGTGATGTTCGCGCTCCCGCCTTCCGCCTCCGACATGGGCGATCTACAGCCGCTCGCAGACGCAATACACGCCCTGTGCGAGATCTTCGACGGCGATCGCGAGATTCTCATCGAGGGTCTGACCGAGATAGTAAGAAGACGAGTAGAGTTTGAAGAAATTAGGCGTGATCTCAGTCGTGGATTTGCCCAGGACTGAGATTTTGCGGAGTGAAGCGTTGTTGGCTCGGACGATCCGCCAACAAACGTCACTGTGTTAGGCCCCGGCGCGTAAGGCAAATATGTTTCCCGCGTCGGAGCCTTTCATCCCTTCGCAAGCACGCGATCTTCCAATCTGGCCTCGTGTTGCCGGCAGAAACGGATTTCCGTTGCCGAACCCTACTTTTTCCCTGGAACTGCTCCAACCGGGGCAAGCTCGATTCTCGGAGGTGGTCGCTTCTCCACGGCGCCGAGCGAATTTTTCTGACTTCTGATCTTCTGGGTCACTTGGATGGTGGTCGTCGCGGACGAGGGGTTTGGTTCAAGTCCGGTCAGGCGTGAGGTGCGTGACCGCTTGTGCTCGACCACCACAGACCGTTCCTTCGTGCGACGTTGAAGGAGGTCGATTTCCTCGGCTTGCTGTTCGGCTTGGAGGTGCTCTGCTTTGAGACGCTCGTCCTGGGGAGTACGGCCAAAAGCCATAGGGATAAGCCTGTCCGGAGTTGCTCGTGGATCACGAGGGTCACTCCTATCGCGGCATGGCTGTAGGAGATGTTACCATTCCTTCGATAAAGCTCCCGATCAAAGGAACGACGGAAGCCTCCAGATTTCTCTGCGCGACTATGCGAGGGGCATCTCGGGCGCCGCATCGGCAAGGATCTCAAACAATCATGAATGGAGACGAGTTTAAAGCCGTCTTGCGTCGGCTTGGGCGTACCCAGATCGGACTCGCGCAGGAGATTGGTGTTTCACGTCGCACCGTGCATCTTTGGGCCGAGCGGGGACCCCCGGCCTATGCCATCTACTTGATCCGCTTGATCGAGCGATATGCCGTGCCGACCAAACACGAGAACTCGATTGAGCGGTCGCTTCCCGATCCAGCAGCCGCACTCGGCTCGATGCTCTCGGTTGCAGCATCGGGCGGCATGCGACAGGAGTTCATAAGCGCGGTGGAGCATTGGTTGGCAAATAATCGGTAAATTATTTATAGCTAACCGTTCGCGCGAAGCTTTATTCTGCCATCAAGTGACGCATCTAAACAGCGATCCCGCGTGGAATCATATTTTGTGGATGGCGAATGCTTTAAACAACGGCAGATAGCTGCCAAGATATGCTTTGTGGCCACGTAGCAGTGCTCGAATCGGAGAGCTGACGTTCCGCTTTGCGCCCATCTCGGTCATTCAGCAGAGGCGGACAACATTTCAGAAGCGGACATCAATGCCTCAATGACCTGCCATCGCTTCCTCGCGAGAGCGATGGCAGGGATTCCTTCACCGCCGAGATGACTAGACGTTGTTGTGGGCCTTTGGCGAGCGGAGCGGCTTGTCTGAGCATGAGGTAGGCGAAAGCGACGAGGTGGAGGTCTGCCAGTGTGCTCGCATAGCGCTCGTAATCTTTGACGAGCCTGCGGAAGCGGGTGGCTCAGGCAAAAGAGCGCTCGGCCACCCACCGGCGCGGCAGGAGCACGAAGCCGGGCTTGGCCTCGGGCAACTTTGTCACCTCCAGTTCGATGCCGTGCCCGCCGATGGGCGGCAAAGATTTATCTCCCAGACGTGGCGTGTCCGAATACATGGCATGCACGTCTGTCCGACCCGTGGGCGATAGGAAACGTCAACGCGCGAATGGGTTGATCGATACCACCGTGTCACCGCAAGTGAGGTCAGTTGGGGCTTCGGACGCATTTGCGGCGGCGTCGGACAGGCCTGAAACTTTTCCCCCGCCGAGCCCCGTAGGCCCCTGCGACGCCCCTGGAGGGGCGCAGTATCAGGGAGACACCATGTCCAAGACCCTTCTAAGCGTCGCTCTCGGCCTCAGCCTCGTCGCTGCGCCGGCGCTCGCCAAGAACCCGATGGTCGGCGGCGCGCCAATGTACGCCCAGAAGACCATCGTGGAGAACGCGGTCAACTCGAAGGATCACACCACGCTGGTCGCAGCCGTGAAGGCAGCCGGCTTGGTCGACACGCTGAACGGTCCGGGCCCGTTCACGGTGTTCGCGCCGACCAACGCCGCCTTCGCCAAGCTGCCGCCGGGCACGGTGGAAAACCTCGTGCAGCCGCAGAACAAGGCGACGCTGACGAAGATCCTGACCTACCACGTCGTCCCGGGCGTCTACACCGCCAAGGACCTGATGGCGCTCGCCAAGAAGCCGGAGGGACAGAACCAGCTCACCACCGTCGAGGGCGAGCCGCTCGCCGTCTCGGCCAGGGGCAAGAAAGTCTACGTCACCGACGTGAAGGGCAACACTGTTCCGGTGACCATCCCGAACGTGATGCAGTCGAACGGCGTCATCCACGTCGTTAGCGGCGTGCTGATGCCCTGATCGCGGGGGCGGGCGCCGGCGGAGGCCGGAGCCCGCCTCATTCGCGCAGGAGCTTTCCGGAATAGACGACCGGGCCTGTTGGCGCACCGGTCGGCGAGCCGCCCTTCGGCTCAACCGACACCGCGAGGGTCGCACCCTCCGCACCGGCACGGAGGGCGGCCGGCACGGGCAGGCGTGCCGCCGGGTCAGTGACGAGGCCCAGCGAGCGCGGCGCGGCATTCGCCCCCACGAACCAGAGCTCCAGGCTGCGGTCCGGCGGCGTCTCCGCCGAGAGACTGCGGACCTGCACGGTGCCGCCGTCGAGATCGACGCGCACGATCAGCGCCGGCAGGGTGCCGCCGCGGTCGACCACGGCCAGGTACTGTCGGTCGGTGGCGGAAGGCCGCGGCCCGACCGCGAGCCAGAGGGCGAGGCCGGCCGCGAGCGCGGTCGCAGCCCCCGCGGCAAGCCGCCAGATCCGCAGCCCGCGCTCCAGCCTGCGGACAGTCGCGCCACCGGCATCGACCTCAGGTGAGCGATCCGTCCCGATCCTGGCCTCGATTGCATCCCATACGTCGGGCGCAGGCTTGACCGATGGGGCCGTCGCCGTGAGCGGAGCGAGCCGCGCCTCCCAGTCGGCCACCGTCGCGCGGAGGGAGGCGTCCCCCTCCATAGCCAAGGCGAAGACGGCGCGCTCGTCGGCGGCTAAGGTCCCGAGGACGTACTCCCCAGCCGCGCCGCTGGGATCCTCCGCCCAGAAGGGCGCGGCGCCCGTGCCAGCATCGCCGCTCATGTCGCCTCCAGGCAGCCGCGCAGGCTCATGAGGCCGCGGCGCAGCCACGTCTTGACCGTGTTGACGGGGCGGTCGTGCCGTGCCGCCAACTCCTCGCGTGACCAGCCCTCGCAATAGGCGAGGACGAGGCAGTCGCGCTGGGCGGGCTCGACGGCTTCGAGGCAATGCGCGAGGGCGTCACGGCGGGCGAGGTCCGCCTCGCCGTCGCTTGTATCGGCGAGGCGTTCGAACCAGTCCTCGTCGGCCTGGGTCAGGCGGGTGGCCTGATCCTGCCGAAGGCGGTCGATGGCCTTGTGCCGGGCGATGGCGCCGAGCCATGCGGTCGCAGGCCCGGTCCTCGGATCATAGGTGCCTGCACGCTGCCATATGCGCACGAACACCTCCTGCAACGCATCCTCGGCCGCGTCCCTGTCCCTCAGGATACGGAGGATGATCCCAAGAAGTTTCGGGGCGGCGGCGTCATAGAGCGCGCGCAGGGCCAGGCGGTCGCCCGTGGCCACGGCCGCGATCAGCCGCGCGAGGTCCGCGTTTGCAGGAGTCCCCACGTTCGGCACGGTTCCTCCCTTGCCGCGGGAAAGCGAATTCCGGCGGGCTCCGGCGCATCGGCTGGTTCAGGATATACCTATGGCATGGCTTCGTCCGGAGGGACACGTGCGAGCCGTCAAAGGGGTTCGCGCGGCGCCCGCCATCGGCCGCGATACCCTCTCACCGCCGCTCGCCTTTTGCCGGCCCGAGCACGGTTTGACGAAGAGTGTCTACGGCGTGCCCGCCATCAAAGCCGGGTGGTCAGGTTCGTAAGCCAGGCCGGCGAGGCGTTGACCAGGACAGTCTCCGCAGCCTTGTCGTAGCCTGTGGCGATCATCAGGCCGGTGGCCACGAGGATGGCGCCCAGGGCGACCTTCAGCCCCTTGCCGAGCCCGATCATCCGGTCGCGCCAGCGCATCAGCACCTCGCGCGAGAGCGTACCGAGGAGCAGGAGCGGCAGGGCGGCGCCGAGACCGAACAGGGGCATCGTAAGCGCCGCCGTGCCCAGGTCCCGCCCCTGAGCGGCGAGGAGGGACGCAGCGCCCAGGGTCGGCCCAACGCAGGGGCTCCAGACCGCCCCTAGCAGCAGCCCGACCCCGAACTGCCCAAGGAGCCCGGCTGTCGAGAAACCGCCCAACCGGCTCTCGATCCAGTTGCTCACCGGACCGGCGGTGACGGCGAGCCGGGTCTGGGCAGCTGGAACCATCAGGACGAGCCCGATTGGGACCAGCATTATGGCCGCGACGGTACGGAAGACATCGTCGTCGAGACCGATGGCGAACCCCACAGTCGCCACGAACAGCCCGATAGCCACGAAGGACAGCGCGAGGCCGGCGGCGAGGGCTGCGGGGCCGAGCCGGTCCTCCGATGCCGCGGCACCAAGCACCAGCGGCAGCAAGGGCAGCACACAGGGTGACAGCACCGAGAGGATGCCGGCGATAAACGCGAGGCCGAACGTCGTGGCCACGACCGACCTACAACGCCTTCTCGACGGCGCCCTCGATCCACTCCGGCTGGGTATCGCCGACCGAACGACCCGTCTCCTTCTCACCCTTGAAGGTGATCAGGGTGCTCTGCCTCGTCGCGCCAAACCGCTTCAGCACGTCCTTCCGGCTGTCGAAGTCGACGTCGAACACCTGTAGGTCCTTGAACCGGGGCTGGGCTTCCAGCTTAGCCAGGATCGGCTTCTGCGCCGCGCAGACGGTGCACCACGGCGCGGTGACGTGGACGAGGATCGGCTTGCCCGCCTTCTGCGCCGCCTCGAAGGCCTCGGGGCTGAAGACCGCCTCGGCGGCATTCGCGGCGGTACCGAACAGCAAGGGAGCGGCAGCCAGGGCGCCGAGAAGGAAGCGACGGGTGGTCATGGGCTGTCTGTGTCCTTGGTGATGGGTCTAGGCAGACGGCCGGCTCAATTGGTCGCCTGGGTGACGGCGCGGTCGACGTTCACCCTTTCCGCCCAGTCCTTGGCCTCGGCCTGCCCCTTGAGGTCGATGAGCCGAGCACCGCTGACGTCGACGTTCTTGAAGTCCGCGCCCGTGACTGTGGCGCCGGTCAGGTTGGCGCCTGACAAATCCGAGCTCATCAGCATCACGTCGGTGAGGTCGGCGTCCTTGAGGTTGGCATACTCAAGGCGCGACCGGCCGAGGTTGGCTCCCTACAGGTTCGCGCCGGAGAGGTTCACCGAGGTGAACACCGTCCGCATCAGGCCCATGGACTGGTTCTTGATGTCGGCCCCACCCTTGAGGTCGACCAACGTCGCGCCGCTCATGTTAGCGCCCTTGAAGTCTCCGATGGGCATGGAGCGGCTGAGGTCGGCGCCGCTGAAATTGGCGTCCCGGGCGGTGATGCCAAACATCTTCGCGTCCGCGAGCTTGGCGCCGGACAGGTCGGCCTTCAGAAACCACGCCTGTTCGAGGTTCGCGCCGCTGAGGTCTGCGCCACGGAGGTTGGCCTTGTTAAGGCGCGCCGTCCGTAGGTTGACGCCCCGGAGGTTCAGCCCTGAGAGATCGAGCCCGGAGAGGGACTTGTCGTGCAGGTCGACCGGCTTGCCGTCCGCGGCCTTGATCATCGTCTCGACGTCGGCGCGGCACATCTCGGCCTTGGTCATGGCGGGCGAGGACATGTCCGCCCCGAGCAGCAGGTCCTGTTCGGCCGAGGCGGGGCAGGCTGCGAGGACGGCGAGCATGAAGCTGAGGGCGAGGCGGCGCATCGGTTCACTCCCGGCGGCGCCACACATGGCGGGCGCCTTATCGTGTTCGTTGTGGCGCGATGCTATGCCGGCCCGCTGCACCCGGTCGGTGACCCAGGTCACACAAGTCCGGCGCGGCGGGAGAAAAACGCAACGCGAGCCGGACGATCAGCCCGTCGTCATGGCCGGGGGACTGTGCCGCCATGACGGATGCCCACAAGGTCGAACGTTGGATCGACCGGTTTCCGCTGCTTCAAGCGCTCAGCCCGGCGCACCTGCAGATCGCCCGGGGAACCGTCCACTTCCCGGTCCTGGACGCCGGCGCCATCGCCTACGAACTTGATGGCGAGTGCGCCAACTACCTGATGTGCCTGGAAGGCCGCACGCGCATCTTCCGGATGTCCGAGGGCGGGCGCGAGGTGCTGATCTACAAGGTCGGCCCCGGCGGCACCTGTGCCCTGACCACGCAGTGCCTGCTGTCCGGCGGCACGTTCCCGGCGCAGAGCGTGGCCGAGGAGAAGACCGAGTTGGCGGCTCTGCCGGTGGGCACGTTCCAGCATCTGATGGGCGAGAGCGCCGCGTTCCGCAGCTTCGTCATGGACGACTACACGCGGCTGATGTCCGGCCTGTTCACGCTGATCGATGAGGTCGCATTCGCGCCGCTGAAGCAGCGCCTCGCGCAACGGCTCCTGGCCGAGGCCGATCCGCGGGGTGTCGCCGCGGTGACCCATCAGAAGCTCGCGGACGACATCGGCAGCGTTCGTGAGGTGGTCAGCCGCCTCCTGGGGCAATGGGCAGAGGCGGGCCTGATCGAACTTCGTCGGGGCGCAATCGAAATCGTTGACCGTGCCAGCTTGGCGGCCGCAGGTCGGCAGTGACTTGGGCGTGGGTTGTCTGCTTTCTCGGCCGAGGCGGATCGAGCTTTTCGACTGGATTGGGTCGGAAGCAAGATGGCCGTTCAGGGTGGATTACGGCCGAGACTCTTTCCGGCGCAGGCCCGGACGAAGCGGACGCTCTGGGATTAATTGGAGCAGGCCACCAGCGACTGGTCGGCCATAGCCCTTCGCGACCGCTCCCGAGCACTCGTTCGGCATATGCGGCCCCGACTGGGAAGTGGTCGTATCAAAAAGCACCCCAGGAGCGGGGGCTCCCAGGGTGTAGCCGACCTCGCGGCCAGTTTGATCGGGCTGGGGATACGAAGGTCAGCCGGAGGGCTGCTCTCATGCGGCGGAAGGCGACGAGGAGGACCAACTACCCCTCGCCCACCGTCGCATCTCCCGGCGCGCAGGCCGGGAGCAGCTCGACCGGATCTCAGTAAGAGCCGAACTTGAAGTTCAGGCCGGCGCGGGCGATGGCGCCCTCGGTCCGGAAGCGGGAGATGTAGCCGACGCCCGGGCCGCCGACGGAGCCGACTAGCAGGTTGTGGCTGCCGAGGTCGTAGCGCAGGTACTCGGCCTTGATCGTCACGGCGTTCGACCGGAAGAAGTTCAGGAACGAGTCGGTGGGCAAGGCGTACTCGATGCCGCCGCCGTAGGCGTAGCCGGTATCGATCCGCGAGCGGCTACCGAAATAGGTCAGCGGCGCGGCGGTCTGGAAGCCGACGCGCTGGGTCACGTCGCCGTAGGCGAAGCCGCCGGTGCCGTAAACGAACACGCGGTCGAAGGCGTAGCCGACCCGGCCGCGGACGGTGCCGAGGAAGCTCAGGTCCGTCCGGTACGTGTTGGTCAGGACGTTCGGGTTGAAGGCCGGACGGAAGATCGACTGCACGCCGGTGCGCTGCAGATCCATGTACTGGGCGTCAGCCTCGATACCGACGACGATGCCGGAGCCGGGGGTGAACTGGTAATTGTACCCGACCTGACCACCGGCAGAGAAACCGTCCTGCGGCAGGCGGACGGCCGGGCTGCGCAGCAGGTTGTTCACGTTGCTCTGAAGGGCGCCGATGCCGACGGTCCGGATCGTGTCCGCCTCGGTGTAGGCGTAGCCGGCGTTGATACCGAAGTAGGCGCCGGTCCAGGTGAAGACCGGGACGGGGGTGAACACTGGCGGCGGGGCGGCGCGGCGCGGCAGGTCGGCGGCCGAGGCGGCGCCGGTCAGAGCAGTGCTCGCAACCAGAACACCAAGCAGGTTTTTAATCACAGCAATCTCTTGTTCGTGACACCAATCGCGCCGCAAGTTAGACGATAACGCAGCGCACCGATGTACCATCCAAGTCACATCCCGAACTAAAGCTGCTTCAAATCATTTTCTGATGTCGGCTAGACTAAGTGTCCCGACTGGAAAACGGCAACGACATTGCCGTATCTATTTGGGGGCAAGATAAACGTCTCAGGCTGGCCTTTAATCCATCTCCCTGCTCTCTCGTGCCAAAATTTCACCATTTCCGGTCCTGCCGACCCAATCGCCGCGCATTCGGGCGATCTGCGCGCCGGTGTCGTTCTCGGGTGCGGCCAGGGAAACCGACGGGTTGACAGCACCGTTCACGCGTGAATGATTCAGGTCTGAACGGAGCGCCGCTCAATGGCGACATCGACTAAGCAGCCTGGGCTCAGGCTTGACGACCAACTTTGCTTCGCCCTTTACGCCGCGACGAACTCGGTCGTGCGCGCCTACCGGCCGCTTCTGGGCGAGCTCGGGCTGACCTACCCGCAGTACCTCGTCATGCTGGCGCTCTGGCAGGACGGCGTGACGGCGGTGCATGACCTGGCCACCCGGCTGCAACTCACGTCCAGCGCGATCACGCCCCTGGTCGACCGGCTGGAGGCTGCGGGTTTCGTCACTCGCGCCCGTGCCGATGACCGGCGCGTCGTCCTCGTCGCCCTGACGGAGACGGGCCGGTCGTTGGAGGTCAGGGTCTCAGAGGCCCAGCAGGCCGTCGTCTGCCGCACCGGGCTAGGCGACCGCGACCTCGCCGACCTGCGCCAGGAGTTAAAGGAACTCGCCGACCGCGTCGCCGCGACGGGCATGGCCCGGGACGACGACCCGGACTGAGGATGCACCGCGCGCAGGCGGCGATGCTCCCTGCGGAGGCGAACTTTTCCTGCGTGGGTTCGACGGCGGGATGGCCGGCGACCCGGGCGGATCTATCGAGGGCCATGCGTCATTGCCGGCGCCCTCCAACTTGTCGGCTCGCGATGGGCCGGACGATGCCCGCACGCCATGCGGGTCGAACATAGGAGGAAATATGGACGCGCAAGCGACCGGGGATCCAGGGGGCGGCCAGCCCTGGGGACCCCACAACACGGTGACGGTGGTCGACCCGTCGCCGGTGAATTGGCTTTCCATCACCTGGAACACGATGGAGGAGGCCAACCGCGTCGACCACGACGGCATCGGCCAGCCAAGCCTCGCCGAGAGCTGGCGTTGGCTCGACAAGGAGACCCTCGAACTCACGATGCGGGACGCGGTCTACCAGGACGGCGAGCCCTTCAACGCGGCGATGTTCAAGCTCGGCTTCGACAAGGTTCAGGAATGGACCAATCCGCACCCGCCGGGCGCCTTCCTGAACTTCGCCCGGGACGTGACCTGCGAGGCGGTGGACGAGCGCACCATTCGCATGCGCTTCCCTGGCGGGGACTCCGCGGCGCTGATGAAGCTGCGCGGCATGCACCTACCGTCTACGCGCTTCTGGAACGAGTGGGGCTTCGTCGACCCGAAGACGGGTTCGGCAGAAGGTCATTGGTGAGTCATCGACGCGCCTGGTCCGTGGGGGACTGGCCCGTTCGTGCTCACCGAGGGCGTCTCGCTCATCGATAGCCGCTCCGACCGCGTGGTCATGGAGCCCAACCCGACGTACTGGAACCCGGCCCGCAGGCCGACGGTCCGGATCGTCTACGACAACGTGATCGGCAAGGCCGAGGGCATCAAGTCGGTGGCGTCCGGTGACGGCCGGGTCGACGTGGTGTTCGACCTGACGCCGGACGAGGCGCACGCCTTCCCGGCAAGCGAGCACGGCAAGATCCAGACGAAGAAGGCGAAGACGATCCTGACGGGCGTCTTCAACGAGAACCGTCCGGACTCGCCCTGGCGCAAACCGGAGGCCCGCCGGGCGCTCAACCTCGCCATCGACCAGGCCTTCGTGCTGGAGCACGGAGCGCATGGCTACGGCACGGTGATCCCGGCCTTCATCCAGCCCGGCCGCTACGGCGCGGACCCGGACATGAAGCCGATGCTACACGACCCCGAGGGTGCCAAGCGCACGCTCGACGGCCTGGGCCTCGGGGGGCGGGAGTTGGTCTTCGTGGCGTCGCCCGCCTGGAAGGGCGTGGTGGAGGCCATCGGCCAGTGCCTCGCCAAGGTCGGCCTGGGCTGCCGCTTCGTCAGCGACCGGGGCGACCTGCCGGAGGAGTTCGACGTCAAGCTCGAATGGTATTTCGACTGGACGCCGCAATATCCGGTGGCCTGCGTGCACCGTGAATTCTTCGGGAAGGACGCGACCCTGCGCCAGGGTCCGGAAGACCCGAGGTTCGACGCCCTCTACGACAAGCTCCTGCATACGCCGGAGACCGGGACGGAGGGGGTGGTGCGCGAGGTGGAGCGGTACCTACAGGACGAGGCCAAGGCCCTGTTCCTGTACTCGCCCTTCACCCTGTTCGCGGTGTCGGACCGGGTGGCGTTCACGCCCTACGACACCTGCATGTCCGAACTCGCCGAGACCCGGATCAAGGGTTGAGGCGGAAGGCGGCGCGGGGGGCTCCCGCGCCGCCACCTTCCGCGGACGAGAAGGCCGCATGATCGTTGTCACCGCCGGCCACATCGACCACGGCAAGACCGCGTTGGTGAAGGCGCTCACCGGCATCGACGCCGACCGGCTGCCCGAGGAGAAGGCCCGGGGCATCACTCTCGATCTTGGCTTCGCCTACGCGCCGCGGGACGGTCGCCTGCGGGTCCCGCTCGGCTTCGTCGACGTGCCGGGGCACGAACGCCTGGTACGAACCATGGTGGCGGGCGCCACTGGTGTGTCCTGCGCGCTGCTGGTGGTCGCGGCCGACGACGGGGTGATGCCGCAGACCCGCGAGCACGCCGTCATCCTCGACCTTCTCGGCCTCGACCGCGGCATCGTCGCCGTGACGAAGGCCGACCGCGCTGACCCGGAGCGCATCGCCGCGGTGACCGTGGAGATACATGCCCTCCTCGCAGGTACCGGCCTCGCGGGAGCGCCGGTCGTCGCCTGTTCGGCGCTGACGGGATCGGGCATCGACGACCTCGCCCGCCTGCTGGAGGCCACGGCTCGTTCCCGCGTCCCGACCGGTGCTGACCGCGGCTTCCGGCTCGCCGTCGACCGGCACTTCACCGTGCCCGGTGCCGGCTTGGTCGTGACCGGCGCGGTACATGCCGGCACGGTCCGCGTGGGCGACCGGCTGCTCGTCTCGCCCGGCGCGCGCGAGGTCCGGGTGCGCGGCGTGCGCGTCCACAACGCGGTGGCCGAGACCGCGCGCGCTGGGGAGCGCTGCGCCCTGAACCTGGTTGGTCCCCGGCTGTCCGTCGACGACGTGGGTCGGGGCACGTGGGTCCTGGCGCCGGACCTGCACGGTCCGGCGACCCGCCTCGACGTCTCCGTGCGCGTGCTGCCGCACGAGGGTCGGCCCCTGCGCCACCGTACCCCGGTGCATCTCCATCTCGGGGCGGCCGCGGTGACGGGACGGTTGTTGCTCCCTGGGGCTGGCTCGGTCGAACCGAGCGCGACCGCCCGGGCAGTGATCACGCTCGACCGCGAGATCGGCGCCCTGGCCGGTGACCGCTTCGTCCTGCGCGACGTCTCAGCCGTGCGTACGCTCGGGGGCGGTTGGGTGCTAGACGTGGACGGGCCGCGCCGAGGCCCCTGGACGCCGGAACGCCGGGCGGTCGTCGCTGCGCTCGACACCGTGGATGACGGCCGCGCCCTCCGAGGCCTCCTCGCCACCTCCGGACCCGGGGTCGACCTCGTCCGCCTCGCCCGCCTGCGCAATTTGCCCGCGGCGATGCTGGACGCCCTCGTCGCGGAGGAGGGTGCGGTCGTCGCGGAGGATGGCCCGCGGCTCGCGTTCCAGGGTTCGCGGATCGCCGTGCTGGCCGCGCGCGTGGTGTCCGAACTCGCCCGGACGCACATGGCGCAGCCCGACAACCCCGGGCTCACTCACGACGAGATCGCATCGACGGTGGAGGCCGGGGACCGTCCCGCCCTCCCGGCCGCCCTCGACGGCCTCGTCCGGACGGAACGGGTACTGCGACGCGGCGCGCTCCTGCACCTGCCCGGCCACGTGGCGCGCCTGCGTCCGGCCGACGCCGTCGTCTACGACACCGTTCGCGCCGTGCTGGAGGAGGCGGGCTTGGATCAGCCCCGCCTCACCGTGCTCGCCGAGCGCCTGGGCCGCCAGCCCGACGAGCTCCGCCGCCTCCTCGACAAGGTCGGCCGACTCGGCTGGCTCGTGCGTGTCTCGAATAGCTACTACGCGCTGCCGGAGGCAGTCGCCGAACTGGCGCGCATCGCGGACGCGGTGGCGCGGGAGCATCCCGAGGGCCTGCTGACGGTCGGGCGATTTCGCGAGATGGCCGGCATCGGCCGCAACCTGACCATGCCGCTCTTGGAGTTCTTCGATGGACGGGGGTTCACGGTGCGGATCGAGGCGGGACGCCGCATCCGCACCGATTGGCGCGTCCTGGCCTCGATCAGATTGGCATGACGCCACGCATGAAGGGTCGGGGCCGGATCCCACCGTCCTGCCACGGTGGGCATGACGGTGGGACGCTTATCCCAGCCCGAGCTGAAACCTTTCGGGACGGGCCTCCGTACAGGTCGGCATACGCCCGGCCAGGGCGCGGCGCGGGGCCCTGCTCCGGCGCCCGAAAAACTGTGCGCGGTCGCCAGCGCTCAAGGATATTTCTCTCGGAAAATCAGGAACTTGCGGCGCAATTCTCATCTTGCATCACTGTGCGAAGGGGGATTCCTTCCCCGTACAGGAGACATCGAATGAAGATCACCACCCTAGCGCTCGCGGCCTCGGTCCTCGGTGGCCTCGTGCTCGGAACCGGCGCCGCCTCAGCCGCCCCGATGGGCCCGAACGGCCTTCAGACCGCCCCGGCAGGCGTCACGCAGGTTCGGATGAGCAGCAGCGAGCGCATGATGATGAAGAAGCGCATGATGCATAAGAAGATGATGAAGCGTCGGATGATGAAGCGGAAGATGATGATGAACCGCATGTAAGCGGCCATCACGAACGCGGCGGCCTGACCTTCGGGTTGGCCGTCGCGCCCCGCGGTTCCCGGGATATGTCACCCTTATGCCCCGCACGTACCTGCTGCTCGGCGTCATCGCAGCCGTCGGCGCCGCGACGCTCGGCGGCTGCGACCGCCTCGCATCGACCTGGGCCGGACTTCGCCGCTCTAGCCGATATCGCTAGGAGACGAAGGCAAGAGGCCGCTGACGGAGCAAAAGCCTTTTCTCTACGCTCAATTTATCCGATACGGAATTTTGATGCCCCGAAACTGATTGTTGGCACGGTCATCATCAGTAGCGACCGCGACTATGGCAAATATCAGAAGGGCGGTGAGGTTTATAATATTGATTGCCGAGTTCACGGCGAGGCGCGCGTTGGCATCAGCAGCGTAGCTGGGCCGTCTGGGCGTGCGCCATTTCGGGTCTTAGCGAAACGCCAAGGCCGCAGGGTCAAGGTCCGGTTAATTGCCGCCTGAGCTTTGAAGCAGCCATTCTGCTTACGGCCAGACTACGCCGCGCCGGATCGCCATCGCGCGCAGAAGCGGACGTTCGGCTTGGCGCCCTATCCGGTCATGCACGGCGTTGCGGCTAGATCCCGAAAGCGGACCTCCGAGCGGTACGCCCTCGTCAGCGCGGCAGGGCGGCGCGAGGCGGATCTTCTTACGGTCCAGACCCTTCGAAGCCCGTGGACAACTCCGACTTAAGTGCCTCGTAGAACATGGAGGCCGCAGGCGTCAGTGATGTGTTGCGGCGGCGCACCAGACTGATCGTGCGGTAGATCGCGGGCTCGGTCAGCAGGATCTCGACGAGATCGTCCCGCGGGTATGCGCTCCTGAGGGCAGCCGGAAGAATCGCGGCGCCGATGCCGGCCGACACCAGAGCCAGAGCGGTCGGCGTGCTCTCGACTACGAACCGACCGCGTGGCGGCAAGTCGACGGCTGCCAGTTGAGCCTCGACGCGGGTCCGGTTGCCGCTGGCGCCGCCGAGGGTCACGAGATCCGTACCGGAAAGTTCGGACCAGCGGAGCTCGCGCCGTCCGGCCAGAGGATGGCCGCGGTGGCAGATCAGCACGAACGGATCTCGCACCAGCCGATCCTCGACGAGATCGACATCGGCCTCCTGCTGAATGTGGATCCCGAAATCCGCTTCCCCCTTGCGCACGGCTTCGGTCACCAGCGCGCCGGAGCGTTCGAGGATCTGTACGCGGTTCTGCGGGTGATCGCGGGCATAGGCCTGCAGAACCGCCGGGATCTGGCGGAAGGCGATCGATTGGACGGTCTCGACCGTAACGTCGCCGATGCCCAGCCGTGAGGTCGTGCGAAGGCGATCGATCCCATGGGTGAAATCGGCGATCAGCCGCGTGGCCAAGGGCAGGAACTCGCGGCCCACGGCACTGAGGCGCACGGTTCGTGTCGTGCGGTCGAGCAGCACCGCACCGAGGAAGCCCTCGAGCTTCTGGATCCGCCGGGTCAGCGCGGTCTGGGTCAACCCGAGGCTCTCGGATGCCCGGCGAAAGCTGCCGAGTTCCGCGATGAGAACGAAGGCCTGAACGCCATCGACCGGAATTTTCATGCGAGAAAATCATGAATTGATGAGATCAATTCATTTTACTCGACGAAGTGGCCGCGGGACAAGATGAACCGGGCGGGGCCTGCCCGACACAAATCGACCCCGGCGGAATACGGGGCTCAGCGGAGGAAACGATGAGCGCGCATGCCGCTGCCGGGTCGCCGGTCGCGACCTCGACCCGTTCGACGCCGCCAAGGTCTGTCTGGACGCGGGCCATGGAAGCGCGGGTCGGTATCATCCCGCTTCCCGTCTATGTCCTCCTGCTGACCCTCATCGCGGCCTTCGCCATCAGAGGAAAGATCTCGGGCGAAGTGACGGTGATGATCGCCGTCCTAATCGCGGGCGGCTTCACCTGTGCCGAGATCGGACGGCGTATTCCGGTGCTGCGGGCGGTCGGCGGATCGTCCCTGGTCACGATCTTCCTGCCCTCATACCTCGTCGCCCATCAACTCCTGCCGGCGCCGCTCGTGCAGTCGGTGACGACCTTCACCAAATCGACGAACTTCATCTACCTGTTCATCACTGCCGTGGTGGTCGGCTCGATCCTGAGCATGGACCGGCGGGTGCTGATCCAGGGCTTCGCCAAGATCTTCGTGCCCCTGGCGCTGGGGTCGCTCGCCGGCCTCCTCGTGGGCGGAAGTGTCGGTTGGCTCGTCGGTATCGGTTTCTGGCGGTCGATCCTCTACGTCGTGGTGCCCGTGATGGCCGGGGGCGTCGGCGAAGGCGCGATCCCGCTCTCGGTCGGCTACGCGGAGGCGCTGGGCGTCGACCACGGCGGGATGCTGGGGCAGATCCTGCCGCTCGTGTTCTTCGGGAACCTCGTCGCCATCATCCTCTGCGGCGCCCTGAACACGCTGGGCAAGCGCCGCCCTGACCTCACCGGCAACGGCCGGCTCCAACCCGCCGCAGACGGAGCCACGGATGCCGACCCCGGTGCGGTTCACCGCAACACCTCCGGGATCGACGTCGCCACCGTGGCGGCCGGCGGCATAACCGGCATCGCCATCTACGTTTTCGGCACGCTGATCCATGCGCTGATCGGCCTGCCCGCGCCGGTGGCGATGCTGTTCCTCGTCGTCCTGGCGAAGCTGCTGCGGGCGGTTCCGGACTCACTCGAAGAGGGCGCCCGCGTGGTGTTCCGTTTCTTCGTGGTGGCGGTGACCTATCCGCTGCTGTTCAGCACGGCGGTGGCGCTGACCCCCTGGCACGAGTTGGTCGAGGCGTTCCACCCGGCCAACCTCGTCACCATCGTGGCGACCGTGCTCGCGCTGACCGGCACCGGCTACGTCGTCGGGCGCTGGCTCGCCATGTACCCGATCGAGACCGCGATCGTGAACGCCTGCCACAGCGGCCTCGGCGGCACGGGCGACGTGATGATCCTGACCGCCGCCGAGCGGATGGAACTGATGCCCTTCGCCCAGGTCGCGACGCGGATCGGCGGAGCGCTCACCGTCACCGCGGCCATCGTCGCGATGGCGCATTTCAAGATCGCCTGACGGAGCCGCGCCGTGCTGATGCGCTCGAAGTTGTTCGTCCCGGCCTCCCGGCCCGAGCTGTTCGCGAAGGCCGCCGCCGGCCCCGCCGACGCCCTCTCCTTCGACCTTGAGGACGCCGTGCCGGAAGCCCGCAAGGACGAGGCGCGGGACAGTCTCGCGGCCTATCTGCGGGAACCGCCGACCGGCCTGCGCAAGGCCGTCGTGGTGCGGATCAACGCTCCCGGCACCAAGCATTTCGCGCGCGACCTCGAGGCGGTGTCTCTGCCGCGCACGGATGTCATCAACCTACCGATGGCCGAGGATCCGGCCGCCATCACCGAGGCGGCCGCCCGCCTCGACCGCCTGGATCCGGCGGGTCGCATCCGCCTCCTCGTCAACATCGAGACTCCGAGAAGCCTCCGACGGGCGGCGGACCTCGCCCGCGCGCATCCCCGCGTCGCCGGCCTGCAGATCGGCTACGCCGATCTGCTGGAGCCCTGCGGCATCGACCGGCACGACGAAGCCGCCGTCGCCCATATCCGCGTCGCCGTTCGGCTCGCCGCCGCCGAGGCCGGCCTGCCCGCCTATGACGGCGCCTTCGCGGCGGTGAATGACCCCGAGGCCTTCCGCGCCGAGTGCGCGGCGGCCCGCCGCCATGGCTTCGCGGGCAAGACCTGCATCCACCCGTCCCAGATCGAGATCGCCAACGCCGCCTTCCTGCCGAGCCCGGACGAGGTGGCGTGGTCGCGCCGCATCCTGGCGGCGGCCGCCGAGGCCGAGACACGCGGCCTCGGCGCCATCCTCGTGGACGGGCGCATGATCGATCCGCCCTTCCTGGCCCGCGCCCGCGCCGTCGTGGCGCTGTCCGATCTCCACACCGCGACGGAAGCCCGATGACCAAGCGCGAACTGCACCGGCGCGACTACCGTCCCGAGGCCCGGGGTATCCTCGACGGGGTGCGCATCCTCGACCTCTCCCGCCTCTTCGCCGGCAACGTCCTGACGCAGATGCTGGGCGATTTCGGTGCCGAGGTGATCAAGGTTGAGCCCCCCGAGGGCGATACCTTGCGCGCCTGGAAGACCGAGGGCGTCGAGACCCACTGGAAGATTTACGCCCGCAACAAGAAGAGCCTGTGTCTGTCGCTGCGCGATCCCCGCGCCATCGAGGTGCTCCGCGCACTCGTGCCCTCCTGCCAGATGCTGGTGGAGAGCTTCCGGCCGGGTGTCCTGGAGGCGATGGGCCTCTCGCCGGAGTCACTGCACGCCCTCAATCCCGGATTGACAATCATCCGCATCTCCGGCTGGGGGCAGGACGGACCCTACGCTCAGCGGCCTGGATTCGGCACGGTGATCGAGGGGTTCTCGGGCTTCGCCGCCATGAACGGCTTCGCCGACCGGGAGCCGGTGCTGCCGCCGATGTACCTCGCGGACGGCGTCGCCGGACTCACCGGCGCCTCAGCCGCCATGATCGCCCTGCGCGAGGTCGAGGTGAACGGCGGCCGGGGTCAGGTCATCGATCTGCCGCTCCTCGACCCGCTCTTCGCGATCCTCAGCCCGCAGGCCGCCAATTACCGGCTCACCGGCAAGGGAAAGCCCCGGACCGGCTCGCGCTCGACGAACTCGGCGCCGCGCAACGCCTACCGGTGCAGCGACGGGCTCTATGTCGGCCTGTCGGGCTCGATCCAGAAGATGGCCGAGCGCCTGTTCCGAGCGATCGGGCGCCCCGACCTCGTGGACGACCCGCGCTTCCGCACCAACGCCGACCGGCTGCGCCACGTGGACGAGCTCGACGCGATCATCGGCGCCTTCATCGCGGAGCGGACGCAGGACGAGAACGTCGCCTTCTTCGAGGCCGCCGAGGTGACGATCGGCCCGATCAACGATGCGGCCAAGCTCGTCGCCGATCCGCACGTCGTCGAGCGCGAACTCATCGCCGACTATCCCGACCCCGACATGGGGCTCATCCCCATGCACGCCGTCGTGCCGCGCCTGCACGACCGGCCGGGCTCGATCCGCACCCCGGCGCCGGCCCTCGGTCAGCACAATCGGGAGGTGCTGGGGCAGATCGGCATCGCGGGCGCGGCCTTCGACGACCTCGTCGCCGCGGGCGTGGTCCGCAGCGGCGACGCCCGCTGACGACAGTGACAGGGAGGATGGGAATGCCCACGCTGACACGCCGCGGCTTCGTCGCGGCCGCCATGGCCGGCATGGCAACGTCCGATTGGGCGCTCGCGACCGACGGAGCGGTCCCGAACTCCGCTGGGACCGAACGGCCGCGCCATCGGGCGCCGGCCAAGGCCTGCGATTGCCACTTCCACATCATCGACGCGCGCTTCCCGCCGCCGGACACACCCAAGCCCCCGGGTATGACCTTCGACGCGTATCGCCTGCTCCAGGCGCGTCTCGGCACGACCCGCGCCGTACCAGTGCAGCCGAAGAACCACGGCACCGACCCGACCTGTCTGCTCGACGCCCTCAAGCGCTTCGGCGGGAACGGGCGCGGCATCGCCGTCCTGCACCCGGATGTCACCGACGTCGAGCTGAAGCGCCTCGACGCCAGCTACGTCCGCGGCCTTCGCTTCAGCGTGTGGAACCCCAACGACACGGTGGCCGCCATCGCGACGATCGAGCCGCTCGCCAAGCGCATCGCCGACCTCGGCTGGCACGTGCAGTTGCACATGTCCGGGGACCAGATCCGGGAGAACGAGGCCCTGCTGAACAGGCTGCCATGCCCCATCGTGTTCGACCACATGGGCCGCCTTGATCCAGCCAGGGGGCCCGACGATCCCGCCTTCGCGACCATCGCCGGCTTGGTCGAGAAGGACCGGGCCTGGGTGAAGCTCGCGGGTGCATACCTGAACACCGAGGCCGGGCCGCCCGGCTACCCGGACGCAACGCGCACCGCCCGGGCGTTCGTGAAGCTCGCCCCCGAGCGCCTCGTCTGGGGCAGCGACTGGCCGCACGTCACGGAGAAGCACAAGCCCGACGACGCGGTGCTGTTCGACCTGCTTTCCGACTGGGCCGGCAGCGAGGCGATGCGGGATAAGATCCTCGTCGACAACCCGGCCAAGCTTTACGGCTTCGCCTGATGGGAGAGCGGCCTATGCGGATGACGCCCTCGCCCTCCCGCCGTCAGGTCGCGGCGTGGCTGACCGCGGGCGCCGCCCTGGTCGCCAGACAGGCGAGGGCCGCTCCCGACGGGGAACCTCCCCTCGCCGATAGGCTCGCTGCCTATGCCCATCGTCTGCGGTCCGAGGATCTCGATCCGGCCACCGTCGAGACGGTGAAGATCCATCTGATCGACGCGCTGGGATGCGGGCTCGCCGCCCTCGATGCCGGGCCCGTGCGGATCTGCCGGGAGATCGCGCTCAGTGACGGGGCGGGCTCCGCGACGGTCCTCGGCACGGACCGGCGGAGCAGCCCGGAACTCGCAGCCTTCGCCAACGGCGTCGCCATCCGCTACGAGGATTTCAACGACGTCTATGTCGGCCGCGAGCCCGGTCACCCTAGCGACGCCATCGCCGCCTGCCTCGCCGTCGCCGAGGCGGAGCGTGCGACCGGCCGCGAACTGATCGCTTCGATCGCCCTCGCCTACGAGATCAATTGCCGCCTGCTCGATGCCGCGGAAGTAACGGGGCATGGCTGGGACCATCCGGTCTACTGCCTGCCTGCCTCCGCGCTGGCATCGGGCCGGCTGATGCGTCTCTCCCCGGAAGCCCTGACCCAGGCCGTCAATCTCGCGATCAACGGCCATATCGCCATGAACCAGACCCGCGTCCAGACGCTCTCGGACTGGAAGGGCGTGGCCGATGCCGAGGCGACCCGCGCAGGCGTGTTCGCCGCGCGCCTCGCCCGCGCCGGTCTCACGGGCCCGGCGCCGATCTTCGAAGGCCGCGCCGGATTCTTCAAGCAGGTCTCGGGCCCATTCACCGTCGACGTGGCGACGTTCGGCGGTGAGGGGCGCCCCTTCCGCATCGCGCGATGCGGGATCAAGCCCTATCCGGCCCAGGTCTACTGCCTGACGGCGATCCCGGCGGCGATCGACGTCGTCGCGGTAGCCGGTGGTGTCGACGCCGTTCAGAGCCTGCGCATCGACACGACGCATCTCGGCTACGTCACCGCCGGCCGCGACCGCGAGAAGTGGCGCCCGACGACGAAGGACACCGCCGACCACAGCCTGCCCTATATCACCGCGCGGGCGATGCTCGACGGCGCCATCGCCAACGACAGCTACGCCCCCGACAAGCTGAGCGATCCGACCCTGCTCGCCCTCATTGACCGGATCACTGTCGCCGAGGACCCTGCCCTCACGGCGATGCAGCCGAAAGCGGTGCCGAACCGACTGACCGCGACGCTGAGGGATGGGCGCGAGATCGTGAGGCAGGTCGACGACGTGCCGGGATTCGTGTCGAGGCCGATGTCCCGCGACGACGTCGAACGCAAGTTTCACATGAATGCGGGCAAGCGTCTCGATGCGCTCGAGGTCCGTCGCGTCCTCGACGCCTTCTGGGCGATCGATGAACGACCCGACCTGTCCGGTCTGCTCGCGCTCCTGTCCTGAGCAAGCCGTAGAAGCGCGTTCCTTCCGTTGTCAGCCAGGATCGGCAGGCTGCTTCGAGCCCATTCGGCCGTGGCATGTCACGTGGAGAATCGCTGAAGCCGACAGGATCACCGAGGCTTTGGCCTGGATCTGCTCCTCCATCTTCGCTCAGCCGAACCCGTACAGCGCCGCGGGATTATCGACCAGAACCCGCGCCCGCGCCCCGTCGTCGGGGACCCATTCGGCCAGAAGGTCGAGCAGCCGGGCGTCGTCGGGCAGGTGCTTCTCGCCCCGGTGCGGCCAGTCGCTGCCCCAGACCACGCGCTCCGGGGCCGCGGCCGCGAAGGACTTCGCGACCGCCGTCGCGTCGGCATAGGCGGGAGGCCCGCTCGCGGTATTGAGGTAGGCCCCCGACAGCTTCATCCACGTCCGGCCGCCGTCGAGCAGACGGCGCACCACGGCGTAGGCGGGATGGCTCACGCCCTGGTCGGGCGGGAGCCGCGCCAAGTGATCGATGACGAGGGGCGTCGGCAGGCGGCTCAGGACGGGTTCGAGTTCCACGATCGTGTCGCCGGTCGCGTAGATCTGGACGTGCCAGCCCAGCGGCGCGACCTTGCGGGCCATCGTCTCGAGGCGCTCCGCGGTGGTCGGCCCCCAGGATTGCGGCGTGCCGAAGTTCACCCGGATGCCCACCGCGCCCTGGCCCGCCATCGTCCGAAGCTCGGCATCGGTGACGTCGCGATCGACCACGACCACCGCGCGGGCCGCGGGGCCGAACGCCGCCACGCCGTCGAGGGTCGGACGGTTGTCGGTGCCGTAGGTCGAGGGCGTCACCACCACCACCCGGCTCGTCCCGAGGCGGGCCTGCACCTGACGGTAGGCGGCGACGTCGCTGTCCAGCACCGGCTGGCCTTTCCAGTGGGGCGAGGCCGGATAGCGGGTCGACAGGATGTGGATGTGGCAGTCGCAGGCGTTCGGCGAAACGGCGATCGTCGGCGCGTCCGTCCCCGACGAGAACGGCGTGGCGTCCGCAGCCTTCGCCGGCCGGTCACGAAGGCTGGCGGCCGTGGCCAGGGCGAACGCCGCGCCACCCTGGAGGACGGTGCGCCGGGATCGGATTTGGCTGAGCATAGGCCGGCCCTCTCGCGTCGGAAATCGGATCAGAAGCCGTAGAGCTTGGCCGGATTAGCCATGAGGATGCGGTTTCGCACCGCCTCGTCGGGCGCCCAGTTCGCCAGGAGGTCGAGGAGCACGGCATCGTCCGGCTTCGCGTCGGCCGGCGAGGTCGGATGCGGCCAGTCACTCCCCCAGACGAGCCGCTCGGGGGCGAGCGCCACGTAGGCGCGGGCGAGGCGGCTCCGGTCGGCGTAGCTCGGCGGCCCGACCTTCGAGAGGATGTAGGCGCCGGCGAGCTTCACCCAGGCGCCGTTCTCGTCGATCAGGTCGGCGATCACCTTGAAGCCCGGATGGTCGGGGCCGGCGGGCTCGGGCAGATGGCCCATATGGTCGAACACGACCGGGACCGGCAGGCCCTTCAGGGTCTCGGCCAGGTCCACGATCTTGTCGCCGTCGGAGACCAGCTGGATGTGCCAGCCGAAGTCGGCGATCTTGCGGGCGACCGGCCCCAGGTCGGTGATCGGGGCGCCGCCGGGCAGGCGCGTCCCGAAGCGGACGCCGCGGATGCCGGCCCCGTCGAGGCGCTTCAGCTCTTCGGGCGTCACCGAGGCGTCGAGCATCGCGATGCCCCGGGCGGTCGGCCCGAACGCCTTCATCGACTCGACGAGGAGGCTGTTGTCGACCCCGTAGGTCGAGGGCTGCACCACGACGTGCCGGCTGATGCCGAGGCGCTGCATCAGGAGCTTGTAATCGGCGACGCTCGCATCCGGCGGCCGCAGGGTGGCGCCGGGCGCGGCCGGGAAGCGCGCATCGTAGATGTGGTGGTGGCAGTCCGTGGCGCCCGGCGGCACGGTGAAGGTCGGCCGATCCGTGCCCGCGGACCAGGGCACGGTCTGGGCCGCAGCGGGCCGCAGGCCGGCGGCGAGGGCGGCGCCAGCCAAGAGGGCCGCGAGATGCGCGCGGCGGGTCATCGAGGGGGGCATCCGTCCGGTCCGTTCAGTGGTGCGAGAAGAGGGTCTGGCCGGCGGCCGGCATCCGCGCGGTGAGGATGCTGCCGGTCTGGGATTCGGTGATGAACAGGGTCGCCCCGTCCGGGCCGCCATAGGCGACGTTGGTGGTCGAGATCCCGGCGGGGGACTTCACCCGCAGCAGCGGCTCCGCGACCGGCGACAGGCGCCAGATCGACCCGAACCCGGTATGGGCGACGATCAGGCAGCCCTCGGCATCGAGCGCGATGCCGTCCGGACCGCCGAGGCCGCCGTGCAGCTGCGCGAACACGCCGACCTTCGCGACGAGGCCGCTGGCGTTCAGGGGGATGCGCCAGATCTGCTGGGCGCGGGTCACGGCCACGAACAGGCTGCCCATGGCATCGTCGATGACGATGCCGTTCGGGCTCGGGATCGTGTCGACGAGGCAGGTCAGCTCGCCGGAGGGGCGCAGGCGGTAGACCCGGCCGGTCGGGTCCTGCAGCCCGGTCTGGCCCTGGTCAGTGAAGTAGAGGTCGCCGTTCCTGGCGAAGGTCAGGTCGTTGACCCCGCGGAAGCCCTCCGAGCCCGCCGTTTCCAGGAACGGCGTCACCGCCCCCGTGTCGGGATCGAGGAGCATCAGGCCGCGCCTGTAGCAGGTGATGAAGATCCGCCCGTCTTGGTGGATCTTCATCCCGTTCGGCCAGCCGTCGTATTCGGCGACGAGCTCCCATTCGCCGGCTCGGTCGATGCGGAAGATCCGGCCGAAGGGGATGTCCGTCACATAGAGACGGCCGGTCCGGTCGAAGACGGGGCCTTCCAGGAAAGAGTCGATGGCGTGGCCGCCGCGGTTGGCGTTCGCCCAGGCGGTCGGCCGGACCTTCCGGAATCGGTCGGGCAGGCGCGTGAAGATTTCGGCCGTCACGGCCGGCGGGGGAGCGAAGAACGACATCGCGTGGCCTCGGTGCGGGCGCGTGGGAGGTGGCTCAGGCAGGCTGCGCCGCCGCGTGGGCCTCGCGGGCATGGGCGCGGCTGATCAGGATCACGCTGATCGCGGCGGCGGCATCCAGCGCGGCGACGGGGAGCATCCCGAGGGGGAAGCTGCCGGTGGCGTCCTTCACGAGGCCGACCACGTTAACCATCAGGCCGCCCCCGATCAGATTGGCGATGGCGTTGATCCCGGCGAGACCGGCCGCCAGCGTCCCCGGCGAGAGCCAGCCGGCGGAGAGCGCCCAGAACGGCCCCTTGAACGAGTAGGCGCCGACCAGGGCGAAGGTCACGGCCATGACGGCCGTCGCGATGCCCGCGGTGAGGTTCAGGTACGACAGGCCGAAGGCGGCGAGCAGCAGCGGGATCGCCGTGTGCCAGCGCCGCTCGCCTTGCCGGTCCGAGTGGCGGCCCCAGAGCACCATCAGCACCGTGGCGATGCCGTAGGGGATCGCATTGACGAAGCCGGTCTGCAGGTTGGTCAGCCCGAACGACTTGATCATCTGCGGCTGCCAGACCGAGAGCACGCTGCCCGTCGCCGAGGCGCCGGAGCAGACCAGCGCCATCGTCAGGAAGTACTTGTTGCGGGCGAGCTGCCACAGGGAGATGTGGCCGATCGGCTTGCGCTTGGCAGCCTCCTCGTCGAGGCGCCCGACGAGCCAGGCGCGCTCGTCGTCGCGGAGCCAGTTCGCGTCGCGGGGCCGGTCGGTCAGGACGAACAGACAGGCGATGCCGAGGCAGACGGTGGGCAGGCCCTCAAGCACGAACAGCCATTGCCAGCCCTTGAGGCCGAGCAGCCCGTCGAGTTCGAGGAGCGTCACCGACAGGGGCGAGCCGAGGAAGGTCGCCAGCGGGATCGAGACCGTGAAGGTCGCCAGGATCCGCGCCCGGTATTCGCTCGGCAGCCAGTAGGTCAGGTAGAGGATCGCCCCGGGAAAGAACCCGGCCTCCGCCGCGCCCAGGATGAAGCGCATCACGTAGAGGGAATGGGGACCTGTCACGAGGGCCATCCCCATCGTGACGAAGCCCCAGGTGATCATGATCCGGGCGATCCAGCGGCGCGCCCCGACCTTCTGCAGGGCGAGGTTGCTCGGGACTTCGACGAGGAAGTACGAGACGAAGAACAGGCTAGCCGCGAAGCCGAACATGGCCGGGGTGAGCCCGAGATCCTTGTTCATCTGCAGAGCGGCGAAGCCGACGTTCACCCGGTCGAGCAGGGCGAAGAAATAGCAGAGCATCAGGAACGGCACGAGCCGCACGATGACCCGGCGCATGGTCGCCGTCTCAAGTGGATGCTTGGCGTGTTCTGTGGCGGCCATCGCTCTCCCTCCCTTTGGTGTGTTGTCGTGTCGTCTTTGCGAGCGTGAGCGAAGCAATTCAGGGATGCGGGCCGGTCCCAGACGTGGCGCGTCCCTGGGTTGCTTCGCTGCGCTCGCAAGGACGGCGACGCCGGTCAGATCCCCTCGCAGCCCGCCTCCGCGAGGGCGCGCTCGACCCAGGAGCGGTCCACGGTGCCGGCCTGGATCGCCGCCATGGTCTTGGCCTCGCCCTGCTGCTTCTTGTCGGCGGCGGCGAAGACCTCTTCGGTCTGGTCGAAGGGCACGCAGACGACGCCATCGTCGTCGCCGACGATCAGGTCGCCGGGCTCGATCACCATGCCGTCGAGGGCGATGGTGGCGTTCACCTCGCCCGGCCCGTTCTTGTAGGGGCCACGATGGGTGACGCCGGCGGCGAAGACCGGGAACGTGTTCTGGCGGATCCAGCCGTAATCGCGGACCGCGCCGTTCAGGACGACGCCCGCCAACCCGATCTGCTGCGCGTGGGACAGCATGAGTTCGCCCATCAAGGCGTTCGTCAAGTCGCCGTCGCCATCGACGACGAGGACGTCGCCGGGCTTCGCCCGGTTCAGGGCCGCGTGGATCATCAGGTTGTCGCCGGGGCGCACCCGCACGGTCAGGGCGACGCCGCTGAGCACGCCCCCGGCATGGAGCGGCCGGATCCTGGCGCCGCCGTGGCTCATGCGGCTCATGGAGTCGCTGATGTTGGCGACCGCGATCGCCTTGAACTTCTCGACGGTGGCGGGCTCGACCGTGCGGGTGCGCGGATGGATCTTGAAACCGATGGCCATGGTTGTTCGTCCTTCGATGCGGGAAAGTGAGGTTTCAGGCGACGGGCTTGAGGCCGGCCTTGAGCACCATGGCGTCGAGGGCCTCCTGGTAGGTCCGGGGGACGACGCCCTTGAAGTGGTCCTTAAGGCCGAGGCTCTCCTTCCAGCGCAGGCGCTGGGCCACCGCGCGGGCCATGATCGGCTCGACCCCGGCATCGGCGACGGCGTCGGCCGACATCTCCAGCTCCTCGGCCCGGCGCTTGGCGTGGATCACCCCCGACGGGGTGAGGCTCTGCACCGTGTGCATCCACGGCCGGGCGAGGGTTTTGGAGGCCGAGGCTAGGACGATCTCGTCGATCCCGTACTGATGGGCGGCGAGCAGCATCTCGTCGGTCAGCGCCTCGATCCCCTTGATCAGGACCGAGCGGATGATCTTGATCCCCGAGGCGGTGCCGAGCACCGGGCCGGTGAACTCGATCTGCATCCCCCACGGCACGAGAAGGTCGCGCACCCGCTCACCGGCCGGGCCGCTCGACAGCATCCGCATGGAATAGCCGTGCAGCGGCGTGCCCTCGATCGAGCCGTCTCCGAGGAAGGCGCCGGTCGCTTCGAGCTTGGCCGCGACGCCCTGCTTGATCTTCGGCGTCGCCGAGGCGAAGTCGAGGAAGGTGTGACGGCTCGTCAGGACCGGAGCGAAGGCGTCGGCGCTCTCCAGCGAGGCGGCGCCCGGCGTGACGCTGACGATCAGGTCGGCGGCCTCGGCGAGGTCCGCATTCGAGCGGACGAGGGTGACGCCGGCCTTCTCGGCCCGCTCCTGGATGAGGTCCGCGTAGGGTCCGTCGAAGGCGTACTTGTCGTAGCAGGCGATCGACTCGAGGCCGGCGCCGCGCAGGCCGGCGCCGAGAGTGCTGCCGATCTCGCCGTAGCCGACGAGGCCCAAACGGAATTGCGTACGGTCTGCCATGGTGTGCTCCTGTCGGGCTATGCGGTGAGGGTGGTGGTCCGCCGGCAGGCCATCGGGCCGGCGGCGAGATGGTCGCGGAGGATCTCGACGGGGTGCGGCAGGCGCAGGCCGTCGACGAGCTTGACCTGCGAGCGACAGGAATAGCCGTCGGCCAGCAGGCGACCCGAGCGCCCCTTCTTGGCGACGTGCCCAGCCCAGCTGAGGCCGTAGATCCGCTCCGACATCGCCCGGTGCTCGGCCTCGTGGCCGTAGGTGCCGGCCATGCCGCAGCAGCCGGACGGCAGCACCGACAGGCGCAACCCCAGGGCGGCGAAGACCCTGGTCCAGTCGGCGAGCGCCGGCTGCGCCGTCGCCCGCTCGGTGCAGTGGGGCAGCAGCCAGTAGGTCTCGGCTTCAGAAGCTGATCGGCCGGGCTCGAGGCGGCCGGCGAGCCATTCCTGGACGAGGTGGACCCGCGGCAGGTCCCGCCCCGGTAGGGCCTGCCGGTACTCCGAGCGGTAGGTGAGCGTCATCGACGGGTCGAGACCGACGAGGGCGACGCCCGTCGCGGCGACCCGGCCGAGGTCGTCGGCATTGGAAGCCGCCAGCCGCGCGAACCGGCCGAGGAAGCCATGCACGTGGAGCGGCTTGCCGTTCGGGCGGTAGGGCGCGAGCCAGGGTCGCAGGCCGAGCCCGATCAGCAGATCGAGGAGGGCGAGGAGGACGGGCGTGTCGTAGTGGCTGGTGAAGGCGTCCTGCACGACGATGACGCTCGTCAGGCGCTCGGCCTCCGGGAGGCGGTCCAGGGCGTCGGCATCGGCGAAGTTCACGCCGCGAGCGTCGAGTTCCCCGCGCAGGTCGAGCCCGGAAAGCTTCGGTACGTGGACGAGCCCGATCGCCCCGGTGAGACCGAGGGACGTCGCGGCATTCGCGAGCCTGGGCGCCTTCGCCAGCAACGGCACGGCGACCTCCAGGGCGGCGACGGCGTGGTGGCGCAGGGGCCGCAGGTAGCGACCGTGATAGAGTTCGAGGAACTTCGCCCGGAAGGTCGGCACGTCAACCTTGATCGGGCACTGCCCCGTGCAGGACTTGCAGGCGAGGCAGCCGGCCATCGCCTCTTGGACCTCATGGGAGAAGTCGTCCCGCCGCCGCAGGGTCGCGGCGAGGCGGGCCGGGAAGGCGAGCCAGCCCGGGCGGGCGCGCAGACGCTCCGCCTCGTCGAGGGGGTCGCGGCCTTCGACAGCCAGCCGCCGCAGCCACTCGCGCATCAGCTGGGCGCGGCCCTTGGGCGAATGCCGACGCTCGCGGGTGCCTTTCCACGACGGACACATCGCCTCGTCCGGGTCCCAGCTGAAGCAGGCGCCGTTGCCGTTGCAGTGGAGCGCCTCGTCGTAGGCGGCCCGGACGGCCTCCGGGATTGCCCGGTCCCGCGACCCCTTGGTCGGCACGCCGTCCACCGTGAGCAACGCGGCACCCTCGGGGGCAGCGATCTTGCCCGGATTGAACTGGTTGCGCGGGTCGAAGGCGGCCTTCACCGCCTGCAACACGGGATAGAGCGGGCCGAAGAAGCGGGGCGAGAACTCGGAGCGCACGCCCTTGCCGTGCTCGCCCCAGAGCAGCCCGCCGTAGCGCTGCGTCAGGGCCACGACGTCCTCGGTGACGGCCCGGACCAGCGCCTCGGCGCCGGGGGCCTTCATGTCGATGGCCGGACGCACATGGAGCACGCCGGCATCGACGTGGCCGAACATGCCGTAATCGAGCCCGCGCCGGTCGAGGGCGTTGCGGAACTCCGCGATGTAGTCGGCGAGGTGTTCCGGTGGGACGGCGGTGTCCTCCACGAAGGCGATGGGCCGCCGGTCACCCTTGGTGTTGCCCAGCAGGCCGACCGCCTTCTTGCGCATCGCCCAGAGGCGATCGACTTCCGCCTCGCCCCGGGCCACCGTGTAGCCGCGTCGGCCACGGGTGCGACCGGCCTCGTCCAGGGCCGCCGTCAGACGGGCGAGCGCCGCCTCGACCGCACCTTCGCCGTCGCCGACGAACTCGATCAGGTTGACGCCGCGGGCCCGCTCGCCCGCATCCTCCGGGAAGTAGGCGGCGACGCCCTCCCAGATGGGATCCTCCTGGGCGAGGCCCAGAACCTTGGAATCCACCGTCTCGACCGAGGCCGCCCCGAAGGTCGCGAGCGTCCGCGCGTCCCGCAGGGCCGCGTCGAAGCTGTCGTAGCGGAGGTTCACGAGCGCGAAGTGGCGCGGCAGCGGCAGGACGTTGAGCGTCGCCTCCGCGAGGAAGCCCAGCGTCCCCTCCGAGCCGCACAGCACGGCGTTGAGGTCGAAGCGGCCGTCGGCGCGGCGCAGATGGGCCAGGTCGTAGCCGGTGAGGCAGCGGTTCAGCGGCGGGAAGGTCGTCTCGATCAGCGCCGCGTTCTCGCGCCGGAGCCTGTCCACCTCCCGGTGGATGGCGCCCGCAAGATCGGGGCGGCTCTGGGCCGCCTCCAGACCGGCCGCGTCGAGGGGTTCGGAATGCCAGACCGTGCCGTCGGCGAGCACGGTGGTGAGGGCGAGCACATGGTCACGGGTCTTGCCGTAGAGGCAGGAGCCCTGGCCACAGGCGTCGGTCGAGATCATCCCGCCGATGGTGGCGCGGTTGGAGGTCGAAAGTTCGGGGGCGAAGAATAGGCCGTGCGCGGCCAGAGCCGCGTTGAGCTGGTCCTTCACCACCCCCGCCTCGACCCGCGCCGTGCGGCGCACCGGGTCGATGGCGAGGATGTGGTTCATGTGCCGGGACAGATCGACCACGATCCCGTCCGTGAGGGACTGGCCATTGGTCCCCGTTCCGCCGCCGCGGGGGGCGATTCGCACCTCTACGAACCGCTCCTCGGCGAGCAGGGTCGCGATGCGCACGAGGTCGTCGCGGTCGCGCGGGAAGGCTATGGCCTGCGGCGTGATCTGGTAGATCGAGTTGTCCGTGGCGAGCACGGTGCGGTCGGCCTCGGCCAGGGTGATGTCGCCCGCGAAGCCCCGCGCGCGCAGCTCGGCGCAGAAGGCCGCGGTGAGCGACGGCACCTTCGGCCCGGGGGGGAGATGCGGGATCATGGCGTTTACGCCGCGACCGCGACGGGGATCGCTTCCCGCCGGATCTGCCGTCCCAGGGCCAGCATCATCAGGGCGCCGAGGAGGAGGATGCCGCCGACCGCCAGCAACGGGGCGGTGAATCCCCCGGAGAGCTCGCGCATCACACCGATCAGGTACGGGCCGGCGAAGCCGCCGAGATTGCCGATCGAAACGATCATCGCAATTCCGCCCGCCGCCGCGCGGCCGGTGAGGAAGCCCGAGGGGACGGCCCAGAAGGTCGCCGTGTATGAATTGATGCCCATCACCGCGACGCAGAGCGCCACGATGGTCAAGCCCGGTGTCGGGGTCAGGGTGCTCGCGGTCAGGCCGACGGCACCGAGGGCCAGGGAGAGGGCCGGATAGATCGTGCGGTCGCTGCCCCGGTCGGAGACGCGGCCCCACACCACCATCGCCACCGCGCCGCAGATATAGGGAATGGCGGCGACGACCCCGACCACCGAGCTCGCGAGCCCGAGCTGCTTGATCATCTGCGGCAGCCACAGGCCGACGCCGAGGGAGCCGATGATCGCGCAGAAATTGATCGCCGCCAGCAGCAGCACCCGCCAGTTCCGGAGGGCCTGGGCCAGGGTCATCGGGTGCTTCTTCTCGATGGCGGCCTTCTCATGTTCGAGGGTGGCGACGAGGACCTCGCGCTCCGCGGGCGTTAGCCACTGCGCCTTCTCCGGCCGGTCGGTGAGGACGAAGAGGCAGACGATGCCGAGGATCACCGCCGGCAGGGCTTCGAGGATGAGGAGCCACTGCCATCCGGCGAGGCCGAAGCCCTCGATCTGCACCAGCGCCCCGGAGATCGGCGAGCCGATGATGTTGGCGACCGGGATCCCGAGCAGGAAGAGGGAGGTGGCCCGCGCCCGCACGGCGGAGGGGAACCAGAAGCTCAGATAGAGGAAGACGCCGGGTACGAAGCCTGCCTCGCCGAGGCCGAGGAGGAACCGGGCGATGCCGAACTGGATCGGCCCGGTCACGAAGGCGGTGGCCGCCGAGACGAGGCCCCAGGTGATCATGATCCGGGCGATCCAGAGCCGGGCCCCGACGCGCATCATGATCAGGTTGCTGGGGATCTCGGCGATGAAATAGCCGAGGAAGAACAGGCCCGCGCCGATGCCGAAGGACGTCGCGGTGAGACCGATGTGCTCGTTCATCGTGAGGGCGGCGAAGCCGACATTCACGCGGTCCAGATAGCTGACCACGTAGCACACGAAGAGGAACGGCAGGATCCGCCGCATCATCTTGCGATGGAGGTTTCGCTCATCGACCGCGTGGGTCGGAGCCTGGGCCTGTTGCCCTTGCACCATGACGTCCACTCCCGAATCGCCAATTTTGAAACGGCGTTTCGTTTTAGATGACGCAATCGGCCGGTGCTGTCAACGATGCCGTGGGCAAGGTGGCGTCACGGCTTGGTGAGCGGGAGGCGGATGGCTATGGATCGTCGATCCCGAACACCGCGAAACCGGAACGAGTGCGAAGCGATGGCGAAGGAGGCGCGTACGCGGCCCAATCTCGAAGGCGTGGCTTCGGCCGACCGGGTTCTGACGGTGCTGACCGCGTTCCGGCGTGGCGACGACGCCCTGGAACTCTCCGAACTCGCCCGCCGCACGGCGCTCGTGAAGAGCACGATCATGCGGCTGTGCATCTCGCTGGAGAAGTTCGACCTGATCGAGCGGCTGGACGATGGGCGCTACCGCCTCGGCGTCGAGGCGGCCCGGATCGGTTCGGTCTACCAGCAATCCTTCGCCCTGGAGGAACGGATCGTCCCCGTCCTGGAGCGGCTCGCGGCCGAGTCCCTGGAGACGGCCTCGTTCTACATCCGCCGGGGCAACCAGCGGCTCTGCCTGTTCCGGGCGGACTCGCCGTCACCGCTGCGGATGAATGTCCGCCCCGGCGACATGCGGCCGATGGACGAATCCGCCATCGCCCGGGTCCTGCGCACCTTCGGCGACGCGGGCGCGTCGCAAACGATCCCGGTCGAGGTCCCGCTCTACACCTCGGGCATCACGGATCCCCATGTCGCGTCGCTCGCAATGCCAATCTTCGGGACCGAGCGGCGCCTGATCGGCGCCCTCGCGCTTTCGGGTCCGTCATCGAGGCTCACGACGGAGCGGGCCGAAGCCCTCAAACCGCACCTGCGCGAGGCCGGCGAGCGTTTGTCGTCGGAACTGGGTGCACAGCTTTGATGAGATTTCCGGCCTGACAGGCCGGCGCACGAAGAATGCTCCGTCGCGTTTGCGTACGTGACCACCGATGTCCGCTTGTCTGTCCGAAAGACCTTCGAGCAGTCATTCCGCTTTCGGCCAGATTTCGTCACGCTGGATCGACGTCGCGCGCAGAACCGGACATTCGACTTGGCGCCCATTGCTGCCACTCAGCCGAACCGGGCAGCAACCTAAAAGCAGACGTTATGTCGGCGGCTTAGCGATGGTCTGGTTGTCGATTTATCCGACGGTGAATCGCCGTAGAAAAGGCTTCGCAGGTACCTTCACGAATTTCGGTCCGATGCGCACAATCCCCCGGTGGATCTTCAACGACACCATAATCGAGGTGAGCCTCGTCCTCGCGCCGTCGCCAACGGCCTACGCCCCTTCGTGCTCCAAGCTAAGCTGAGTTTGTTCAACTGCCGCGAAAGACCACCATCGGGATGCGCCAACACCGCCCAAGATGGCAAACATGGGTCGCGAGGAGTATGTTGGCTTTCTCGGCGGTCCTGCTACTCGGTGGCTATCCCACGCAAGGTCCATACAAATGCGCTTCGACAACATACCGACCAATTTCTATCGTCTAAGTTTATAATATTTCGAGCACAATACGATCTTCAACATATATTAATTCTGTAAAATTGTTCTAATACGTTGTCAAATCAATATAAAACGCTTTTTGATTTACCGCATCCTGCTTAGGGTGCGCTTTATATTAATTATCGTGCCGAATCAGATAATCTGATGGTGCCGATCAAATCAGAATATTTGTCCGCTTCCTGTTCAAAATCTAGTTTCCCCCGCAATAGCCGTTGCTTCTCGTTCCTGCGAGGAAAGCTGCGGCCCCGAATGATTTCGGAGGAAACATGCTGGGTTCCCTTGGCGCCCAGGCGCTACGGCGTTGCCGTTAGGCCGCACCCATGCAGCCAAACTGGATCGTTCTCTCCCTGACCCTGGCCTACATGGCGGCGATGGGGCTGATCAGTTTCTCTGTGCGACGCCATGCGAGGAGCGCTGGAAGCTTTACCTCCGGCGGCACGCGCTATCCGGCGTTCCTGATCGGCTTTCTGCTGATGTCGGAATTCATCGGTACTGCGACGAGCGTCGGCACCACACAGACGGCCTACAGAGTCGGCGTGTCGGCAGCCTGGAACGTCCTCGCCCTCGCCGTCGGATTCGTTCTTTACGCCATCCTGCTCGCGCCCCGTTTTAAGGAACTCGGCGAGAATACGATCTCCGGGGCGTTGAATAAGGCCTACGGTCGCCCGACCAAGCTCGCGACCTCGATCATTATGATCTTCGCGCTCCAGATCGTCGCGGTCTCGACCTATGCGGGCGGCGGTACGATCCTGGCGGGCCTCCTCAACGTCGACCGGACCAGCGCCATCGTCATCACGGGTATCGTCGCGACGCTTTATGTCAGTGTCGGGGGGATGCGCTCGGTCATCTACACGAACGTCCTCCATGCCGTCGTGAAGTATCTTGGCATCCTCGCGGCCGTCGCCTTCGGATTGTCTCAGGTCGGCGGCCTCGCGAACCTGCAGGCCCGCGTGCCAGAAGCGATGTTCGCAGTCGATACGGTCGGCTGGTCGCAGATCTTCGCGTGGATGGTTGCCGGCATCGGCGCGGTCTTCTCAACGCAATACGTTATTCAGGCCATCAATACCGTGCAGGACGGGCGCACGGCGCGGCAGGCCAGCTTTTATTGTGCCTTCCTGCTCGTGCCGTTCGGCATCGGCGCCGCCCTGGTCGGTGTATGCGCGGCGGCGCTGCTGCCGGGAATCCCCGCGATCCAGGCTTTGCCGGGGCTGATCGCCCGGATGGACGATCTGCTGGCCGCCATCGTGGTGGCGGGATTGGCGGGGTCGCTGTTCGGCACGATCTCAGCCCTCAGCATCGGCGCCGCCACCCTGCTGTTCAAGGATTTCTATCATTCCCGCCTTCAGGGCGAGGCTGGGACGTCGTCCCTGCGTTTCGTCCGCAGCATGACGGTGCTCGTGGGCCTGATCCCGATTCCCCTGGCGATCTTCGCGCCGGATATCCTGAAGGTGACGTTCCTCGCGAAATCCCTGCGGGCGACCCTGGCGGTCCTGGTCATCTTTGCCTTCTACGCTCCGCGCTTCGGCACCCCGCGGGCCGCCGTCGTCAGCATCCTGGTTTCCCTCGTCCTGACGATCGGCTGGTTCCTCGCCGGCGATCCCGGGGGAATCGACAACGCCTATGTGGCCCTCGTCATTCCCCTAGCGGTGATGGGTACAGCCGAACTCCGGAAGAGGACCACGCTCCGGAACGAACCGGTTGCGGCGCCCTGACGGGACGGGTGTCCCGGCGGCGATCTAGCTGGCCCCCGCGGACCATGCTAAATAGTGCGGATGTCCGAGGCTCTTGAGATCGCCCATGGCGCCTTCGGCCGCGTCGCGCTCCTCGACATGGACCGCAGCCTCGTCCGCCACGCGCACCCGCATTGCCATGTGCTCCTGAAGGTCGAGGGAGACGACACGCAGTTCCTCGTCGGTGATCAGGTTGTGGCGCTCACCGACGATCAGGCTGTCCTGATCAACGCCTGGGAGACCCACGCCTACCTGCACGATCCCCAGCGGGCCAAGGCAATGATCCTGGCTCTGTACATCGAGCCCGACTGGCTCGGCGCGTTCCGGCGGAATTGGTCTGCGAGCGGGGCGCCCGGTTTCTTCGGACAACCGTCGGGCGCCGTCACACCAACGATTCGCCGGCTCGCCCACGACCTCGCCGCCGAGATGGTCTATGCGCCGCTTTCCTCCCACATCCAGGACGAGTTGCTGTCGAACCTGATGGTTGCCGTGATCGAGCGGTTCACGGCTTGGCGCGAGGAGCCCCTCTCCCTCCGTGCCACCGCCCGGCGCAACGCTGGCGACTGGCGCATCCGACGCACCATCGCACGGGTGCGGGCAGAGCCCGGCGCCATGCTGGGCACCGAGGCGCTGGCACGCGAGGCGGGCCTCTCCCGCGCCCAGTTCTACCGCCTGTTCGAGCAATCCACCGGGGCCCCGCCCCATGTCTTCCTCAACGCGATCCGGATCGAGCAGGCCGTCGAGGCCATCGTGAGCAGCGAGGAGCCCCTCACCGCGATCGGCATGCGCCTCGGCTTCGCCGCGCCCGCACATTTCTCGCGCTTCTTCCGGGACCACGTCAGCGTCCCCCCGAGCATCTTCCGCGGTATCGTCCGGCGGGGCGGCCAGCCCGCTGCCTGACGGCGCCGTCATCAAAGAATGAGACGTTTTGGTAAGTCGCGAGACGCCTCGGCATCGCCGCACCCACACGGAGCCGCCATTCTCCCCGAGATACGGACCCCATCGAGAGGTCCGGCGGAGGAAGCGGCTTGGGCATCGTGTCATCGACCTATGTCGGACGATCGGTGGAGCGCATCGAGGATGCCGGCCTGCTCTCCGGGCTCGGCCGCTACATCGACGACCTCGGCACGCGGCCCGGCACGCTGCACGCGGCGATCCTGCGCTCGCCCCACGCCCATGCAGACATCCTTGGCATCGACGTCCAGGCGGCCCAGGCGCTGCCCGGCGTCACCGCCGTGGTCACGGGCCGGGACCTCGACGCCGTCACGACCGGCCTCGTCCCGGCCTTGCGGGCGGCCGTCGATGCCCGCGCCATCGCGGTGGACCGGGTGCGTTATATCGGCGAGCCCGTCGCCATCGTCGTCGCCCGCGACCGCTACCTCGCGGAGGACGGCTGCGACCTGATCGAGGTGCAGTACCGGGTGCGCCCCGCGGTGGTCGATCCGCTCGCGGCCCTCGCCCCCGACAGCGAGGTCCTGCACGAGGGCGTCGGCGCCAATTGCGTCAGCGACCGCCGCTTCCGCTACGGCGATCCCGAGGCGGCCTTCACAAACAGTCCGCACAGCCTGTCCGTGACCGTGCGCTACCCGCGCAACACCGGCTCGCCGATGGAGACCTACGGCGTCGTTGCCTCCTACGATCCCACCGATGATTCCTACGACGTGCTGGCGAACTTCCAGGGGCCGTTCAGCATCCACGCGGTGGTGGCCCGGGCGCTCAAGGTGCCGGGCAACCGCCTGCGCCTGCGCACGCCCCCCGATTCCGGCGGCAGCTTCGGAGTGAAGCAGGGCGTCGCGCCCTACGCCGTGCTGATCGCCGCCACGGCGCGCCTCGTGGGCCAACCGGTGAAGTGGATCGAGGACCGGTTGGAGCACCTCTCGGCCTCCGTCTCCGCCACGAACCGGGTCACGACCCTCCGGGCCGCCTTCGACGCGGAGGGGCGCGTCACTGCGCTCGACTGGGATCAGGTCGAGGATTGCGGCGCCTACCTGCGGGCGCCCGAACCCGCCACGCTCTACCGGATGCACGGCAACCTCACCGGCGCCTACGCCATCCGCAATGTTGCCGTGCGCAACCGGGTGGTGCTGACCAACAAGACGCCGACCGGCCTCGTGCGCGGCTTCGGCGGGCCGCAGGTCTACTATCCGCTCGAACGGGTGATGCAGCGCATCGCGCTGACGCTGGGCCTCGATCCCTTCGTGGTGATCCGCCGGAATCTAATTCCAGCCGACGCTTTTCCCTATCGCACCGCGACCGGCGCCCTCTACGATTCCGGCGATTACCAGCGCGCGCTCGATGAAGCCGCCCGGGACGGCGGGCTCGATGAGCTGAAGCGGCGGCGGGACGCCGCCCGCGCCGAGGGCCGCCTCTATGGGATCGGCCTCACGGCGGCGGTCGAGCCCAGCGTCTCCAACATGGGCTACATCACGACCGTGTTGACGGCGGAGGAACGCGCCAAGGCCGGGCCCAAGAACGGCGCGCAATCGACCGCCACCATCACCCTCGATCCGGTCGGCTCGGTGACGGTGCAGGTCGCCTCGGTGCCGCAGGGCCAGGGGCACCGGACGGTGCTGGCCCAGGTGGTGGCCGACGTGCTCGGCCTCCCGATGGAGCAGGTCCGGGTCACGGCCGACCTCGATACCGCTAAGGATGCGTGGTCGATCGCCTCCGGCAACTATGCGAGCCGCTTCGCCGCCGCCGTGGCGGGGGTCGCGCACCTCGCCGCCACCCGCCTGCGCGACAGGCTCGCGCGGATCGCGGCGGCGCAGCTGAACCTGCGTCCCGAAGACTTGCTCTTCGCGGGCGGTCGCATCGCCTCGCGATTGAACCCGGATGCGGGCCTGCCCTTCGCGCGGGTGGCCGCCACGAGCCACTGGTCGCCGGGCCTCGTGCCCGAGGATCTCGGCGCGGTGATCCGCGAGACGGTGTTCTGGACCCCCCCGGAACTGAAGGCGCCGGACGCGGAGGACCACATCAACTCCTCCCTCTGCCATGGCTTCATCTTCGACATCTGCGGCCTGGAGATCGACCGGGTCACCGGCAAAATCGCCATCGACCGCTACGTCTCGATGCACGATTGCGGGCGCATCCTGCACCCCGGCATGGTCGAGGGGCAGGTGCGCGGCGGCTTCACGCAGGCGCTCGGCGCGGCGGTCTTCGAGGAACTGTCCTACGGCGATGATGGCGCCTTCCTGTCCGGGACCTTCGCCGATTACCTGCTGCCCACCGCGACCGAGGTGCCGGATCTGCGCATCCTGCACGTCGAGAGCCCATCGCCCTTCACGCCGCTCGGCGCCAAGGGAGTCGGCGAGGGCAACTGCATGTCGACGCCGGTCTGCCTCGCCAACGCGGTGGCCGACGCCCTCGGGCTTGAGGCCATCGACCTACCCCTGACCCCCGCCAAGCTCGCTGTCCTCGCAGCGGGCGGGGAGGAGCGAGCGCCCCCCGCCGGCCACTCTGCCCCGAAGCCCGCCACGAAGGCGGGCGACCGCACCCTGCGCGGGGAGGGCTCGGCCGCCGTCACGGCTCCCCCGGAGACGGTCTGGGCGATGCTCCTCGACCCGGATGTGCTCGCCTCCGTCATTCCCGGTTCGCACGGGGTGAAGAAGCTCTCCGACACCCGGTTTCAGGCCGAGGTCACCCTCGGCGTCGGCCCGGTGAAGGGCCGCTATAAGGCCGAAGTGATCCTCTCGGACCTCGACGCTCCCCGCGCCGTCACGCTCACCGGTACGGTCACGGGCGGTCTCGGCAGCGGCGGCGGGACCGGTCGCCTGACCCTAGAGCCCGACGGCTCGGGGGGCACGCGGATCGCCTACGTCTACGAGGCGGCGGTGGGCGGCAAGGTCGCGGCGGTGGGCGGACGCCTCCTCGATGGAGCCGCGCGGGTGATCATCGGGGGGTTCTTCACGGCCCTCGCTCGACGGGCGGGAGGCTCCGCCGGCCCCTCTTCCAAACTTCCGGTCTTCCTGCGCCGCCTGCTCGCCCGCCTCGGAGTCTCGGCATGAAGCCCGCTCCCTTCGACTACCTTCGCGCCGCAACCCTGGATCACGCCCTCGAAGCCTTGCGCCAGCACGGCCCCGAGGCCCGGATCATCGCGGGCGGCCAGTCCCTGATGCCGATGCTCAACATGCGGCTGACGAAGCCCACCGTGCTCGTCGACGTGATGCGCATCCCGGCGCTCAAGGAGCCCCGTCTCGACAAGGGGTCCCTCGTCATCCCGGCGGGCGTGCGGCAGGCGATCCTGCTCGACCGGCCGGGACTCGCCAGGGACCTGCCGCTTCTGGCCGCCGCCCTGCCGTGGGTCGGGCACATCCAGACCCGGGCACGGGGGACGCTGTGCGGCTCCGTCGCCCATGCCGATCCGAGCGCGGAAATCCCCCTCTGCCTTGTGGCGCTGCAGGGCGAGATTCACTTGCGCAGCCGCCGGAAATTCCGGCGCGTGGCGGCCGAGGATTTCTTCACCGGCATGATGGTCACCGACCGGGCCGACGATGAGATGATCGAGGCCATCGCCTATCCCCTCTGCCGGGAGGGCGCCGGCACCGCCTTCGCCGAGGTGGGGCGTCGGCACGGCGACTACGCCATCGTCGCCTGCGCGGGCGTCGTGGACGGCATCCGGATGCGGCTCGCGGTCGGCGGCGTCGCCGATCGGCCAACCGCCCGCGACTTCCCCCGCCTCGACGGGTCGGCGCTCGACGATGCCCTCAACGCCTTCGCCTGGGACCTCGGCGCGGGGGACGATCTCCACGGCTCCGCCCGCTATCGCCGCGACCTCGTGCGCAGCCTCGGTCGCCGGGTGCTGGAGGAAGCGGCAAGGGCCGCAAGAGGCGATACCCATCAAGAGGGCGTGCCATGCCACAGCTAGACGCGAAGGGCCGTCACACGGTGGCCTTCACCCTCAACGGGCGCGAGACCACGGTCGAGGTCGAGACCCGCACCCTGCTGACCGACGCCCTGCGCCACGGGCTCGGGGCCACGGGCACGCATGTCGGCTGCGAGCACGGCGTCTGCGGTGCCTGCACGGTGTCCATCGACGGGGTGCCCGCCCGAGCCTGCCTGACGCTGGCCGTGGGGGTCGAGGGCTGCGCCGTGCGGACCGTTGAGGGCTTGGCCCCGGAACCCGGCCGGCTCGGGGTGCTGCAGGCGGCCTTCCGACGGCGGCACGCCCTGCAATGCGGCTTCTGCACCGCCGGCATCCTGATGTCGCTCGACGCCTATCTCGCCTTCCGGCCGAACCCGTCACGCCGGGAGATCACGGAAGTGATCGGCGGCCATCTCTGCCGCTGCACCGGCTACGCGCCGATCATCGAGGCCGCCCTGGAGGCGGCTGCGGAACTCAGGGGCGACATCCCGGCCCCGTCATCCCCGGAGGCCGCCCATGCTTGATCTTGGCACCAGCTTCCTTGCGAGCGTCTCCCGCGATCCCCGCGCCCTGGCCCTCGTCGACGGGGAGACCCGGCTGACCTACACGGAGTGGTTCGCGGTGATCTCCGCGACCGTCGCGGGGCTCGACCGGCTCGGACTGAAGACCGGCGACCACCTCGTCACGGTCCTTCAGAACCGGCACGAGGCGGCGACCCTGCACTGGGCCTGCCAGTTCGCAGGTATCGTGATCACGCCGATCAACTGGCGGGCCAAGGCCGAGGAGATCGATTTCGCGATCGAGAACGCGCAAGCCCGCGCCATCGCCTACGAACCGATCTCGGCCGGGAGCCTGCGGGATAGCGCGGCGTCGCAGCGGATCCCGCGCATCGCCGTCGGCACGCCACCCGGCCCCGGCGAGACCGCCTTCGCCGACCTCGCCGCCACCGAAGGCCCCCCGGCGACGCCCCGGGTCGACGCGGAGGCAATCTCGCTGATGCTCTACACCTCTGGCACCACCGCCAAGCCCAAGGGGGTCCCACGGCGACACCGGGCGGAGCGGGCGGCGGCGCTCGCCCACGTGGCGCAGAACCTCTACGGGCGCGGCGAGCGGACGCTCGGCGTCATGCCGCTCTACCACACGATGGGAGTGCGCTCGCTCCTCGCCATGTCGCTGATAGGCGGGACCTTCGTCTGCCTGCCGCGCTTCGACGTGGCCGGGGCGCTGCGGCTGATCGCGGCCGAGCGGATCACCAACCTCTACCTCGTGCCGACCCTGTATCACGACCTCGTGCACCACCGGGATTTCCCGGCGACCGACACGACCTCCGTGCGCAAGCTCGGCTTCGCCGGAGCGCCGATGACGGACGGCCTGCTCGCCCGCCTTACCGAGGCGTTCCGGCCGGACCTGTTCGTCAACCATTACGGCTCTTCGGAGGTCTACACCTTCACGATCAACCACGAGGCGGCGGTGAAACCCGGCTCGGCCGGGCGGGCGGGCCTCAACACCATGGTGCGTGTCGTGCCCATGGGGGACGACCCAGGCCGAACCGCCGCGCCGGGCGAGGAGGGCGAGATCGCCGTCATCGCCAAAGGCGACGAAGCCTTCGAGGGCTACTGGCATCGCCCCGAGGCCGACGCCAAGGCCTTTCGCGACGGCTGGTACTTCACTGGCGATACCGGCTTCGCCGACGCCGATGGCGACCTCTACGTCACCGGCCGGGTCGACGACATGATCATCACCGGGGGCGAGAATGTCTCGCCCGTCGAGATTGAGAGTCGCCTGTCCCTGCATCCGGCTGTGTCCGAGGTCGCCGTCGTGGGCCTGCCCGACGAGCGCTGGGGCCGGATCGTCGCGGCCTTCATCAAGCGGAGCGGTAGCACCGACGAAGCGGCGCTCGACGCCCATTGCCGGGCGGGCGGCCTGCCGAGTCACAAGCTGCCGCGCCGCTACGTCTTCGTGGACGAGATCCCGAAATCGCCGGTCGGCAAGCTGCTGCGCCGTCAGCTCGTGGCCGGCGAGTACGTGCCCGAGGGCGAGGCCGAGCCCCGCGCCGAAGGCCACGAGGCCGCCTGACACCCCCCAACGAATTTCAGCGAGAGCCCAGCCCCATGACGAGTGACACCCCCACCATCGACCCGCGCCTGACGAACCTCGACGGCTTCCGCGTCGAGATCGACGCCGAGCGCGAGCGTGCCGACGTGATCCTGGCGCGGCCGCCGATGAACGTCATCGCGATGCCCCAGCGCGACGAGATCCGGAAGGTGTTCGAGGCGCTGGACGAGGATCCCCGCGTGCGGGTCATCGTCCTGCGGGCGGAGGGCGAGCACTTCTCGTCGGGGGGCTACATCAAGGGCTTCCTCGACGCCTCGCCCGAACACGTCTCGAAGCTCGCCTGGAACATGGCGGCGCCGGCCCGCTGCTCGAAGCCCGTCATCGCCGCCAACCGTGGCTACACGTTCGGGGTCGGCTTCGAGATCTCGCTGGCCTGCGACTTCCGCATCGTCTCCGAGACCTGCCGCTATGCGCTTCCCGAACAGAAGCTCGGCCAGATCCCCGGTTCCGGCGGCTCGGCCCGGCTCCAGAAGATCGTCGGTATCACGCGGACGAAGGACATCGTGATGCGCTCGAAGCGCATCCCCGGCCGGCAGGCCCTCGACTGGGGCATCGCCACCGAATGCGTGCCCGACGCGGACCTGGAGAAGGCCACCGACGCCCTCGTGGAGGAACTGCGCGCCTTCTCGCCCATCGCCCAGCGCACTGCCAAGAAGCTCCTCAACGACACCGAGGACGCGAGCCTGTCCATCGCCATCGAGCTCGAGGGACACTGCTACAGCCGCCTGCGGCAGGCCGACGACTTCCGTGAGGGCGTCGAGGCGTTTCACGCCAAGCGCGCCCCGCGTTTCACCGGCTCCTAAACCCACCGCGCCGGGGGGCTGCAGGGCAGCTCCCCACACCCCCGTGACCCCCACGGCACCGCATCGATCCCGCCCCGGCGGGACACGATGGTGCGCGCCCTAATGGCCCCCGACCCAGAGCCCGAACCGGCCCCACCGCGGCAACGACCGCATCCCCCGGAGGAACCCCATGCAGACCGCCGCAACCTTCGCATCCGATCCCCCCGCTCACGCCAAGCCCACGGGCCGGCAAACGGCGACGGCCGCCATGGCCTCGCTGTTCGGCTGGGGGCTCGATCTCTTCGACCTGTTCATCCTGCTCTACGTGGCGCCCGTCGTCGGCGCCCTGTTCTTTCCGGCCGACAAGCCGATGCTATCGCTGGCCGGAGCCTATGCCTCCTTCGCGGTCACGCTGCTGATCCGGCCCCTTGGCTCGGCCCTGTTCGGCTCCTATGCGGACCGGTTCGGCCGGCGCCGCGCGCTCATGGTGGCGGTGACCGGGGTCGGCCTGTCGACGGCGGTCTTCGGCCTCCTGCCGACGGTCGGCCAGATCGGATGGCTCGCCACCGCGATCTTCCTAATCTTCCGCCTCGTCCAGGGCATCTTCGTCGGCGGCGTGGTCGCGGCGTCTCACACGATCGGGACGGAATCCGTCCCGGAGCGGTGGCGGGGGCTGATGTCCGGGGCGGTCGGCGGGGGCGGCTCGGCCATTGGCGGCCTGCTTGCCTCCCTGGTCTTCTACGTCGTCTCGCTCATGGCGCCGGGAGAAGCCTTCACCGAGTGGGGCTGGCGGCTGATGTTCTTCTCGGGTCTCCTGACCTCGGTGATCGGCCTGATCCTCTTCCGCAATCTCGAGGAATCCCCGATCTTCAAGGATCTCCAGGCCCGGAAGGCGGCGCTCCGGGCGGGTGCTCCGGCGGAGGGCTCTCCGATCCGCGCCCTGTTCTCGCCGTCCAACCGGCGAAGCTTCGTAGTCGCGACGCTCATCTCCTTCGGCGGAGGCGCGGCCTACTACCTCACGTCCGGCTACCTGCCGACCCTCCTCAAGCTCGTGAACGGCGTGCCGAACGCCACCGCCTCGATGATCCTGATCGGCGCCAACGTCGCGGCGGCGATCGGCGCCTGCGGCATGGGCGAACTGAGCCAGCATATCGGGCGCAGACGGTCGTTCCTCGTGATGGGCGTCATCCGCCTGCTCGCCTTTCCCGCCCTCTTCCTGACTATGGCGAACACGACGAGCCTCGTGGGGGTCGCAGCCTGCGCCTTCCTGCTGGCGCTCATTGCCAACGCCAGCTACGGGCCGCTGCTGATCTTCCTCAACGAAAAGTTCTCGACAGCGGTGCGGGCGACGGGCACGGGCCTGACCTGGAACATCGGCTTCGCGCTGGGCGGCATGCTGCCGACGCTCGTCTCCCTCGTTGCCGATGGGCCGACGCAGATCCCGATGGTGCTGACGCTCGTGATGACCGGGGTGACGCTCGTCTACCTCGTCGGCGCCTTTCTCACGCCAGAGACGCAGGGCAATCTCGACCGGGCCTGACGATACGGTTTTGCGCGGGCGGAGGCCTCCCATGACGAGTGATCCCCTCTGGACCTTCGCCTGCGCGTTCTACGGCCGGCCCGGCGTCGCCGCGGCCTGCCTCGCCCTCCAGGACGAGGGCGCCGCCGATGTGCCTCTGCTCCTGTACCTAATCTGGTGCGGGAGGACCGGACGAAGGCTGGACGCCTCGGCGCTCGCCGAAGCGGAAGACCGGATCGGCCCTTGGCGCGGACAGGTGATTATTCCCTTACGGGCGATCCGCCGGGCGATGCGGTCGGACCTCATGCCGGGCCAGGGGACGGAGGCGCTCCGGAGGCGGATCAAGCTCACGGAGATCGAGGCGGAGCGCCTCGCCCTCGCGGCTCTCTTCGAGGCTGCGCCGGTCCCGGATATGCCGGCGAGTTCGGGCGGCGAGGCGCTGGCCCTCTATGCCGCTCATCTCGGCCGGACCTGGCCGGAGGCACCGCTGCGGGTTCTCGCGACGGCGCTGGAGGGCTGATCGCTGGTCAGCCTTCTCCGCTCCGCCAACGCCGGACGCCGGGTGCGTCGATGTCGAACAGGTCAAGAACCCGCCCGATCGTATGGTCCACCATTTGGGCGAGGCTCTCCGGACGCGCGTAGAAGGCCGGAACCGGCGGGGCGATGATCGCCCCCATTTCCGAGAGCGCCGTCATGGTGCGGAGGTGGCCGGTGTGGAGGGGGGTCTCCCGCACCATCAGGACGAGGCGGCGGCGCTCCTTCAGGGTCACGTCGGCGGCCCGCGTCAGCAGGCCGGATGTGACGCCGGTCGCGATCTCGGCCTGGCTCCGCATGGAGCAGGGCGCCACGACCATGCCGCGGGTCCGGAAGGATCCGGAGGCGATCGAGGCGCCGATGTCCCCCTGGGCGTAGGTCTTGGCGGCCAGGGCGCGGACGTCGGCGACCTTGAGGTCGGTCTCATGGGCCAGCGTCACCTCGGCCGAGCGCGACATCACAAGATGGGCCGGGATTGCGAGGTCGCGCAGGATTTCCAGGAGACGGATCCCATAGATCACCCCCGAAGCACCCGAGATGCCGACCACGACGGGCAGCGGTGTCATCGTTCCTCCCGGCCGCAACGGGCACGGCGACGTTGCAGGTGACAGTATCGGGGTGTGCTCGCCCGTGTCGAATAACGTTGGCTGATCGCTGCCATCAGTCCGGGGGGCTCAACCGGTGATTATATGGGCCTGGAGTGCGGCCGCCGCCGCGTTCAACTCTTCCTCGAGGATGCCGATGAAGAGCTGCGCCGCATGGCTGAGCGGGTTTCGCGGATGGTGGATGATCACCAGTTCGCGGGCGATGCGCGGCTCTACGATGCGGTAGGCCTTGAGAGATCCGTCGGCGAGCTGACGGGTGACGGCAATGCTTGGAAGCACGGTGAAACGCGTCGAGCGCGCCACGAAGTCCGCGATCGCGGGGGGCAGGTCGAGTTCGAGCTTCGGGCTCAGGTTCACGTCCGCGGCGGTGACACGGCGGTCGAGTTCGACGCGCAGGCCGTGGCGGGTCGACGGCAGGATCAGGTCGAGGGCGGCGAGGTCCGCCATCCGGAGGGGCAGGGGCACCGGCAACGGTGTGTCGCGCCCGCCGACCACCACCATTTCCTCGTCGAGGAGGGGTGCCATGACGAGGCCGAGGCGTCGGGCCGGCCGGTTGATCACCGCGAGGTCGAGGGCGCCGCTGCCGACGCCCTCGATGAAGGTGCTGCTGTAGCCATCGGCCAGCGACAGCTCGACCTCTGGGTAGGCCGCCGCGAAGCGAGCGAGGACGCTGGGGATCACGCTCATCGACAGGGACGACAGGATGCCCGCCGTGACGCGGCCCGACACGGTTTGGGACAGGCGCGCCATGGCCGCCCGGGCCTCGGCGACATCCCGCTGGATCGGGTGGACCAGCCGGTGCAGCGTCCGGCCGGCGGCTGTCGGCACCATGGCCTTCGGCTGGCGGTCGAACAGGCGCTGGCCGAGTTCCCGTTCCAGCTTGGCGATCTGCATGCTGAGCGCGGGCTGGACGACGTTCATCCGCTGCGCGGCGCGGGTGACGCTGCCCTCCTCGAACAGGGCGACGAAGTAGGAGATCTGACGGAGATCCATACACGGGACCCAGGCGACACGAGCAACGCGCCAGAGGACCATGTGCGGGCCGGTCGGCGCAATTCAAACCGGCTGATGGGCGGCATCACCAATCGTTATTTTTCCCGCCTGCGGGAAGAGCTTAACGCTTCCTCCCCTGGCAAGCTTGGTTGAGATGATCCCGCCGTGAGGACAGCATGAACGCGCTCACCCCCGTTCGTTCCCTCCGCGACTGGCTCGATCGGCTGTCGGGGGATGGGCGCCTCGCCATCGCGCGGCCGGGAATCGGCTTGCGCCACGAGGCGGCGGCGGTGGCGAACCGCCTCGACGGCCGGCAGGCCAGCCTGTTTCCGCAGCCCGGGGGGCATCCAGGCACCATCGTCTCGGGCCTCGTGTCGAGCCGGGCCTGGATGGCGGAAGCCCTCGGCACCACGCAGGATCGCCTCGTCGCCCATTTCCAGCAGGCCGCCGCCCAGCCGCTCCCCTGGTACGAACGCAACTCCGCCCCCGCGCAGGAGGTCGTCCACCGGGAGGGACTCGACATCCTGAAGCTCCTGCCGGTGCCGACTCTGAACGAGCACGACAGCGGCCCCTACATCTCGGCGGGCCTGATGATCTCCCGGGACCCAGAGACCGGCCTGCAGAACGTCGCCATCCTGCGCTGCCAGATCAGCGGTCCGGACAGGATCGGCGTGCTGGTCCTGCCCCGGCATACCGACAATTTCTACCGCAAGGCCGAGGCCCAGGGCCGGGGCCTCGAAGTCGCCCTCGTGGTCGGCGTCGATCCCGCCTGCCTCCTCGCATCCCAGGCCATCGTGCCCCTCGGCCACGACGAGTTGGAGATCGCTGGGGCGCTCACCGGCCAACCCCTCGACGTGGTCAAGTGCCTGACGAACGGCGTGCGCGTTCCGGCGAACGCAGAGATCGTGATCGAGGGCCACCTCCTGCCCGAAATCCGCGAGCCCGAAGGGCCGTTCGGGGAGTTCCCGCAATATTACGGGGAGCGGGCCAAGCGGCACGTCATGCGGGTCGATGCGGTGACGCACCGGCGCGACCCGATCTTCCACATGATCGTCGGGGGCGGTCTGGAGCATCTGTTGCTGGGGGCGATCCCCCGCGAGGCCACGATCCTCGCGACGCTCCAGCGCAGCTTCCCCGGTGTCGAGGACGTGCATCTGTCCCTGGGGGGAGTCGGCCGTTACCACCTCTACGTCCGCCTGCGGAAGACGCAGGAGGGCGAGGCCAAGAACGTGCTGCTCGGGGCCTTCGCCGCCCACTACGACATCAAGCACGCCGTCGTGGTCGATACGGATGTCGACATCCACGCCCCGCGAGAAGTCGAATGGGCGGTCTCGACGCGGTTCCAGGCGGACCGAGACCTCGTCGTCATCCCTCACGCCCAGGGCTCGAAGCTCGATCCCTCGGGCCGCGAGGGGGTCGGCGCGAAGATGGGTCTCGACGCGACCGTTCCTCTCGACGCGCCCCCCATGAAATTCAAGCGCATCCGTGTTCCCGGCGAGGCCGAGGTCGATCTCGACGCGGTGCTCGCGTCCGGCGCCGACTGGCGCGCGGCGATCGGCTGATCCCGTGAACGCCTTGCCCGAAACGGTCGACGTGTTGATCGTCGGCGGGGGCTCTGCCGGCTGCGTGATGGCCCACCGGCTCTCCGCCGACCCGCGGCGCCGGGTGCTCCTCGTCGAAGCCGGCATCGATACACCGCCGGGCCGGGTGCCGGCGGAGATCCTCGACAGCTATCCGATGCCGCTGTTCCATGGCGACACCTACATCTGGCCGGGGCTCGACGCGGCGGTCACCCGCGACTCCCGCGGTCGCATGCGGCGGCGGGCCTACGAGCAGGGCCGGGTGATGGGCGGCTCGTCCAGCATCAATGTCCAGGCGGCCAACCGCGGGCTGCCCCGCGATTACGAGGCCTGGGCCGCGCTCGGCGCCGAGGGCTGGGCCTGGGACGACGTGCTGCCGTATTTCCGCAGGCTCGAGACCGACCTCGATTGCGGCGGTCCGCTGCACGGCCATGATGGGCCGCTCCCGATCCGGCGCATCCTGGAGCCCGCATGGCCCCCCTTCGCCCATGCGGTCGCCCGCGCCTTCGATGCGACGGGGCTGCCCCGGCGCGTCGATCAGAACGGCGAGTTCGAGGATGGGATCTTCCCGCCGGCCTTCTCCAACCGGGACGACGCGCGGGTCTCGGCCGCCGCCGCGTATCTGGACGAGGGGACGCGGGCCCGGCCGAATCTCACCATCGCCGCCGGCCTCGAGGTCCGTTCGCTGGTGATGGACGGGCGCCGCGCGACCGGGGCCGTGCTGCGGCGGGGCGACGGATCCGAGCAGCAAGTGAGCGCCGCCTCCGTAGTCCTGTGCGCCGGCGCTCTTCAATCGCCGGTGCTCCTCCTGCGTGCCGGGATCGGCCCGGGCGATGCGCTTTCCGCCTGCGGGATACCCGTCCGGCTGGATCGTTCGGGCGTCGGCGAGAACCTGCGGGACCATCCCGCTTTGACGATGGCCCAGGTCCTTCCCCGCTCGCTCCGGCTGCCCGAGACCTTCCGGCGCGCGAGCTTGCTGGCCCTGCGCTATACGTCCGGCCATCCCGGAGGCTGCGCCTCCGATATGTATCTCACCGCCTCCGCCCGTGCCGGCTGGCACGCCCTCGGCGGACGCCTCGCGCTCTACTTCCTCTGGGTGAACCAGCCTCACTCGGTCGGGCGCCTGCGTCTCGATCCGGCGAACCCGTCCGGCCCGCCCGACATCGACCTCGGCCTGCTCTCGGATCGCCGCGACCTCGAACGCCTCGCCTCGGGGATTCGGCTGCTCAGCGACCTCGTGGTCTCGCCCACGCTGAACCCCCGCTCAGACGACCTATTCCCCGCGAACTATTCGCCGCTGATCCGCCGGTTGAGCGCCATCTCCCCTCGCAACCGGCGGCTCACCGGCCTCCTCGCCCCCGTGTTCGATGCACCGGCCATGCTGCGCGCCCCGCTGCTGCGCGCCGTCTTAGGCCACGCTTGGGCGACAGTGCTCCAAGACGATGGCGCTCTCGACGACTTTGTCCGGGACAACGTCTTCGGGGTCTGGCATGCGAGCGGCACGTGCCGCATGGGCCGGGCCGACGATCCCGGCGCGGTGGTCGACCCGGGGGGGCGCGTCATCGGAACCGAGAACCTGTCCGTCGCCGACGCATCGGTGATGCCCCGCCTTCCTAGCGCAAACACGAACGTCCCGACCTTGATGATTGCGGAAAAGATCGCGGAGAGCATGATGGTAGAGATGGGATGATCCCTCTCGACACATTCGGCACCTTTGCGGTGGCCGACTTACGGCTGGAATACCGTTTCGTCGGTCCGCAGCCGGACTTGGCGCCGACGCTGGTGTTGCTTCATGAGGGTCTCGGTTCTGCCACGCAGTGGGGCCCGCTGCCGGAAATTCTGGTCGAGAAGACCGGATGCGGTGTCCTGGCTTTCTCGCGGCAGGGCTATGGGGCCTCGAGTCCGGTGCCTCTGCCCCGCCGGGCCGACTTTCTCGAACAGGAAGCCTGCACCATACTTCCCCAGGTCTTCGACCTCGCGGGACTGCGAAGCGGCCTGCTGATCGGCCATTCCGATGGCGCCTCGATCGCGGCCCTCGCGTTGGCGGAGGGCGACATCCGCGTGCGGGGCGGCGTCCTCATCGCGCCCCATTTTTTCGTCGAGGAGGCGACGCTGGCCGGGGCCCGACGGGCCCGGGACGCCTACGACAAGGGCGATCTGAAGGTCCGTCTCGGCCGTCGGCATACCGATGTCGAGGGCGCCTTTCGCGGCTGGAACGACGCTTGGTTGGATCCGGCTCGGCGCGGATGGACAATCGAGACAGCCCTCACGCGATGGAGCGTCCCGGCAATCGTCATCCAGGGAACGAAGGATGCTTACGGAACCAAGGCCCAGATTGCTGCCGCTCGCAGACTTTGCCCCGCCGGTCTGCTGACTGTTTATGAGATGCCGAATGTTGGGCATCACCCACATCGCGAAGCGTTGGCAGAAACTGCCGACGTCATCGCTCGATTCATCACCCATGTCTTGAGCAGAGATTAAGTCTTTACAAGACAATGTTTGATTGGCCTTGAAACACGCTGTCGCGAGCCCGGGTGCCGGCCCCTTTCCCGTGGGGAGGTGCAGGAGACGGTGTCAGGTTCGTAGACAGGATTATTTGGAATCACCTACCTCCCAGGCCTCATCCAGATCGAGCTTTCCGAATCCGGGCGAGGACAAAGCCCAGCCGTGGTACTGGGCACGTTCGCCCACGTTGCCGCCTGACAGCTTTCGACGCGTTCGCGTCCTCGACGGAATGACCGGATTGGATCGGGTAAGACGCTGTCCGTTGTTCCAGCAAGCCCCCTCCAAAGCAGATGGGGTGGATGGCTCCCGCTCCGACTGACGGCATCTCGGTGCCAAGATGAGGTTGCTGTCGAAACAGCAGCCACGCTCATGCAGGAGCCATCCCCATGGAGATCACCACCGTCGGCATCGATCTGGCCAAGAGCATCTTTCAGGTTCACGCCGTCGATTCAGCTGGGCACGTCGTCGTGCGCAAGGCCTTGAGGCGGGCGCAGGTCGTGCCGTTCTTCGCCAAGCTGCCGCGATGCCTGGTCGGCATGGAGGCGTGCGGCACAGCGCATCACTGGGCCCGGGAGCTCATGAGCCTCGGCCATGACGTGCGGCTGATGCCGCCGGCTTACGTGAAGCCGTACGTCAAGCGCGGCAAGACCGATGCGAACGACGCCGCTGCCATCTGCGAGGCGGTGACGCGCCCCAGCATGCGGTTCGTGCCGGTGAAGTCGACCGAGCAGCAGGCGGCGCTGGCGCTACACCGGGCGCGCGACCTGCTGGTCAAACAACGCACGCAGCTGGTGAACATGATCCGAGGCCTGCTCGCCGAGTTTGGGATCGAGATGGCGCGGGGCCTGCGGCACGCGCTCGAACTGGCGGCCCGACTCTCGGCCGGAGACGCGGCCGAGGTGCCGCCGCTCGCCCAGCGCGTGGTGACCGGGTTGGCCGATCAGATCGGTGCCTTGCAGATCCAACTCACCCGACTTGAGAAGGAGTTGCTGGCCTGGCATCGGGACAGCGACCTGTCGCAGCGCCTGGCGACGATCCCGGGTGTCGGCATCGTCTCGGCAACCGCGTTGGCCGTCTCGGTGAGCGAGCCCGAACGCTTCCGCTCCGGTCGGCAGTTCGCGGCCTCGTTGGGCCTGACACCGCTGCAGAACTGCAGTGGCGGCAAGGAGCGCCTGGGCCGGATCTCGCGCATGGGCGACCGCTACCTGCGCCGCCTGCTCGTAGTCGGCATGACCTCTCTGATCCGCCGCACGAAGGCGACGCCGACCTCGGTCGACCCGCGGTTGCCGACGCTACTGCAGCGCAAGCCGGTGCGCGTGGTGACCGTGGCGGCGGCCAATCGCACGGCGCGGGTCGCCTGGGCGATCATGACCCGCGGCGGCACCTACCGCGCACCGGCGGCCAGGGCTGCCTGACAGCACGCAGAGGAGACGTTTCCAGGTTGCGAGGACGATGAGAGTTGATGGCGAACCGGTCAGACCGGGAGCCGGGACACCGCGCCGAACGTCCAGGGCATCATAGCCCGCAAAGCAGAGTGGGACCCAGCTCGCGGATACCATCAGGGCCAGCGGTCAACATGAACGACTGCATCGACAGGCCGGACACAAGACTGCACCCGACCAACGCGTCAGAAGCTCAATTCGCCACTTGCAATGCGGGAGCCATCCACACAAGACGGCCGCTTTCGGCCAGTTCCAGCCCCGCCGGTGGACATTCTTGAACGTCCGCAGAGGGTGGTTTTCTGCCCACCCGCTTCCGCGCGGTGATAGGGCGGAAGCGGACAATTGAGAGGCGGGTCAGCAACTGTGCCGCCTGCGTCGATAGGATCGTGTCAGGCGGCGCGGACAGTTGCGAGGAAGCGGGCGACCTCGGCGCCGAGATGCTCGGATTGCCGCGACAGCTCCGAGGCCGCCGACAGGACCTGCCCGGCCGCAGCCCCAGTCTCTTCCGAAGCCTGCGCCACGCCGGCGATGTTGCCCGTCACCTCGTTGGTGCCCGCCGAGGCCTGCGCCACGTTGCGCACGATCTCCTGGGTCGCCGCGCCCTGCTGCTCGACCGCCGCCGCGATCGAGGTCGCCACGCTGTCGATCTCCCGGATCCGCCCCGTGATCCCGCCGATCGCCGTCACCGCCTGCGCGGTCACGCCCTGGACCTCGCCGATCTGGCGCGCGATCTCCTCGGTCGCCTTGGCGGTCTGCTCGGCCAGCGCCTTCACCTCGGTGGCCACCACCGCGAAACCCCGACCCGCGGCGCCCGCCCGCGCCGCCTCGATCGTGGCGTTGAGCGCCAGGAGGTTGGTCTGGCCGGCGATGCCCGAGATCATCCCGACCATGTCGCCGATCCGCGCCGCGTTCTGGCTGAGCGCCTGGACGAGGTGGGCGGTCTGGTCGGCCTCGCCGACCGCGGCCTGGGCGAGATGGGCCGAGCCCTGCACCTGCCGGCCGATCTCCTGCACGGACGAGCCGAGTTCCTCGGCGGCGGCCGCGACCGTGTTGACGTTGGTCGAGGCTTCTTCCGCGGCCGCGGCCACGCTGGTCGATTGCGCGGCGGTCTCCTCGGCGGTGGCGGTCATCTGCTGGGCGGTGGCCTGGAGCTCGGTGGCCGAGGACGAGACCAGGCCGACGATCCCGCCGACCGCGCGCTCGAAGCCGTCGGCGAGCTCGATCATGGTGCGCTTGCGCTCGGCGGCCGCGGCCTCGTCGGCGCGGCGCTTCACCTCGGCCTCCTCGGCGGCCTTGCGGGCGACCATGGCCTTGATGCCCTCGACCGCCTGGCCGACGGCGCCGATCTCGTCGCCGCGGGCGGCCTCGCGGATCTCGGCGTCGACCTCGCCGCGGGCCATCCGCTGCAGCACCCCCACCAGGCTGCCCAGCGGGCGGGTGATGCCGGCGATCGTCACGAAACCTGCGGCCAGAAGTCCTGCAAGTAAGCCGAGGGCACTGAACAACATCAGGCTGTAGCGGGTAGCGTTGGTCTGATCCGTCAGATCGTTCGAGCCTTTCTCCATAGCGGCCGTGATATCATCCCCGAGCTTCCCTCCCTCTTGTACCATCGCGGAGAAAGTCGGATCGATCGCGCGATGGACCAGGGCGATGGCTTCAGCGTTCTGATTCGCGGTACCGAGCCGGCGGACCTCGGTCACGTCACGCACGTACTGATCAAGACGTGCAGCCTGATCGGCGATGCGCTGTGAAAAGGCAGGCGGCGCCAGCTCACGCAGCTCCGCGAGTTCTCTAGTCATCTTCGGCGTTGCCGATCTGAAGCCTTCGTCGGCAGCCTTCATCTGCGCATCTTCGGTCTCGGCGATGATACGATAGACCCAGTAGTTCAATTCAAACATATAACGGTTGACACGGCGGGCCGATGAAACAGCTTTGGCATCGTGATCGACAAAGCGCGTGTAGGCATCATCGATCTGGGTCATGCGTGACTGCGCGAACCAGACGCAACCTGCAATCATAAATCCTATCAGCGCGACAACGCCAAGTAGTTTATTCAGAATTTTGACGTTCGACAGGAATGACATCGGATCGCGTCCTCGTTTCGAAGACAATTGGGTCAGTGAGGTTAATAAATATCTACGTTGACGAATGCGTACCATTGCCGAGGTCTCTGGGGAGATTAGCGGCATGGCAAAAATCGCTGAAACGTCTGCTTACAGAGATGACCGTGAGGGTACTCGTTCGTCCGTTCTGGGTCGGTCTCGGGATAGCCGCTCTGGATGGTCTTCCGCTCGGCCGCTTCCGAGCTACGCGGGCGCCGTAGCGGACGTCGACGCCCACCCACCTTCAAGCCTCAGAAGCCGTTCGCTGGGTCGGAGGCATCGTCCGACGTGCTCTGGATCCGCGATGCCGAGACCCTGCAGTAAGTCTACCTCACACCGGCCTTCGAGACGATCTACGGCCTCGGCCGCGAGGCGGCGAGGGGCGACGACAACCTGACGGGTTGGCTCGACCTGATCGTACCCGAGGATCGCGAGATCGCCCTCGCTAGCTTCGAGGCGGTGCGCGCCGGTGAGCGTGTCTCGTTCGAGTACCGTATCCGGCGCCCCCAGGACGGCACGGTACGCTGGTTGCGCGACACGGACTGTCCGATGCGAGATGCGGAAGGACGGGTGTGCTGGATCGGTGGGGTCGGCCGCGACGTCACCGAAGAGAAGGCCGCGGTCAACCGCCAGGAGGTGCTGGTCAACGAGTTGCAGCACCGTGCCCGCAACCTGCTCGGCGTGATCACCGCTGTGGCGGGCCGAACGGTGAAGCAGGGGGGCTCGGTCGAGGCGTTCGAGGAGCGAATGCAGGCGCTGAGCCGGGCACAGGGGCTGCTGAGCACGGGGGGCAGCGACACGGTTGCGGTCGGCGCCTTGGTCCGAGCCGAGTTGGCCGCGCACGTCGATGAGCTCTCGGATCGTATTGCCGTCTCGGGACCGGACGTACGTCTCAGCGCGCGGCAAGTGCAGAACTTCGCGCTCGCCCTGCATGAGCTGACCACCAACGCGGTCAAGTGCGGAGCCCTGAAGATCGGCGTCGGCCAGCTCTCCGTAGAGTGGGAGATCATCTCGGGCGAGCCCGGTCGCCGGAGGCTGGCCTTAAACTGGATCGAGAGCGGCGTCGATGTGCGGCCGGCCGAGGTGACGCGCCGAGGCTACGGCACCGAGCTGATCCAAGAGGCACTGGCCTACGCCCTCGACGCCGACGTGCGTTACGCCCTGGGCGAGGACGGCGTGCGCTGTCGCATCGAGATGCCTATCAACTAACCTGCATTCAGGCAGACCCGCTCGGCTGGGGTATCCTCACGATCGCTGATCACTGCAAGAGGTCGCCCATGTCCGCCCCGGCCCGACCGCTCGATGGTCGACGTATCCTCGTCGTCGAGGACGAGTATCTCATCGCTTCGGAGATGAAGCGCTGGCTGCAGCGCGCCGGAGCCGAAGTTGCTGGACCTGTACCGAGCGTAGAGCGGGCCCTCGATCTCATCGAGGACAGCACCATCGACGCTGCGGTTCTTGACCTCAACCTCGGCGACCGAGGCACGGCGCTCCCGATCGCGGACCGGCTCGGTGCCCTCGGCGTCCCTCATCTGTTCGCGACCGGCGACGTCCGGGCTTCACAAGAGGGGGCCTACGCCGACCGGCCGAGGCTGGAGAAACCGTATCTTGAGGCGGAGCTGGTAAGCGCGGTCGTGAAGCTCACCGCCTCTGCTGAGGCGGTTCGATGAGGTTCATCGCGACTGCGTCACCCTCCGACGGCGACGCGCCTGCGTGAGAACGGGTCGCTTAACGCCTGCGCCCCGTCCCGAGCCGAGGGTGCCGCGGTGTCAGCGAAGGGCCGCTCGGGAGAAGCGCCGATTTCGGTCCGGATGGCTGGGCCGGATGGTTAGGAGGCCGTCCGCTGTTCCAGCAGACCTCTTCCGAAGCGGACAGACGGCTTCCGGCCGTCTCCCGCCGGGGCCGACGGCCCTCAGAGCGCGTCAGATCGATGGATTCGTGCCGTTCCGGTTACGGGCGTCGAGCCTGGAAACCGGACGCGCGTCGTTCGGCAGACCTCGGCCGATGACTTCTGATCCGCTTCGCAGCTCGGGCTGCAGGGAAGCAGACATCGCAGGCCAGCACCGAACAGGCCGGCGTCCACCGTCTCTACCGGGCCGGGGGCACGACCTTCTTGCGCCTGCTCTTCCAGGTCTCAGGCCCGTCGTCAGCCGCGCCCGCACGCGCGCTCGAGGCCAAATCCGTCCGGGACAGCCTCCATCAGGCGCTCGGCAATCCTCGCCGATCGGCCGGCGGTCAGACGGACCTTGCCGAGGACGGTGGCGAAAGCGTCCGGCCCCTCCGCAGCGACCCGGCGCTCGTCAAAGCCCTCGAGCTCGCGGCAGGCGGCCGCGAGATCCCGGAAGCCGATCATGCCGGCCGCCGAGGCCAGCGAGTGCCCGCGGCGCCGGAGCAGGGCGCGGTCGGCCTCGCCGTCCACGCTGCCGAGGAAGGCGGCGTCGAGTTCGTTCACAAGGATGCGCAGGATCTCGCGGTTGCGGGGCGGCGGAAGGTATTTGAGGACCTCGCGATAGGCAGCCTCGTCGAACGGCATGCCCCCTTCGTCGGGTGGGGCCGCGGACCCGACGGGAGTCTCTTCCTTCGAGCGCGGGCCGTGCGGCAGCCAGCGCTCCAAGGCGGCGTGGAGCCCATCGCGGTCGAAGGGCTTGCCGACATGATCGTCCATCCCGGCCTCCCTGAAGGCGGCAACCTGCTCGGGTAGGACGTTCGCCGTCATAGCGATGACGGGCAGGCGAGCCTCGGGTCCGGGCAGCCCGCGGATCAGCCGCGTGGCCGTCATGCCGTCCATGCCGGGCATCTGGACGTCCATCAGGACGAGATCGAAAGCCCTTTCCCGCACGGCGCGCACGGCAGCCTCACCATCGCCGGCCGTCTCGACGCTGTGGCCGGCGTCTCGAAGGACGGCCTGCGCCACCTCCCGGTTGATCTCGGAATCGTCGACGAGGAGCAGGCGACCGGGGCGGCAGCGGCTTGGTGCGAGCGGCTGCGACGCCTGCGGCCGCGGCTCCGCCGCCCGCGGCAGGCGAAGGGTGAACCAGAAGGTCGAGCCGGCACCGTCGACCGAAGAGAACCCGATCTCGCCGGCCATGAGCTCGATCAGGCGCTTGCAGATGGCGAGGCCGAGGCCGGTCCCGCCGTAGTCCCGGTGAATGGAGCCATCGACTTGGCTGAAACGCTGGAACAGCCGGTGTTGCTTGTCGGCGGGGATGCCGATCCCGGTGTCGACGACGGAGAAACGCACGCGATCGTCGGCCATGACGCCCCGCTCCGGGGCGACGCTGAGGGTGACGGAGCCCGCCTCGGTAAACTTCACCGCATTGTTGAGCAGATTGAGCAGCACCTGACGCAGGCGGTTGCCGTCGCCCAAGACCCAGCCAGGCAGGCCGTCGTCGATGTGCGTGCGGACCTCAAGCCCCTTGGCGTCGGCGAGCGCGCGGACCATGGCCGCGCTGTCCTCGGCGAGGGAGGCCAGCGGGAAGGGCCGCTCGACGAGCTCGACCGCGCCGGCTTCCACCTTGGAGAAGTCGAGGATGTCGTTGACGACCGTGAGCAGTGCCGCGCCGGAGGAGCGGACCATCTCGGCCTGCCGTCGGGCGACGGCGTCGAGCCGGCCGGACGCCAGCATCAGGTCAGTGAACCCGATGACGGCGTTCAACGGCGTGCGGACCTCGTGGCTCATCGAGGCCAGGAAGTCCGTCTTCGCCTGGTTCGCCCGCTCGGCCTCGGCGCGAGCCCGCTCAGCCGTGGCCTTCGCCTCCGCGAGCGCGATCTCCGCCTCTTTCCGCGCGGTGATGTCGAGGGTGAGCCCGATCACGCGGACGATCGTTCCCGAAGCGTCGGCCTCGACCCTGCCGATGGCGGTGATCCACCGCGTCCCGCCCTCCGCCAGGGGCACCCGGAACTCGGTGGTGTAGCCCCCGCCGGTCTCCACCGCCCGCGCGAGGTCGGCGAGGACGTGCCCGACGTCGTCGGGATGGGCCAGGGGCTTCCACTCGCGCTCGACGTCGAGCTCGACATCGTCGGCCGGGAGCCCGTGTTGGCGTGCGCACTCGGCGGAGAACAGTGCCCGGCCGGTCCCGACGTCGTAACTCCAGGTGCCGGCCTGCGCCGCCTGCATCTCGGCGGCGTGGCGGCGACGCTCGCTCAAGTCCATGGCGATGCCGAGGAAGCCGAGTTCCCGACCGTCCTCCGCCAGGAGCAGGCTGACGTTGAGCAGCACAGGCCGACGCGCGCCACCTTTCGTCACGTACGTCCATTCCCGAGGGTCGGGCTGCCCGCTCCGCGCCTTGGCGACGAAGACCTCGAAGCCCGGCTCGATGGGCCGACCAAGGTCCAGCGACAGGACACGGGCTCGGTCGGTGACCTCGGCGACATCGTGGAAAACGGCGGGCGACGTACGGCCGACCATCTCGTCGGCGCCGTAGCCGAGCAGGCGCTCGGCGGCCGGGTTGAACAGGGTGATGGTGCCCCGCATGTCCGTAGCGATGACGGCGTATCCCGCGTGGTTGAGGATAGCCCTCTGCAGCGCCGACCCCGCGTGGAACGCGGCGGTCCTCTCGGCCACTTGAACTTCGAGGGACGCGTTAGCCGCCTGGATGCGCTCCTCGGCGGCCGCCTGCTCGGAGACATCCCGCGTCACTGCGGAAATGCCGGCGACGGACCCGTCGGGGGTACGGATGGGCGAGACCGTGACCAGGGCCGGGAACACGCAACCGTCCTTCCGCATCCGGAGCGTCCGGAATGCCGGCACGGCCTCCCCGCGTTCCACGCAGGCGAGCGCCTCGCGCTCCTCGTCGCGGAGATGGGCTGGCACGAAGAGGTCGGTTGCCCGCCTGCCGACCGCATCGGCGGCGCAGTGGCCGAAGAGGCGCTCCGCCGCGGGGTTCCAATCCGTGACGACGCCATCGATGGTCTCGCCGACGATGGCGTCGTCCGCGTTCTCGACGATGGCGGCGAGGCGGGCCTTCTCGAGGGCCGCGAGCACATCGCGGCGCCGGCCGGCGAGGCGCAGGTGGACGAGCCCGGACAGAAGCAGCGTCCCGACGAGGAGGCGGGCAGCCATGCTCACCGGCGAGACCAGGTGCAGCCCCGCCACGAAGGCCGGCCGCGCGGCGACGTCGACCTCCCAGGTGCGCCCGTAGACGGAGAACTGCTGCGTCGCCGCCGGTTGAGCCGTCGGCCCGGTTTCTCCGCTGCTGTCGGCGTAGAAACGGACGCTCGCGTCGGGGGAGACGTCCTTGATGGCGATGTCGAGTTCGTCGGGTGCGATGTCGAGTCCTGCCAGCACCTCGTCGATGACGAGGGCCGCATAGGTCCACCCCATCGTCGCCGCACGCCGCTCGTCGGGCGTAGCGGCGGGCACCTCCGGGCGGAGCACCGGCAGGAACAGCAGGAAACCCCGTTCCCTCATCCCGGTCGCCTGCACGAGGGTGATGGGCGCCGTCAGTGTCGCGAGCCCCGTCTCCATGGCGCGGAGGGCGGCGCCGCGCCGATGCGGCTCCGACGCGATGTCGAGTCCGATGGCCTCGCGATTGAGCGCATGCGGCTCGATGAACTCGATGACCCAGCGCTCGCCGTCGTGCGGCGCGAGTTGCTGGACGCGGAAGTCAGGCGCTCCGTCCGTCCGCGCCGCGGAGGTGTAGGCGGCCTCCTTGGCGGCGGGAACCCGCCTGACGAAACCGAAACCGCGCGCGCCCGGAAATTCCTTGGCGATGTCGCGTGTCGCGGCATAGCGGCGGAAATCCTCCCGGCTCGCGCCGGTTCGGATGGTCGCGACGATGGCGCCGCGGGCCCCGCGGACCCCGTACTCGTAGCGGGCGACGCGCCGCTCGATCAGGGAGGCGACGCGGGAGGCGGCGGCCTGGATCCGTTCCGAGGCGACCCGGGCGTTCCAGGCCTGCGTCCACCGGGCGGCTCCGAGCGCGACCAGGACGCCGAGGACGGCCAGCGTCAGCGCCGCGACGTGGGGAGCCGGAATCCGGGCCGACCGGCCGAGGAATGAGAGACTCCCCGGGCCGGAGACGACCTCGGGCACGCGCGAACCCGTCCTGTTCGATGACATCGCCGACCTCCCCCCGAAGGTCGCGGCTGCGCCGCTTGTGTCCGCCCGCATCTGGCTCGCGCAGCGCGCTGGACGAACACGATGACGTTACGGGCGCCATGCCGCGGGGACCAGTAGGCCTGATGGGCGTATCTCGCGACCAGGATAGGCCACCTGGGCTATCGCGGCGGGAACCGGACAGGGATGGGCAGCATCGCAGGCAACGCCGTCGTCGCTGATGACGACCCGTTCTTCCGCATCGCCCTCGCCAGCATCCTCACGGGTTCGCTCGGGTTCTCCGAGGTGCATCAGGCCGGTTGCCTCGACGGCGCGCTCGAGGCGCTCTCCGAGCGGACGGATGTTCGCGTCGCCCTATTCGATCTCTCGATGCCCGGCATGCAGAGCGCGGCCAGCCTCGCCGCCGTCCGCGAATGCCACCCGGACGTGCTCGTCATCGTGGTCTCCGGATCGACCGACCGCGACGACGTCCTGCTCGCCCTGCGGGCCGGCGTGCACGGCTTCGTGGAGAAGGGGACCTCGGTCGAGGCTCTCGTCAAAGCCCTTCGGATGGTGTTCGAAGGGCTGGTTTACGTGCCGCCCTTCGTCACTAAGGTGAGCGGCGCTGACGGTCTGTCGAGGCCGGACCCGGCCGCGTGGCGGGAAGCCGCCCGCGATCCGACCGCCGGGCTGACCCCGAGGCAGAGGCAGGTACTCGACCTGATCGGGACCGGGCTGTCGAACAAGGAGATCGCGCGGGCCCTCTCACTCGGAGAGGGCACCGTGAAGATCCACGTGGCGGCCCTCCTCCGAACGCTCGGCGTCCCCAACCGGGCGGCGGCGGCGGCATGGGGCGGCGCGAAGATGGCCTGGACGCCGGCACAACCGTAAGCCGACCGGCCCGAATGAAGGCCGACGCGCCATCGGCACCGGCTTCCCACCAGGGCAGTGGAAAGACGATCGAGCGCCGTGGTCCGGGTCCCGAGGGGGCGGCGATCCATGGGCTGAAGTTCGCGCTCGACGCGGACGGCGCTGGGGCGACCCATTTCCCGGACCTGCCGGGACGGGGTCGCCCTGATGGAAACGCGGACGCGGACGTTGCATCCCGGCACGAGAAGCATCACACACGCGCCAGATCATCGGACCGTTCGGTGCGCAGCCCTCGAGTGAGGTGTGCCGAAGAGTCGGCAGTTCGGCGCCGTCCGTGATCATTCAGACAACAGGAACACGTGATGAAGACGCGCGCCGCGGTCGCGTGGGAGGCTAAGAAGCCTCTCACGATCGAGACCATCGACATCGAGGGCCCCAAAGCCGGCGAGGTTCTCGTCGAGCTGATGGCCACCGGCATCTGCCACACCGATGCCTACACCCTCTCGGGCCTCGATTCCGAGGGCAAGTTCCCGGCGATCCTCGGCCATGAGGGCGCGGGCATCGTTCGCGAGGTCGGTGCCGGCGTCACCACGCTGAAGCCCGGCGACCACGTCATTCCGCTCTACACGCCGGAATGCCGCAACTGTAAGTCATGCCTGTCCCAGCGCACCAACCTGTGCACCGCGATCCGCGCGACTCAGGGCCAGGGCGTGATGCCGGACGGCACGAGCCGCTTCTCCTGCGTGTCCACCGGCGGCAGCCCCTCCGGATCGAACACCGTGTTTCACTACATGGGATGCTCGACCTTCTCGAACTTCACGGTCCTGCCCGCCATCGCGCTGGCCAAGATCCGCGAAGACGCCCCCTTCGACAAGATCTGCTACATCGGCTGCGGCGTGACCACCGGCATCGGCGCGGTGATCTACACCGCCAAGGTCTGGCCCGGCGCCAACGTGGTGGTCTTCGGTCTCGGCGGCATCGGCCTCAACGTGCTCCAGGCCGCCCGGATGGTCGGTGCCGACAAGATCATCGGCGTCGACATCAATCCGGAGAAGCAGGCCATGGCCCGCAAGTTCGGCATGACCCACTTCATCAACCCGAACGAGGTCGGCACCGACAAGGTGGTCCAGGCGATCGTCGATCTCACCGGCGGCGGCGCCGACTTCTCGTTCGACTGCACCGGCAATGTCCACGTGATGCGCCAGGCGCTCGAGTGCTGCCATCGCGGCTGGGGCGAGTCGATTGTCATCGGGGTGGCCGAGGCCGGCCGTGAGATCTCGACCCGTCCGTTCCAGCTGGTCACCGGCCGTGTCTGGAAGGGCTCGGCCTTCGGCGGCGCCCGTGGCCGCACGGACGTGCCGAAGATCGTCGACTGGTACATGGAGGGCAAGATCAACATCGATGATCTGATCACCCACACCATGCCGCTGGAAGACATCAACCACGGCTTCGACCTCATGCACGAGGGAAAGTCGATCCGGTCTGTGGTCGTCTATTGACAATTACCATCCCTTCCCCGTGCGGGGAAGGATCCGGGGGGTGGGGGTCGGTCGCGTGACCCTCGGCCAGCTGCGGCTGGCCGAGCCCCCCTCCTCCAACTCTTCCCCGCAAGGAGGAGGAGAGCCACGACTTCCCCAGACGATCGTCTCAGCCCACCCGCAGGAGATCACAGCCGATGGAAACCATCTCGCAGGCCCGCGCCCATGGCGGCACGCAGGGCGTCTACAAGCACGATGCGCGGACGACCGCGTGCCCGATGACCTTCGCGGTGTTCGTGCCGCCCCAGGCCGCGAACGGCCCGGTCCCGGTCCTGTGGTACCTGTCCGGCCTCACCTGCACGCACGCCAACGTCATGGACAAGGGCGAGTACCGCGCGGCCGCCGCCGCGCACGGCGTGATCATCGTGGCCCCCGATACCAGCCCGCGCGGCCCCGGCATCCCGGACGAGGAGGGCAATTGGCAATTCGGCTTCGGCGCCGGCTTCTACCTGGATGCCACGCAGGCGCCCTATGACAAAAACTACCGGATGTGGAGTTACATCACGGAAGAGCTGCCGGCGCTCATCGCAGAGGAATTCCCGGCCGACATGACCCGGCAGGGCATCTTCGGCCATTCCATGGGCGGCCACGGGGCGCTCACCATCGCGCTCACCTACCCCGAGCGCTTCAAGTCCTGCTCCGCCTTCGCGCCGATCGCCCAGCCCTCCACGGCCGGCTGGTCGAAGCCCGCCTTCGAGAAGTACCTCGGTTCGGATCCGGCTGCCTGGCGCGCCCACGACGCCACCGCGCTGATCGAGGACGGCAAGCGCTTCCCCGAATTCCTGGTGGATCAGGGCACCGCCGACAGCTTCCTGCAGGACGGCCTGCGCCCGTGGCTGCTGGATGAGGCCTGCAAGAAGGCCGGCATCGCGCTCACCCTCAACATGCGCGAGGGCTACGACCATTCCTACTTCTTCATCTCCACCTTCATGGCCGACCATATCGCCTGGGCCGCCGCGCGCCTGAAGTGATCTCGTCAGCACCCTCGGGCAGCGAGGCCGCCCGACAGCGGGGTGCACGAAGCCGTCCAGGGCGCCTGCGGGTGGGGAGCGATCCGACCACCTTCGGGAAGCCCTGGCGACACCCCGTATGCCCGAGACTGGTCGGTGGGGCTCGTCCGCTCTTCCAGCGCGCGCTCTTCGAATCGTCAGACTGAAACGCGGAACGTTGAATCGTCGGCAGGATCTGGCCGAGAGCTGGCTGCCCGTTCGGGGCTGTAGCCGCCGAGCGTGCGGACATCCTCAGACGAAGATCGGCTTCCGAGGCCCCTCGGTCAGCTGCGCGTCCACGCAGCGTGAACGGCTCCCGTGGCCGTGTCCGGTTTCGACGCGCCGATGAAGATCACGACGGGGCCGTGCCTGTCGCGCCGGTGATCGTAGAAATCGAGCAGCCCGGGATGGAGGCGCTGAATGAAGTCGGGTCGCCGGCCGCTTCGGCGCAGGAGATGGTCGATGACGACCTGATCGCCGTGCACGGCGTTCGGCACCGGACCGCAGGAGCCCGGACTCATCCAGTGATCGGGGTCGGCCGCAAACGTCGTGTAGAGCGACGCGAGTTCGTCCCCGGACCAGCGCAGCAGCGCGCTGGAGAGGCGCCCCGTGTGGAAGTAGTCCTCCATCGCGGCGAGGCCCGGCTCCGCCAAGGCATCGGCCGGGCCGGTCAGCACCGTATCGAGATCGCACAGAAGTGTCGGCCCCGTGCTGAGACCGGGCCGGAACGCCTCCATCTTGGCCCACCAGGTGGGCCAAGCGTGCCGCAGCGGGACGGTCTCGACGCCCCGGATGGCCACCGGCAGGTCCGTGAGGCAGAGGATCCGCTGGAAAGCCGGGGCATGGCGGCGGATGCCGCCCGCGAGCCGGTCAACCCACGTCGCGTCGTAGCGCCCGCCGCCCTTCAGGACGGTGATCAGGGTGGTCATGACGTCATCGCTCTGTCGGGGATGGCGGATGCACACGGATGCACCCGGCTGCCTCGGCCTCGGCGAACCACGCGCGCTCGGCGGCCCAGGGATGGCCAGGCCAGCCCGCGAAGCCGAACCCGTGGGCCTGCGCCGCCGGGGCGAAGGCCGGGCGGCCGAGCAGCAGCGCCAAGGTCACGAGGAAGCCGGTGCTCGGGTTCGGCGCCTCCGACGTCCAGGCTGCGAGCCTGTCACGTGCCAGGGCGTGCAGGGCCTCGGGCAGGATGTGGATCGGGCGGCCCAGTGGTTGCAGCAGCGCCAGCATCTCACGGGTCCAGCAGACCGGATCGGGCAGGTTGTGCGCCGCCGGCAGGATCGGGAAGGGCAGGATGAAGGCCTGCGCCCCGCGGACGACCGGGCGATCCAGGAAGTGCCGGTCCGCCAACCACTCCCGCGTCTGTCCGCCGCGGTTCACCAAGGCGAGATGCGTGACGCGGCGTCCGGTCCCGGAGCCGAAGCCCGCAGCGTTGTTGAACCGTACCACCCAATCCGCCGCGTCGATCACCGGTCCGGCCGCGCGGATCCCGGGGGCGTTGCCGACGATCGCCAGGGACCCGCCGACGGGCAGGCCGGCGGATCCGGCGGTGAGGGGGTCGACGGCGGGAGGCACGTGCGGCAGGGGTTCTCGCGGAACGACGGAGGTAAGGCGCCGGGCCCGCTCAGCCAGTCCTCCGCGGAGCGGGCCCGTGGGGGTGAAGCCATGCGCCGATGTATCGTCTGCGCGGCCGACATGCTCGGCCCGAGCGAACGGCACCTGATCTATCCGGGCGGGCAGCGCCGCGCTTTCCCGCTGGCCTGCGGCTCCTGCGGGCTCCTCCTCGAGACCGAGGCGGATGCGCAGACGTGCCGAGCCCATCTCGCCAGAAGCCTGTCCGCACCCGTCTTCGTGTCGGATCCGGAAGCGGCCTACGGCCTCGATCTCTACACCCTGCGCAGTGCCGCAACCCGGCATGGACGTGGCACGCGTCCCCTCGACGCGGCTGGCCACGCGGAACTCCGGCACCCCCACGGCACCCGGGCGGCCCGGGCGGCGATGTTCGCGCTCGGATCTTCGGGCGGAAGCCCGGTCTCGCTGGGTCTCCTCTGCCGCCCCGCGGACCGGAACGACGTCCTGGCGGCGCTGACGATCCATGCCGGCTGGGCGGACGACGTCGCGATCCTGATCGACGGGCCGGAAATGGCCGCCGTGCCGGTGCCGGTGGCCGGCTTCGGCGAGGGAGCGGTGCGCGTGGCGGCCCGGCCCCTGGACGGGGATTTCGCCGCGCAGCGCAACACCCTCCAGGCCCTTGCCCGTCACGCCTGGATGCTCCAGCTCGATTCCGACGAGGCGCTCGGCCCGGAAACCGGCCTGCTGCTGGCCGCCCTGGCGGCCCTTGCCGACGCGCAGGGCGTGGTCTCGATCGGGCTCGGCCGGGCCAACCGGGTCGACGGGGTGCTCTCGGACGTCTTCCCGGATGTCCAGTACCGGCTGAACCGGACGAGCCTGCGCTACGTCGGGCGCGTCCACGAGCGGCCTGTCCCTGACGGCGGATGGCCGTCGAGCTTCATCACCCTGCACGGGCTCATCGAGCATCGCCTGAGTCTGGCCCATGTCCAGGCCCGGTCACGGCGCTACGAGGCCCTCGATCCCGGCCGGGGTCGTCCGGAGGAGGCGGTCGCGCTGCTGCGCCCCTATGCCGACTGATCCGGCTCCGCGTCGAGGGTCTCGATGACGAGCCGTGACCCGGAAGGCCGCGTGATATCGATGGCGTCGTTGCGCCCGGGGTTGCCGGTCTGCGCTCGCACGGACGGCAGCGCCGCCATCGGGGAGCGAAGTTGTTGGAATAACGGGGCCGGGACGCCCGACATCGCGGGCGACCCGCCCGAGCCGCGGCGGCGCGGTCAGCCGCCCCGCGCCGCCGAGAGCGCCCGTTCGTAGAGCGCCAGGGTCTCGCGCCCGAGGCGTGTCCGGTCGAAGCGGCCGGCCGCCGCGAGGGCGCGGGCGCGATACGCGAGGCGGAGATCCGGATCGGTGAGGAGCGGACGCAGGGCCTCGGCCAGGGCCGGCCCGGTGGCGGTCGAGGCCAGGGGGCCGGCGCCGGGGGCGCCCACGAAAGCGCGGGCGCTCGCATCCTCCGCGCAGGCGACGACCGGGCGGCCGTAGGCCAGGGCCTCCTGGTAGACGAGGCCGAAGCTCTCGTAGCGAGAGGGCGCCAGCACCGCGTGGGCCGCGGCGTAGGCCGCCGACAGCGCGTCGCCGTCGATCCGGCCGCGGGCGCGGATGTGCCGGCGGACGGTCTCGGGCAGCTCAGCCGGGAGATCGTCCGGCAGGACGCCGACGAGGTCGAGTTCGAAGCACGGCAGGGTCCCCCGCGCCCGCTCCGCGCCGAGGATCGCGACGGCGGCGAGGAGCACGTCGAAACCCTTTCGCGCCTCCGACCGCCCGACGAAGAGAAGGCGCACCGGCTCGGCCGCCTCCGGATACGGAGCGTTGCGGGAAGCCACCGCGATCTCGGGCTTGAGGCTCAGTCCGATCACCGCGGCGGGCTGTCGCCCGTCGAGTCCGTATGCCCGGGCGATCACCGCCGCGTGCGCGGCGGTGTTGGCGATGAGACCCGCGCTTTCCCGGGCCTGCCGCCGCTCCAGGCGGTCGGCGCTCCATCCGTCCAGGCGATTCCGCACGGATTCGGCCGGGCCGCGGGTGAAAGCGGCCGGCGTCGAGCTGCGCGTCACCACCGGCAGATCGCGGCGGCCGGCGAGCAGCGCGGCGGGTGCGTACCAGTTCGTGGCCTCGACGAGGTCGAAAGGCCGGTCGCGGTGCGCGGCGAGCACGGCGCGCCGGAAGGCGAGCGGCGCGGCGAGATGCCCCGCCGAACCCCAGAGGCGCAGGCGTGCCAGGGCGCTTCCGAACGGCAGGGCGAGGCCGACGAGCGCGACGCCGCCGGCCCGCGCGCCGCCCGTCCGGTCCAGGGTGAAGACCGTGACCTCCGCCCCCGCTTCGGCGAGGCTCTCGGCGATCTCGCGGGCCGCCGTCGAGAGCCCGCTCGGCGACGGCGGGTAGTCCCAGGCCAGGAGGGCCGTGCGCATCAGCTGAGGAGGCGGTGGTAGAGCGCGAGGTAGTCGCGCGCCATGCGCTCGGCGGTGAACCGTTCCTCGAACCGGCGGCGGATGCCGGCACGGTCGAGTTGCCCGATCCGGGCCAGCGCCGAGACGGCCTCGGCCTCGGTGGACACGATGAAGCCCGTCACCCCGTCCTGGACGATCTCGGGAACCGAGCCGCGGTCCCACGCGACCACCGGCGTCCCGCAGGCCATGGCCTCGATCATCACGAGGCCGAAGGGTTCGGGCCAGTCGATCGGGAACAGGAGCGCCCGGGCGCCGCCCAACAGGTCGCCCTTCTGACCATCGTCGACGGGTCCGAGATAGGTCGCGTCGGCGGCCAGCAGGGGCCGCACCCGGGCCTCGAAATAGTCCGGGTTGCCGACATCGACCGTGCCGCCGAGCCGGATCGGCAAGCCTGCCGCGCGGGCGACACGGATCGCCACGTCGGGCCGCTTCTGATCGGTCAAGCGGCCCACGAAGGCGACATGATCGTTCGGCACGGCCCGGAAGGCGTAGCGCGCCCGGTCGATGCCGTGATGGACGACGCCCACCCGGTTCGCGGCCGGGATGCCCGCCGCCTGCGCCGCGGAGATCGCGGCCACGGGCAGGTCCGGGAAACCCTGGAAGAACAAGGCCCGATCGAGCTGGTCGACCCGCCAGTGGATGGTGGTCAGGCTGCGTCGCCGACGTGTCCCCAGCAGTGCCGCGTGCGCGAATTCGCCGTGGCAATGAACGATGTCGAACTCGTCGAGCCGCAGGCGCAGCGCCTCCAGCTGGAGGGCGTCCAGGGCGGCCGGCACCCCGGGCGCGACGCGTCCGTGCTGCCGCTCCAGCGCCGCGAGACTCGGGTAATCGCCGATCCGCGGCAAGTCTGTCGCACTGTCCGACGGACCAAACAATGTTAGTTCGATGCCCAAGCTTCGCAGCGCCGTGCTGAGATCGTGCACAACCCGCTCTGTGCCGCCGTGGTTCTCTGGGGGAATTGGAAAGATGTTGGGCGCGACCTGGGCAACGCGAAGCACGGACACCCCTTTACATATGTTAAGCCGGTGCGCGGCGAGCGCTTTACATAAGTTAAGTCCAAGGGGCCGCCAAAAAGCCGCAGCCGGCGCCTGATGTTCGTCCTGCACATCGCCCTGCAGGGCTGCCTGCGCGGCGACGGGGTCGTCTACGGGCTGACCGCCGATACCGGCGGCCACATCCGCTACCTGCTCGATCTGGTCTCGGCCTCCGCGCAGGATCGCGATCTCGCGCGGATCGTGGTGGCTACGCGCCTGTTCCGCGGTCCCCTCGGCACCGCCTACGCCGTGCCCGAAGAGCCGATCGCCGACAAGGTCACGCTCGTGCGGCTCGCGAGCGCATCCCCGGATTACTGTGCCAAGGAGGAGATGCACGCCGAAGTTGCATGCTTCGCCGAGAACCTCATCGCCTGGATCGCCGCGCAGGAGCGGGCGCCGGACCTCATCCACGCGCACTACGCCGATGCCGCGACGGTGGCGGCCCTGGTCGAGGACCGCCTCGGCATTCCCTTCGTATTCACCGCCCATTCCCTCGGACGCGTGAAGGCGCGAATGCTGGACGTGCCCTCCGGAGGCTCCGACCTCTCCCACCGGATCGCCGCCGAAGAGAGGGCCCTGGCGCGGGCCCAGCTCGTCATCGCCTCATCGCGCGACGAGGCCGAGGTGCAGTATGCCGGTTACGCCGCCTATGATCCCGGCCGCGTCCGCGTCCTGCCCCCGGGCAGCGATCTCGCCCGGTTCGCCGCCGCCCGCCCGCATCCTCAGGTCGACGCCGCGATCGACCGCTTCCTCTGCGATCCGGCCAAGCCGACGATCCTGGCGCTCGCCCGGCCGGTCGCGCGCAAGAACCTCGCGGCGCTGGTGCGCGCCTACGGGGAGAACCGGGCGCTCCAGGCCTGCGCCAACCTCGTGATCGTCGCCGGCACGCGGGACGATATCGACACCCTCGACGGCGACATGGCCGCGACGATGCGCGACCTCCTCGTGTTGATCGACCGCTACGACCTCTACGGGCGCGTCGCCTATCCGAAGACCCACCGTCCTGAGGATGTACCGGCGATCTACGCCCATGCCAGGGTGCGGGGCGGCCTGTTCGTCAACCCGGCCCTGAACGAGCCCTTCGGCCTCACGCTGCTGGAAGCCTCGGCCGCCGGCCTGCCCTTGGTCGCCACCGACAGCGGCGGCCCTAACGACATCGTCGAGACCTGCGGCAACGGGCTACTGGTCGATCCCCGCGCGCCTAAGGCGATCGCCGAAGCCTGCCTGCGGATCCTGGGCGATCCGGCCCTCTACGCCCGATGCGTGGCCGGCGGCTCCCGGGCGGCGGCGGCCTACGACTGGGACCGGCACGCCGCCCGTTACCACGTCCTGCTGCGCGCGCTGCTCGCCGCGGAACCGCCCGCACCGGCGCAGCGGCAGCTCCTCGTCTGCGACATCGACAACACGCTGGTCGGCTGCGATGCGGCGCTCGGCATCTTCCGGCGCTGGCGCAGCCGGCAGGCCGGGCTGGCCTTCGGAGTCGCGACCGGCCGGTCCTTCCACAGCGCCATGGCGGTGCTCGAGCAGCAGGCGAGCCCCCGGCCCCAGGTGATGATCACCTCGGTCGGGTCCGAGATCTATCACCTCGACGTCAACGGCGTGACCTACACGGCAGACGCCGCGTGGCGGCGTGTCATCGAGGCCGGCTGGGACCGGGCCGCGGTGCAGGCGACGCTCGACGGGATGGGCGGGCTCCACAACCAGGGCGCCCTCGAGCAGCGCGCTCTGAAGCTCAGCTATTTCGGCGACGCGGCTGCCGCACGACAGGTCCGTTTGCGTCTGGCACAGGCCGGGGTCGCCGCACGCGTGATCCACAGCCACGGCCGCTACCTCGACGTCCTGCCGGAGGCGGCCTCCAAGGGCACCGCCGTCGATCACGTCCGGGCCCTCTACGGGTTGCCGGAGCACGCCGTGTTCGTCGCCGGCGATTCCGGGAACGACATCGAGATGCTCGGCGCCCGGGTTCAGGCCATCATCGTCGCCAACTACTCCGACGACCTGGCGAGCAACGCCGCTCTCAAGCACACCTACGTGGCCCGTCGGACCCATGCCCGGGGCATCATCGAGGGGGTCTCGCATTTCCGCCGGATGCTGGCCGATGTCGGCTGATCCGGGCCGGGAGCTTGCCCCGAGCGTCCTGACCCTCGTCCGCGGCCGGGCGGATCGCCTGCGCAACCTCATGGGCGGCCTCGCACGCCAGACCCGGCCGCCGCGCGAACTGATCATCGCCTGGATGCAGCCGCATCCGGAGCCTGACCTCCCCGATCCGGGCTGCTCGATCCGGCACCTCCACGTGCCGGGCGAGCCGATGCCGCTCGCTGCTGCGCGCAACCGGGCAGCCGAGGCGGCTGCGGCGGATCTCCTCGTCTTCCTCGACGTGGATTGCATCCCGGCGCCGGGACTGGTCGCGGCCTACGCGCAGGCCGCCCGGACGACGCGGGGACTGTTCCTCGGCGAGGTTCTCTACCTGCCGCCAGGCGCGGCCACGATCGATCCCGATCCGGCGGCGCTCGACCGCCTCGGCCAGATCCACCCGGCCCGGCCCGCGTCGCCCGAAACAGGCCTGCGTCTCGAGCCCGATGCCGGCCAGCTCTGGGGCCTCTCCTTCGCGCTGCCGGCGGCGTGCTGGCGCGCGGCCGGCGGGATGGACGAGGCGTTCGTGGGCTACGGCGGCGAGGAGACGGACCTCGCCGCCCGGCTCGCCGCCTCCGGGCTGCCGACCTACTGGGTCGCGGGCGCGCGCGCCTACCACCAGCACCATCCGGTCCACGTGCCGCCGCTGCAGCATTTCGCGCCGATCCTCGCCAACGCGGCGCGCTTCCGCGCGCGGCACGGGCGCTGGTGCATGACCTACTGGCTGGATCAGTTCCGCGCGGCCGGGCTGATCGACTGGGACAGCGACGCCCCGGCGATCCGCCTGATCCGCCCGCCGACCGGGCCCGAGATCGCCGCAGCCCTGCGGCCCGACGCCCTGTTCTCCTGAGATCGAGCCCGAACCGACCGCCATGAAGAAACCGATCGCGTTCTTCGTCCATCACCAGGGCCGCGGCCATGCCAACCGCACGATGGCACTGGCTGCCGAATTCGCACGCGACCGGCCGGTCTCGGTCCTGACCGCGGATCCGCGCCTGTTCGACGGCTTCCATCGCGACATCGAGATCGTGGCGCTGCCGAACATGATCGGCGCGACGGTCCCGACCGCGCGGCTCTACGCCGAGCCGACGCCCCGGGTGATGCACTGCGTCCCCCTGGGTCTCGACGCGATGCGCCGGACCATGCGGGCCATCCTCGACCATCTCGACGCGCGCGCGGTCGGGCTGTTCGTGGTCGACGTCTCGGCGGAGATCGCGCTGCTGGCGCGCATCGCCAGCGTGCCCGCCGTGCAGATCCGCATGCACGGCGACCGCTCCGATATCGGCCATGTCGGCGCCTACGAGGCCTGCGTCGGGATGCTCGCGCCCTTCGACGCCCGCCTGGAGCAGGACGATTACCCGGCGTATCTGCGCGCCAAGACCTTCTACAGCGGCGGCCTCTGCACCAGCGTCGACCGGGTGCCGGAGCGCGCGGAGGCGCGCGCCAGGCTGGGCCTCGACCCTGCGCGCGAGATCATCGTGGCGGTGACCGGCGGCGGCGGCAGCGGCACGCCCTACGCGCCGCTCACGGTCGCGGCCCGCGCCGAACCCGATGCCCTGTGGCTCACCCTCGGACCGACCCACCGCGAGGGCCACGAGACCGACTTCTCCAACCTGCGCGAGCTCGGCTGGGTAGCCTCGGTCACCGATCATCTCGCCGCTGCCGACCTCGTGATCGCCTCGGCGGGCGACAACACGGTCCACGAGGTCGCCAGGGTCGGCGGGCGCCTGATCGTGATGCCGGAATGGCGCTACTTCGCCGAGCAGACGCGCAAGGCCGAGGCTCTGGTCCGCCTCGGCGCCGCCGTGCAGGCGCCTGTCTGGCCCGGGGATCTCCAGGGCTGGCGCGACCTCCTCACCCGCGCCCGCGCCCTCGACGGAACCGCTCTGCGCGGCCTCTATGCCCCCGACGCCGCCGCACGCGCCGCGGGATGGCTCGAAGGGCTGACCGACGCGCTCTGGGATCTCGGACCGTCCGACGCCGAGCTCGGCCCCGCCTCTGAGCCGCCGGCGCTCCAGGACGTCGCGGCCGCATGAGCACCAGCCTTTTCCCGCCGCGACCGGAGCCCGAGCCCCGCATGTCCTCCGTCACCGTCGTCACCCTCGCGAAGGGGCGACCGGCCCATCTGCGCAACGTGCTGCGCGGCCTGGAGCGCCAGACGCAGGCCCCCGCCGCCTTCATCGTCGCGGTCATGCAGGACACGCCCTACGACCTGCCCGACGTCGGCTTCCCCGTGCGTCAGATCCTCGTTCCGGGCCGCGAACTGCCGCTGGCGGCCGCGCGCAACCGCGGTGTGGCGGCGGCGGACGGTGACGTCGTGGTCTTCCTCGATGTCGACTGCATACCGGCGCCCGAACTCGTCGCCGACTATGCGCGGGGGCTCTCCGAACTCGACGGCCTGCTGATGGGCGAGGTCCTGCACCTGCCCGAATGCGCCACGGCCGGCGTCTGGGACTACGGCGACCTCGACGCCGTGGCGGAGAAGCATTCCGACCGCCGCGGCCCTCCGGTGTCAGGCATCGAGATCTGCCACGATTACCGCTGCTTCTGGTCGCTCAACTTCGCGATCCGGCGCGAGACCTTCCTGGCGACCGGCGGCTTCGACGAGCGCTACACGGGCTACGGCGGCGAGGATACCGACTTCGGCAAGCTCCTCGACTGGAGCGGCATCCCGATCGCCTGGATGAAGGGCGCGCGCGCCTATCACCAGTACCATCCGCACCACATGCCCCCGGTCCATCACCTCGACAGCGTGGTGCGCAACGCCGAGCTGTTCGAGGCCAAATGGGGATACCGCACCATGGGCCACTGGCTCTACGCCTTCAAGGTGATGGGCCTGATCGACGACACGCCCGACCGGCCGATCCGCATCCTGCGCCGGCCCGACGCCGCCGATCTCGCACTCACCGGCCAGCTCGGCCACCAGCCCTACACCAACTCCGCCTCGGTGATCCGCGCCATCGAGGCCCGCAACGAGGCCGGAGCCGAGTCCCCCGCGCCGTCGCCGGTGACGGCATGAGGATCGCGCTCCTCGCCCATCTGCGCCACCCGATTGCCCCGCCGTTCGCGGGGGGCCTCGAAGCCTATACGTGGAACCTCGCGGACGGCCTCACTGCCCGCGGGCACGAGGTCGCGCTGTTCGCCTCAGGCGACAGCGAGCGGCGCTTCGCCCTGGATCCCGTGATCCCGATCCATCACGAGCGGAGCCACGCCGGCATGGAGCATCGGGGCGATGCGCGCCTGAAGGCCCATCTCGATGACGGCTACGCCGCCGCCTGCGACCGGATCGCCGGCGGGGGCTTCGATGTGCTGCACAACAACAGCCTGAGCCGCCTGCCTCTGGAGCCGCGCCGCGTGGCCGCGGTCCCGACCGTCACCTCGCTGCACGTGCCGCCCTACGACGCCCTGCGCTGGTTCGTGCACGCGAGCACGGCTCCGCACCACCGGATCACCGCGACATCACGGGCGCAGCTGGACGCGTGGTGGCCGGAGGGCGCGCCCCCTGGGGCATCGGTGCTCCACAACGGTATCGATCCCGCCGCTTGGCCCTACCGGCCGCGCGGCGATGGGAGCGCCGTCTGGTGCGCACGCCTCGCGGCAGTCAAGGGCGCACACCACGCCGTCGCGGCGGCGCGCCGTGCCGGTCTCCCGCTGACCCTGTTCGGCCCGATCGAGGAGCCCGATTACTGGAGCGCGCAGGTCGCGCCGCTCCTCGGCGGATCGATCCGCTTCGGCGGTCAGCTCAGCGGTGCGGCTCTGGCCGCAGAGGTCGGCCGCGCCTCCGTGTTTCTGACCACGCCGTGCTGGGACGAGCCGTTCGGGCTGGCGGCGATCGAAGCGATGGCCTGCGGCCTGCCAGTCGCCGGGTTCGACCGCGGCGCCGTCGCGGAGGTGGTCGGCGAGGCCGGATCCCTGGCCGCGCCGGGGGACGAGGCCGATCTCGCCCGCGCCATCGGCGAGGCAGTCGCGATCCCGCGGCAAGTCCCGCACGAGCGCGTCCGGCGCCTGTTCACCCGCGCCCGCTGGCTCGATCGCTGCGAGGCGCTCTACGCCGAGGCCCGTGCCGGCGGATGACCGCGCCGTTGCGAAAGGCACGCGCCGCCCGCGCGTATTCCGAATTGTCCGCGTGAGAGCCGTGACATGACCCGACAGGATCTGATCGCCACGTTGTGGCATGGCCGCGACCCCTTCGCGGATCCCCCGGCGGACCTACGCCCCCGCGACCTTCAGGGCTGGCGCAGCGTTCATCCCTACCTCGAGGAGGCGGTGACCGAACTCCGCCCCCGCGTGGTCATCGAGGTCGGCACCTGGAAGGGGGCCAGCGCCCTGTTCCTCGCGCGGACCATGGCGGAGCACGAGGTCGCCGGCACCGTGATCGCGGTCGACACGTGGCTCGGGGCGGTCGATCACTGGGCGGACGAGGCGCTCTTCGCCGAACTCGCCACCGAGCATGGCTACCCGAGCCTCTACCGGACCTTCCTGGCCAACGTGGTGCGGGCAGGCATGACCGACCGCCTCCTGCCGCTGCCGCTCGACTCGGTGAATGCGGCCGAACTCCTGCGGTTGCGCGGTGTCACCGCCGACGTCCTCCATCTCGACGCCGGTCACGAGGAGGCGTCCGTCGCGGCGGACCTGCGCGCCTGGTGGCCGCTCCTCCGACCCGGAGGCCTCCTGATCGCGGACGATTACGATCGCCTCGGGGGACGCTTCCCGGGGGTAACCCGGGCGGTCGACGCGTTCTGCCTCGAGGCCGGTGTTCGAGGGCCGTGGTCCATGCAGGGCAAGTGCAAGCTCATCAAGCCGGGCTAGGGCGAGCGGCCAGCTTTGTCGGCGGGCCGGCCGGCCCGACCGCAGCAGTCGCCGAATCCGACGCGTTCTCTAGCCTCCTCTGCTAAATTCATACCCGCTTCTTCGCCGCGCGGCCCTGCGTGAACGATTGCGTCGGGTCGCGATCGGCCTTGCGGCTCGGGGTGGAGTGCTGCCGGTCCGCTTCCGGACGGGAATACATCGAAGAGGTCATACCGGCAGGGATCCCTTCTGACCGACAGCAAGTTACCTTGTCGGCCTCAAGCGTTAGCGAGCGTCCAAGGACGCATCGCTTCTGGGCCGATGATGTCAGGAGGCGGTTCGAAGTCGCGTGCCGCGCCGCGCATCGCTTGGACACTCTGGCGGAAGCCGCTGCGGCGGCGGTAATCGCGTCGAACCTTCTCAGACGGAGCGAGGGGGGCTTCCGAGAGGCTCCGTGCACAGATCACGTCGACCGCCGTAACGCCGGCCAGAGCCAGAAGAGCGATCAACACGTTGTCCTTGCGCGGGTTGGTGCCCTCAAGCCCGGGCAGCACCGTGGCGATATCGAGCGCGTCTCCGGCCACGCGGGCCGAGATCCACGGGGTCGGATCGCTTGCACCCAAAATCCCGACCCCCTGCAGGAGTTCGCGCACGCCGTAGGCTCGGATCACTGGAGCCGAGCGTGGCATCCCGAGCCAGCGAGCGATAGCATCCCCACACGTCACTTCGGTCAACCCAAGGCCGATCGAGAACCAACCTAAGCCTTGTGCGAGTTCCCGGGTTGCCGGATCTGGCCTCCGGCGGGGGTCTGAAACGAGATAGCTCGGGAACTCAGAACGATCAGGAGCGCCGCTCCGGCGGCGTTGAGACGTAGCCTCGGACATGCTGACTTCCTCGCTGCAGCAGGGAGAGCGAAGTGAACAGGCCCGCCGTGGCTCGACGGGCCGCAGAACTGCTCAGGGTCTGAGCACCACCTTGATGCAGTTGTCTTTCTTGTCGCGGAACGTCCTGTACATCTCGGGCCCTTGTTCGAGCTTGGCCCGGTGGGTGATGACGAAGGAGGGATCGATCTGACCATCGTCGATGCGCTTGACGAGGTCGTCCGTCCATCGGTTCACGTGGGTCTGCCCCGTGCGGATGGTCAGTCCCTTGTTCATCAGGGCTCCCATCGGCACCTTGTCGATGAGCCCGCCATAGACGCCCGGGATCGAGAGGATGCCGGCGGGACGGCAGACGTAGATCATCTCGCGCAGCACCGAAGCACGGTCGCTCTCCAGCATCACCGCCTGCTTGACGCGGTCGTAGGCGTGTTCGAGCGCGCGGGGGGAATGTGCCTCCATACCAACGGCATCGATGCATTTCTCCGGGCCCTTGCCGCCCGTGAGTTCGTCGAGCCGCTCGACCGTGCTTTCCTGACTGTTGTCGATGGTGATCGCACCGCCGGCGCGCGCCATCTCCAGGCGCTCGGGCACGCTGTCGATGCAGACCACCTGCTTCGCCCCGAGCAGCAGCGCGGAGCGCAGCGTCATCTGGCCGACGGGACCAGCGCCCCAGATCGCGACCGTATCGGTCGGCTGGATATCGGCCTGTACGGCAGCCTGCCAGCCGGTGGGGAAGATGTCACCGAGGAACAGAACCTGCTCGTCGCTCAGGTTCTCCGGCACCTTGATGTGCGTCTTGTCGGCAAACGGCACGCGGACATACTCAGCCTGACCGCCTTGGTAGCCGCCGGTGAGGTGGGTGTACCCGAACAGTCCCGCGGTGGTGTGCCCGAAGGCTTTGTCGGCGATATGCTTGTTGCGGTTGGAGCGTTCGCAGACGGAGAAGTAGCCGCGCTTACACTGGTCGCACTCGCCACAGATGATCGTGAACGGCACGACGATGCGCTCACCTTTCTTGAGGGCGCCGTCGACGCCTTTGCCGGTCTCAACGACTTCGCCCATGAACTCGTGGCCCATCACGTCGCCCTTCTCCATGCCAGGCATGAAGTGGTCGTAGAGATGCAGGTCCGAACCGCAGATCGCGCAGGCGGTGACCTTGATGATCGCGTCGCGATCATTCTCGATCTTAGGGTCCGGGACCGTGTCGCAGCGGATGTCCTCAGTGCCGTGCCAAACCAGCGCCCTCATGGAACATCTCCTAACATGTATAAGTTTCTCGTCCCCCGATCTCAGATCTACTTGTCCGAAAGGCGATTGTGATAGAAAAGTTTCCCGCCGCACTCAAAAAAATTCGAGCAATAGGCGTACGCCTCAGGGCGCAACCTTGTCTATTGTGGGATTCACCGGTGGATTTCTAGCGTCATACAGATCGATAGCGACCAGATTTGGCAAAATCGTCTGGTGAGCAAATTACTGATCGGATCCCTACGAGTGAAGCGAATTATCCCTCATAACCTCGGTTGGGTTCGAGAGAGGCATTCGATCGGGGAGGCGTCAGTGCCTCTCTACTTCAGCGACACGTTCGATCACGTGGATACGTTCGACGACAAAGGGACTGTTCTCCCGGACAGGGCAGCGCTTCGTTGTTTGCTCCGCACTGCCTTGACAAAAATCCTACGCGACGAACGCGAAGAGCGTGGCGTCAATCAGTTCGCCGCGAGCGCACGCGACGAGAGCGGGCAGCGGGTGATGAGTGCTCAGATCAACATCACAATCACCGACCAGTGGGCCTCGGCTCTTGATGCGAAGCGCTGGCCGAAATCTCACGCGTCCGCTTTCGGGAGTTCAGAATAGCCCCCTGAGCGTCCGACATGGGTCGCAAGCGGAACGTCCGCATATGCCCCCTCTCCGAAGCTTCGGTTCGGGTCTCTTCTCGCCTTGTCGGCATGGGCCGGCGAGGAGATCGACGATGGGACACTCAGCACACGATCCGGCCACGAAAGGGCGGCCGGCCTGGAACGCCGGCCGCAAGCTTGGCGCCAAACGAGCCCTCAAACCTCAGCAGGTCTGGGCAATCCGGTTCTGGCTCGATCGCGAACGCCGCACGCGCGATCGGGCGATGTTTGATCTCGCCATTGACAGCAAGCTGCGCGGTTGCGACATCGTCAAGCTCAAGATCGGCGATCTCGTCAGCGGTAGTCGCGTCCGTAGCCGGGCCATCGTCATCCAGCGCAAGACTGGTCGGCCGGTGCAGTTCGAGTTGCTCGAACCTGCCCGCACCAGCATCCTGGCGTGGCTGGAGGCCAGGGGCGGAACGCTCGACGACTATGCCTTTCCCAGCAGGCTCGACGGCGTCACGCACATCAGCACTCGTCAGTATGCGCGCCTGGTTGATGAGTGGGTCACGGGCATCGGGCTGCGAAGCGAAGACTACGGAACTCATTCCCTGCGTCGCACGAAGGCTTCGTTGATCTACAAGCGGACCGGCAACCTGCGTGCTGTCCAGATTCTGCTCGGCCATACCAAGATCGAAAGTACGGTCAGATACCTCGGAGTTGACGTCGAAGATGCTCTGACCCTGGCCGAAGGGACTGAAATCTGAGTGTTCGGCCCCTCGGCCCTTGTGTCGAGGGGTTTCGAAACCAGACCGCCAGCAAAGCGCCCGTTCCTGCCATTAGGACGCTATCAGTCAGCCCAGAAGCGGACATGGCCGAGGACGCCAAGCATAAGATGTGCGTGCTGGTCTTCTACAACCACTACCTTGATCCGCGGGACGATGGCCGCTACGCCAGCAAGCTGGGCTGAGGGCGGGGTTCACGGTCGTCGTCCCTGGGATCGGCTCAGGTCGTCAAGCCATGGGTGTTGTCCGCGACGAGTTCCTGGTAACGCGCGATGACGGCACTGTGGCTGCCACCCCCTATAAGAGTGTCGGCGGCCTCCATCGCGGCCACAACCTTCTCGCCGACCACCGAGACCCTCTCGGCCTGGGCCTCGGCGCGCCTCCAGGCGATCCGCACCAGCCGCAACAAGCTGACCTTCTGCGCCTCCAAGGCGAGCAGGAACCTGTGTCGCCGAGGAACATCCCACCGCTGCTCGGAGGTAAGCCAAGGCCTTCGGTCAGCGTGACGGTTGCACGGCCGACATCCGCTCCTCCGGTGTCATCGCATAGGTCAGCCACTTGCAGCCGTAATTCGCCGACTGATTGTCTCCTGTCCGATCCGGAAGACTAACCCCCTTCACGGGACGTGTGCTGCTGGAATCGCTGCACCCTGCTCCGGTGCGGCGACGCTGACCTTGTCTCGACGGAACAGACGGTCCAGGCCAATGATCACCGCTGGCGTGATGAGGGCGATGTAGATGTCGTCAATCCCGAACGGATCGCCCATCACGTACCAACCCGTGGTGGTCACTGCCGCGCCGACAAGACCAAGCGTTGCGCCACGGTTGCTGCCAAAGCGTGGAAAGTAGAAGGCGAAAACGGCCACAACCGTAACTGCCAGCCGCAAGGCCCGTGTGAAGAACGATAGATGAAGTACTTGGGGTGCAAAAATTACTAGCAACAGCGGCAAGAATGCAATCGGGATAGCGAGCAATCGGGATACCCGTAGCTCCCTTTCAGGAGTAGGCTTGAACATCGGAACGTAGAAGTCGCGTACAATCAACGCGGAGGCCGCAACCACTACCGTTCCGACCGCGACGAGAATCGATGCGATGATCGACACCATCACCACGCCCGAGAGGAACGGCGACAGATGATTCAAGAACACAGGAAACGCGTAGAGGCTCTTCATCTCAGGGAACAGAAATTTGGCAGAGACCCCGATGAAGCCGAGGGCAAGGCTTACCGGCAAGCACAACAACGCGGAGATGGCGCAAGCGCCGCGTACATCCTGGGGGCCCTTGAGTGACGAGATCGCCTGGACAATGAACTGCGTCGAGAAGATCGCTCCAACGCTCGCGATGGTCCATGCGATGATTGTCGTGAGCCCAATAGAGCCGTCCCAGGTGAAGTAGCTCGGCGGCAGCGCAGCGATCACTGGCGTGACGCCACCGCTCATCGTCAGTGCCGCACCGCAGACTATGGCGACGCCGATGATCTTGAGGACGGTATGCATGAGCGAGACGTATGCCGTGCTCTTCTGGCCGCCGATCATGCAGTACGCCGTGCTGATGCCGGCGATCAAAAGTGATGAGATCCCAAGGGGCAGCCCGAAGGCGGATGCCAGGACGGCGGCACCGCTAACATATTGCGCCACGAGCACGAGAAGAAGCGCGTAGATCATAATCAGCGACACTGTCAGCTGTGTCGAGCGGCCGTATCTCTTTGCGATGGCGGCCGAAATTGTATATTCCCCGGTCGCGTATAACTTCTTCGCAAATCCGAGTCCGAACAAAAGAAAGCCGAGGGCCACACTCGCCACCGCCCACGAGGCGGCCATGCCGGATTCGAATGCTGCCTGAGCGACACCAATGGTCGATTTCGGCGCGATGAACTCCGACATCATCAGGACGCCGATGACTACAGCCGGGACCGAGCGACCGGCGACCATGTAATCCGCCGATGTCTTGGCGCGATAGCGGTATGTCAGCCAGGTCGTGATCGCGAGATACGCGACGACCATGACAATGGTGACCGTTAGAACGGTCCCATGTGCTTTGACTGCCTCCATAGACTTGATCCTCCCGGGTTTACCGCGCTCTCTTTCCGAACGGGCCGCTGACCCATTTCGGCGTGACGCTGACCTCGTTTTTCGTGCCGCCGCGTGGCGACCTGCACGTCAGTTCGATGCTCGACCGGCCCAGCGCAAGAACGTCACGACCGCGTCCGCAGTCGCTTCGGGCCGCTCTTGCTGCACCCAGTGTCCGGCACCCGCGACGAAGTGCGGCTCGCCCATGGCGGAGAAGACCGTGGTTCGCATCCGCTGGAGACCACCCGGTATTTGGTAGGCTCCCCAGTCGCGATCACCCGAGAGGAACAGCGCGGGACAATCGATGGTCCGGCCGGAGAAGAGCGCGAGGTCGCGGGCCAAGCTACCGTCCATCCTCGTGCGGTACCACTGCAAGCCGCCCTGGAACCCAGTGCGCGTGTACTCGCTACTGTAGAACGACAGCTCAGCTTCAGTCAGCCAAGTACAGGCATCGATTTCCGCGTTGGATGGCATCTCCGGAGCGACAGCCGCGGGCATATCCTGCGCCAGTAGCATGATGTAATAATGCGGCATCCGTGCAAGCTCGGCCGCCGACCACGAGGCAAGCTCGAACGGCCGATTGCCAGGCCAGTCTCCGCTCTTATAGTGATAGTATGCTCTCAAAAAGGCGTGTATCCCTTGTGGGCATCGCCACAGGTCTTCGTTGGCTCGCCGTGTTGAGAAGTAATACTGGTAATGCTTGCGCGGCGGCTCAAGCGCAGCGAGGTCGACATTGATTGGGTCATGCGTGCGGGGCGGCGAAAGCGGCCAAGATGGCGGTCCAGCAAACGGCGAACTCATGATCACAAGTGAGCGGAAAAGATCGGGCCGCACGAGCGTGCAGGCTGCCGCGACCGACGCCCCGTAATCATGACCGACAACACCAGAGACCGAGCCCACTCCGAGCGCGGCGGCGAGCGCGACCATATCTCGAACGAGGTTCAGGATGCTGTAGGGCGCGAGATCTTGCGCGAAGGGGATTGGCTGCGGCGATGTTTGTCCATACCCGCGCTGATCCGGCGCGACGACGTGGTAGCCGGCTTGAGCGATCCGCCCCATGACGTGCCGCCACGAGAAGGCGAGCTCTGGAAAACCGTGCAGGAGGAACACGACCGGACGTCCGGGTTGCTCCCACCCGGCCTCGAGCACGTGGAACGCGAGACCATTCACGTCCGGCACGATCCGCGACCGGATTCCGGACGGCAGTAGGGCGGCTAGGGCAGCCTGCGGATCGCTCATGCGCGGGCTCCCGGCGCGGGGTGAGGTGATCGTGTGCGGAACCATCCCGGCCCAGCGTGAGATGCCGCCTGCCGTCTTGCAAAACCGTCGCGATTTGCGGACATCCGACGGCGCCAATCCCGGACGGATCCGGCAGCCAACAGCGGGAAATTCTCGACCCTATGATGCCGCAAGACGAGCCGGAACAGGCGCGCTACATCGTGACGGCGCTTCGCCGCGGCCTGGCCATTCTGGCCCTTTTCCACCGCGAGAGACGCGTCATCAGCGTGCCCGACATCGCCTCCGAACTGAGGCTGTCGCGGGCGACGGCGTTCAGGATGGCCTATACCCTGGAGCGGGACGGCTACCTGCAACGTCTTCCGAACTCCAACGCCTTTCAGCTCGGGGCGAAGGTGCTGATGCTCGGCTTCGACTACCTCCAGGGGACAGAGGTCGTGTCGTGCGGTCGGGAGGCGGTCTACGCCCTGCGGGACCGGACCGGCTTCTCCGCCCACATGTGCGTGCGCGACGGCACAGAGATCGTCTACGTGCTGAGTGCCGCCTCGAACCACCGCTTGCGTGGCGACATATCGGTCGGAACGCGCTACCCCTGCCACGCCGTTGCCTCGGGCCGCGCGCTGCTGTTCGGGATGAGCAAGGCCGAACTCGTGGCCCTCTATCAAGGCGTCACGATGCACGCTTTCTCCGACCAGACGCCGACCACGGTGGCGGAGCTTTTCGCGACCGTCGAGCGCGAGCGCGCACAAGGTTACGCCGCCAACATCTCCGGCTTCGTCAGCGGCATCGTCAGCCTGTCTGCGCCCGTGCACGACCGGGACGGCAGCATCGTTGCGTCGATCAACGTCTCCGATTCCGAGACTGTGCTGAAGGACTTGGCTTCCGTTTGCGATGAAGTGCTGACGGCGGCCGCGCGGGTGTCCGCCCAACTTGGCTGGCGGGGCTGAGACCCCGCCGCCCGCATCAAAGGAGGTCATCGGAGTTCGTCAGCGTGCAGCGGCATCCCGATGTCGCGAAGCGCGGTTTGAACACGCTCGATAGGCACGGCGCGCACCGTGGTGTTCCCTTCAAGCGCGATGGCTGCGGCGATGCCTGCCGCTTGCCCTGTGGCCATGCAGGCCGGCACGTTGCGGCTCCGCCCGTGGGCAGCATGGTCCGCCGAGATGCAGCGACCGGCGACTAGCAACTGCTCGACGCCGCGCGGCACCATGCAGCCGTAAGGTAGCTCGTAGGGGCGCAGCCCCTGGAAATCGACGTCGGCACCTTTCACGTCGTGGACGTCAAAAGCGGAGACATCGGCCGCGATGCTGTCCGGGAAGGATTTGTCGCCGCGGACATCACTCGCAGTCAGCGTGTAGTCGCCGACGACGTGCCGTGTCTCTCGCACGCCCAGGACAGGCGCGATCTGAGCGATCTTCGCCTTCTCGAAGCCTGGGACCTTCGCGACCAGGAACCGGGCATACTCGACGATCTGCCGGTAGCACTCCACAACGGCGGCGCTGAACTCGGTCGGAGAGAAGACGTTGACGCCAAGAACGCGCGTCGCATTCACGTACATGAGCCCGTTGGCCGTCTTCAGCGTGATGTTCTCTCGAGGCAGGTCGATGTCCGTTTCAGCCCGGTAGGCCCGGATCGTGTTATTGAAGCCTGTCAGCCACAAGCCGTAATCCAGATCCGCGTCATTCTCGGGAATCGCCTGCGCGGGAATGTCGTCCGTTTGCCGCGCCCAATGTGCGAGGGCGACCACATCGACGTCGGACATAGTGAAGTACATGCCGACTGGCTGCATCTTCATCGCGTCGCCGTCCTCCCCCGATCCCATCACGAACGGGGCGCCAGCGCCGGCCGCGACGTCTCCATCGGCCGAGCAGTCGATGACGACCTTCGCGCCAATGAAGCTGCGGCCAGCCTTGTTCTCGATCACGACGCCAGTCACGGCATCCCCATCCAGAACCGGCCGTGAGACGACCGTCTCAAACAGAATTTCGACCCCTGCATCCGCGCACATGCGGGTCAGCAGCATCTTCATGATCTCAGGATCGCAAGGCGAAGCGATCTTCACCTTTCCCGTCTTGGTGCCCGCGAAATAGTCGAGCCCCGCCGCGCCTGAGGCACGCGCCAAGGTCCACAGTTCCAGAGGGATTCCGCCGACGAGCGCACCCGACGGCTTCGTGTTCAGGCCAAGCGTGAGGTTTCCGCCGAGAGATCCGAAACGCTCGATCAGGACAACCTTCTTGTTGCGGCGTGCCGCGGCGACAGCCGCTATCGGGCCCGTCGTGCCGCCCCCAACGACGACGATGTCGACGTCCATCAGGACGGGGATCTCGCGTGCCGGCTCATGGATCGTACGCATCTGTTTCCTCCGCTGACGCTTCATATTCGAAGCGTCAGTTCATTTTCTTGAATGCTAGCAGGTCAGGGGCGCTCGTCAACGGGGCCTTCATGACCGGGTCTCAACCGATCTGTCGGTTTCATTCAGCAGGCGACAGCTAGGGAGGAAGGTGCCCCGGTCGCCTCGGGCGACATTGATCAAAGCGCGACACAGCCGGACAGACGTAACTCTAAAGTTAGGTTCAGAGCCATTCCCGAGAAGAACAGAGGCAACCCGGCGAAGAGTTTACCGTGATATTCGACGCTGCCCTTGGTGAAACTTTTATCAACGCCCTGAGATAGAAAATAACCGCAAAGATTTTTGGTATGACGTGCTGCAGGGCGCAAATCTGCTCATCGTGCACCGCCAATCCGATCTAAACATGCACTAATGCGGGCAGGTCCTGTTAGAATTCAGCTGTGAACGTTGCTGTACTGCCGTCTCAATAAAGGATAAGTTCCTCGTCGGTCCCGCGCTGGCCACGCTGGCAACGCAGCTGGACGAACGGCTGCTTGCGGGTGATGGGGACCTCATCCCGAACGGCCGCGCTAGGTTGGTAGGAAGCCGTCCGCTTTTCCAGCACATCTGCTCCGAAGCAGCCATTCCGCTTTCGGCCACTTCCGGCCTCGCTGGCTGGCGCCACTGAACGGCTAGGTTGACCGTGGCTCGCGCCCGGCGCGAGCCATCGTGCGGCTTCCATGTGGATAAACTGATTTTCTTGCTCGGAGCGTGTAACTGTCTGACTTAGCGAAAATTTCTTGCCTGGCTGGGAGCTGCCAGCGTTCCAGGTCGAGCCACTTTTCCACTTTACAAGGCTGAGGGCGACCGTGGGGGGCGTTGAAAAAGGGGCGAATATAGCCCCTTCTGTAGCTGGCCAGCACATAAAAAGGCCGGAAGTTCCCCTAGGCTTGCAGGACGAGCCGAGCTGGAAAACGCGGATGACGGTGCAGACGATCGTGCCGACAGAGGTAGCAATAGGCTTCCGTGTTCGCGCGAGTTCCATTGCGGCGGGAAACACATGTTGCAAGTTGCGTCAGAATTTGGATCGGCTCACGATAGCCGTAGCGAAGGTAGATGCTATCCCGGGTTTCACGGGGGCATCTGTCGAAATCCAATCCAATATAAGCATCGCTGGCATCGAGATTTATTAATACAAGCAGCGTTGGATCCCGCGATCGATGTAATGGAACGCTCCCGGTTGGAGGTTCCCGCTTGTATCGCCTTCGAAGTCGGACGGGCCGACCGCCGGGTGCTCGTAGTTGGCGTCCACGACGCCGTTTCTCGACCGACGATCGAAAGCGATCTCGAAATCTTGGTCGTGACGAGGTCTGCGATACTAGTCGAGCCGACCCTCAGCGCCGCACGTGCGGTGTGGGCTACACGACACCATCCCATCGCAGCCGGCGACCGCATCAGGATATTGACCGCATTCGAAAAGGCCGAGACGCAAACCCTAAGCCATCTCGCAAGCGTCGTCAGGGATCCCGCAGGAGGTGTCGAAGCGGTCCTGGGTTTGATCTGTTCGGGCGAGCTCATGACCTCTATTCGCGCTGGAATACGCCCGGCGATGAGGGTGTGGCGGCGAAGCTCGATCGAGCTCGGCGCACCCTGGGGCGAGTCGCAAGCCCAAAACCGTTCCCTTGGTTGTCCACAGGAAGCTGGCAGGTCGTAACGAATCGACGCGCTTGCACCTTGTCCTGGGAAGAGTTGCCTGGTCTTTTAGTCCATGCGGTCGTTCGCGTTGCTCTCTCAGGTGGGAGCCGTCTTCAAGGACGCGGGCGATAGTCGGGGATTGCCAACCCTCGGCGCAACGCAGTCGCATCTGCCCTCGTGCGGTGCGGCTTAGGACTGCGGAACCTGCGTAGCCGGACGGCTGCGCCGCACTCCATCGCGACGGGCTCGGAAATCTCAATCGAAATTTTGGCCTATTGGGCCGTCGTGTCTGCTTGGACGCGCCGACCCAATGCCTATGCGCGATCGCCTGAATTGGAGGAAAACGATGATCTGAATAACGAACGGGGTGCGACGTAGCAGTCGCCGCTTTTTGACCAGAAACTGCCGCCGCCCAGCCTGAAACCCTAGCGGCGCTCCACCAGCAGTATCCTTTGGGATCTGTTGGCCACGACAATCTAGTCCCAGGCGGGATGAGGAGGGCGGGGTCGTGCCGTGCGGCACGCTCATCGAGTGTCATCGTCTGAGAGGCGCTGCATGCTCTGCCCTAGCTCTAAGCGCCGCTATCCACACCGTCGCCCAACAGGAGGCCAACCACGACAGCAAGCAACGCCAAGCTCAAAAACGACGAAGGCGCTTAAGCTTTCACCTAAGCGCCTTCGAAGCTGAGAGATCATCCCCCGATCCTTGCAAGAAAACGGGATGATCAGTCGAAAATCCTGCGACACGGCGCGAACGCCGCGGCACGGAGATTCCATACGTGGAGAGTGCCATAGGCGGAGTACGCCTGCAAGTCTCCACCCGGTCTCAGCTTCCTCAGCCAATGGCTGCCGGAGGAACGACGCCCCCACCAGGGCGAACGCCCCCGGCTGCCTCCGTCCCCTTCGGCGCTCCACAAGCGCCAAATGACGCACGAGGATGCGATGCCCCTGACGATCGAACGATCCCCCGACGACTGGGAGTCGCCGGCCGAAAGCTTGGCCGACCGATTCCCCACCAAGTTCCGCTCGAAGGCGTCCACGCAGGGCGTGCTCGTCACCACGGGTTTAAGGCCGCGCCAGATCTTCTGGGACAGCCTCGGTGAATTCGGCACGCTCGCCAGCGTGCTCGCCCGGCGCGACATCGTCGAGGTGCGCGAGCAGCAGGAGGCGCTCTATCGCGACGCCGAGGGTGTCGTCCGCCGACACTTCTTCGACTTCGTTGTCACTTTCGACGACGGCACCCGCCGGGCGCTCGCCTATAAGCCGCGCGATCGAGCCGAGAAGCTCGGATTTATCGACTTCCTAACCGACTTGGCCGATCGGATCTCCCCGGAGATCGCCGATGAGATCGTCCCGTTGACGGAGTTCGATCTCCCCCGGGCGACCATCCAGAACGCCATCCTCATCCACGACTGCAGCCGCGACCCGTCGGACGAGGTCGAGGAAGCCGTGCTCACGGCGCTGGCCGAGTTCATTGGCCACGTCAGCATCGCCGACCTGCGCGACGCCACCGGCCTCGGCGGCCAGGCCTTCCGGGCGATCGTCCGCCTCATCGGCTCCGGCGAGATCGTCATGAAGGGCACCGCCCGCATCGACGGCACGGCCCTCGTCCGCTCGGCCAACCAGGGAGATGCACGATGACCCCCCGCTATCAGATCGATCCCACCGACCGCCTGATCCTCGGCGGCGGCCAGATCCTGACCTGTAAGGGCCTGACGAAGACCGGTTACCTCCTGCAGCCGTTCGGCACGGACCTGACTGACCACGTCGGCTTCGAACAGTTCGAGGAGGCTCGGCAGCACCCGGACTTCCGTCAGGATCCCCTGTTCTACACCGAGCCGCGGTCCCGCGCCCGCGCGCGCACGCTCATCGAGAGCAACGACGAGATCCCGGCCGAGGAACTGCCGGACGTGCGCTGGCGGGAAGCCTGCGTGCGCGCCTTTTATGAGGAGGAGACGAAGGATCGCCGCAACCCGCCACCGCCGGAGAAGCAGAGGGTCAATCGAACCCTGCCTGGTTTCGAGGAGGCGATGGTGCGCGCCAAGCCGCAGCTAATGCAGCTCGACTGCGCCAAGAAGGCTTCCGCCAAGGCGACCCAGAAGCGTCCGAGCCTGACCAAGTCCGGTAAGCCTCGGAAGGTTCGGGCGGGCCAGACCGTCCAGTTCCGATCCCTGCCCGGCGCGAAGACGCTGCAGCGTTGGACCCTCGCCTACGAGGAGGCGGGCTGCCAAGCGTGGGGCGTGCGCCAGTGCCACTGCAACAGCGGCAACCACGAACCCCGATACACCGCCGAAGAGTGCGCGGTGATGATCGAGGCGGTCTACGCCTACCTCGATCTGAAGCGTCCGACATTCGAGCAGTGCTACGCGGACTACGTGGACGCGCTCGCCGTGGAGAACGACAAGCGCGCGGCGGACGGACAGCCGCCTTTGCGAAAAATCGGTGCGACGACGTACCGGGCTCGGATCAAGCGCATCCCTCGCTTCCAGCGGGACGCCGCGAGGCACGGCATCGAGTACGCCATCCGCAAGAACTGCGGCGTGCGCCGGAAATTCGACGTCACCCGCATCGGCGAGCGCGTCGAGATCGACGGCTGCAAGGTGTCGTTGATCCACATGGCTGCGGAGAGCGGCCTCTGGGCGAAGATGACCCGCGAGCAGAGGGAGGCGGTACCGAAGCAGCGCTGGATCCTGCTCCGAGCGATCGACGTCGCCTCAAAATGCATCCTGGCGGAGGTCATCACCCCGACCGAGACGACCAAGGCCGCCGCCGTCCTCCTGCGGATGATGCTCGTCGACAAGACCCCGCTCGCGGCAGCGATGGGGGCCAAGACGCCGTGGGAGTATGCCTGCCTCCCACACGCGATCGCGACCGACGGTGGGGCCGCGTTCCGGTCCGACCGATTCCGTCAGATGCTCGCCGACCTCGGCATCGTCTTCGTCGCACCCCAGGTCGGTCAGCCGAACAAGCGCGCCACCGTGGAGCGCTCGTTCGGCACGACCCGGACGCAGTTCCTGCAGCTTTTCACCGGGCAAACGTTCGCGAACATCGGCGACAAGGGCGACTACGATCCCGGCCAGAACGCCAGCCTGTTCCTGGACGAGTTGGCCCGGGCGCTCGTGCTGTATGACGTCGACGTCTACCACAACTCTCCTCACGAGGGCTTGTATGGCGAGACGCCTCGGGCTTGCTGGCAGCGTCTTATGATCGAGAGCGGATGCTCTCGTATAACCCCAGGCGCTCATCAGCAACGAGCGATCTTTGGCGTCCACCTCAGCCGCAAGCTCGGCAAGAGGGGTGTCCGCGTCCTCGGTCTACACTACCAGTCCGTCGAACTCGCGGCCGTGTTGAAGGATCGGGGCGAGATCGATCTCCCGGTCCGGGTCGATCCGGACGACCTCGGCTGGATCTCGGTTCAGATCGGGCGGGTCTGGAAGACGATCCCCTGTGCCACCTCCGGCCTCGAGGGAGCCTCGATCCAGGCGTGGTTGGGCGTGGTCCAAGATCAGCGCCGACGGTACGACATCGCGGCCGCAGCGAGCCGACCGATCGTCGCTGATGCTCTTCGACAGATCCGGGCTATCGCCGCCAAGGCTGAGCGCCGCTTCAGCATCGCGCCCCACACCTACGACGCCGAGGCAATCTACCGGGCGGAGGCCGAGACGCTGCGAGGGTTCGATGTTCCCGAGGAACGGGTGCGGATGAACGCCCCGCCGGGCGGCGATTGGCTGGCGCAGGGTATCCCGATCACCGGGCCGAAGGTCCAGCAGGTCCAGCCCTCGGCATCACCACGCAGACAGCGTCCTGAAACCGAGCCGCCTCCCACCGCGTCACCCGCAGATTGGGATGACCGTGACGAGGATGACAGCGACTGGGCGATGGAGACGCCCGATGCGTGATGACATCGCCAATCCTCTCGACCACTTCCGGAGCGTAGCGACCGAAGAGCAGCGCCAGCGGATCGAGGTCATGCAGCGGGTGCGTGGGGCGTACTTCCGTCATCCAAAGCACGACGAGGTCGCCGAGCATGTCGACGAACTCCTTGAGCATCTCTTGGAGCACACCGACTCACGGGTGAAGTGCGGCAGTGAGGAAGCTTCAGGAATCGCCATCATCGGCGCATCCGGTGCTGGCAAGAGTACGATGCTGCGCCGAATTTTCCTCGAGCACCCAGCCTTCCCGCATTACGGCGTCATTGGATCTCGCTGCCCCCTCGTGACGGTCAAGCCGGAGGGAGCCTGCAAACTCGATCGATTTGCGATCGACACCCTGCGCAAGCTGGGAATGCCGGTACAGGACGTTCCCCGTCAGGAGCAACGCATGGCGCACATGGTACGGGATCAGCTACGGCTGATGGGTGCGAAAGTCCTCCATATCGACGAGGCTCATCACATCACGCAGCCGGCCAACTCCATTCAGATCAAGAAGATCCTCAACACGTTCAAGTGTTTGATGATCGATGATGAGTGGCCGATTGGATTAATTCTGTCGGGGATCCCGGAGCTCAGACACGTTCTGGAAGGGGAGCGGCAGGTCGCTCGTCGGCTTGCTTTCGTGCCGCTGGCGGGACTGACTGTCGCGTCGGACGAACGCAAAGTCGGGAAGATCGTCCAGAAACTGGCCGGCCTCGCGAAGCTCGGGTTCTCGACGGTCCAAACCGATGTCCTTGCACCGCGCATCATTCACGCTGGCGGATATCAGCTGGGATGCGCGATCGAGCGAATCCACGAGGCGATCCGGGTCCGGCTCAAGCGCAATCTGCCTCGCCTCTCGACGGATACGCCTTCGCCTGACCCGTTATCCTTGGATGATTTCGCCACGGCCTATGCCCGGAAAACAGGCGTGGAAGCGCAGGACAATCCGTTCCTCGCGCATGACTGGGAGGCGACCGATCCGTTCCGGGTCCTGAACGGACCGCAGCGGACCGATGACAAGGGTGATCGCCCCTCTCCGCGTTCGACAAAGCAGGGGGGATGAGCCATGGCCCGACTCTATCCCTTCGTGCCGCTCTTGCCCGGCGAGGCCGTGACCGGCTTCTGTTCTCGGCTGGCGGCGATCCACAAAACCACCTCGGTGCGGACATTCCTTCGCTATCTCGGCCGGCGGTTCACTCCGATCGTGTTCGGGCAGGCCATGGCGCTCGACGATCTCGCCGAGTTGACGGGCATTCCTACCGGCGAGATCGTGCGTAGCAGTCTTGTCCGCTTCAACGGCCACATCACGCATCGCGGACAGAGTTTCCCTACGACGATGTCTCGTGGCACGCGCACGTTCGTCTGCCCACGATGCCTGGCAGAAGATGAAGGGCATTCGCGGCGGAACCCAATCGAGACGAGCTACGGTCGTACGATCTGGCAACTGACACCGATCCAGGCCTGCCCACGTCACTACGTGCTCCTCCGCGAGATCAGTGGACTCGTTCACGTGAGCCAGGCTTACGACTTCTCGCGGGCGATCTGGCCGCATCTCAGCCGGATGAAGGAATACGCTGAGACGGCGGCTGAGGTGATGCCGTCGGCCGCGGAAGCCTATCTCCTGTCTCGTTTTGAAGAGCAGCGGGAGACCTCGCCACTGCTCGATCAGATGCCTTGGTATGCGGCCGCACGAGCGTGCGAAGCGATGGGGGCCGCGGCGTTATTTGGGCCTGCGGTCACGCTCGGGAACTTGGCACTGGGCGAAAAGAGGCAAGCGGCCGACGTCGGCTTTCAGATCGCCCACGGGGGCGAGCCGGCCGTGTTGCGCTTCCTCGATGACCTCCTGCGCAACCACTATACTCGCGAAGGGTCGAACGACGGGCCTGGGTCCATGTACGGCATACTCAATCATCTCCTGACGCGCCCCGGCGTCGATCCAGGCTACGCGCCACTGCGGAGTATCGTGTTCGAACATGCGCTCGGCGCCGCGCCCTTCGGTCCCGGAGACATCATCGTCGGGCTCCCGGTGGCCCGCCGTCGCACCCACTCCTTGATGACCGCTGCTGCGGAGGCGGGGCAGCATCCCGATCGCCTTCTCAAGATTCTAATCGCGGATGGGATCATTCCCCGTGGTGCGAGCCTGAACGGGCGTGTGGTCTTCGATGCCGCTATCGCTGCGCCGGTTCTGCGGCGCACGACCAAGCTCCTCAATCTCCGAGCAATAGCGGAGCATCTCCACACGACGTACTCCTACGTGATCATGCTGACGACGAACGGCTTCATCGAGCCTTTCAAAAGCGACATGGTCCAGGAGAAAGTCATTCGGGCCCGGTATGCCAAGGCGGATATCGACGCGTTCATGGGGAGGCTCGTCGAGGGAGCTGTCGTCCACCCCCAGCCTGAACGGCCATTCATGGACATTCCTCGTGCGGCCAAACGCACATATTGCCCGATGCAGGATATCATCGGGATGATCCTAAAGCGGAAGCTCCGCTGGGTTGGTGTGGAGCCAGACAAAATCGGCTTCCATGCGATTCTAGTCAATGCCGATGAGATTCTCGAGCAGGTTCGCGGACCGGAGCATGATGGCTACACCATGCAGAAGCTGCGGGTTCGCATGAAAGTCGGCGAACGCGTGGTTCAGGCGCTCGTTGCCGGCGACTATCTCCCTCGGGTGATGCGTCTCAATCCAGTTAACCGACATCCAAACTGGATCGTGATGCCAGAGACGATCGACGCTTTTGAGCGAACCTACGTTTCCCTCAGTGAACTCGCCGATCGTTGGGAAACGAACGCGTTCAAGCTTAAAAAAGATCTTGATCGCCGCGGCGTAATACCCGCAATACGGCGAGATCGGGTCGGCGCAACGTTCTATTTGAGAAAAATGCTGCTTTGAGTTGTTGGCCAAATATTAAAGCTTAAGCCCCGGCGATAGTCGGGGCTTTTTTTTGGAATCAGTCCGAGCTCTGAGTTCAGAGGCGCGCCTTTTTATGCTCAGATAGGTGCCAGATTATGATCTCAAATTGGAGCGCGAAGAGCCATGCGCGCAAATAAATTCCAGCAATTACAACGAGATAGATCGGAAAATTGGACAATCTATGGTGTTCGCCACGTCTCTGCTTCGAAGATCCTGAAAGTCTGCGCGGACCCTTCTGTCGGTGTGCGTCCATCGACGCTGTGAAAGCGACGGTGCGGGACAGGGGCGCGATCAGAAGCTGTACCCGACGCGCAGCCGCATCTGATGGCGGTCGAAGCTCGACAGATCCAGCGGGCCGGGCTCGCCCGTCGCCTGCCCGGCGACCTGGAAACTCCATGTGAACGAGGCCCAGGCCTGAGGTGACAGGGTCGTGTAGACGGTCGGTCCGAGATACACGGCCTCGCCCGCGAACCGGTCGAGCCCCAGACCGTCGTAGGTCCGGGCATAGCGGGCCTCGCCTCCCAGGAAGAGGCCGGGCCGGACGCAGTAGGCCAGCGCGCCCGACACCTCGATCCCCGATCCGCGCACGGGCGCTTCCATCACGGTCAGCCGCGTCGTGGAGAGCGCGAAGCCGACATTGACGGCGGCGATGAGTTTGCCGGCGATGATCTCGCGGTCGGCCAGCAGGCCGATCTCGGTGCCGAAGCTGCGCGCCGGCACGCCCGACCCGCCGTCGACGGTCCCGTAGCCCGGCACGAGGTTGAGGGTCAGGCCGAACGGGGCCGTCCGGCGGTCCAGCAGGCGCAGCCGGGTCTCGAGGAAGCCGCCGTTGAAGCCGCCCGTGGTCCGCGCCGGCGTGCTCGGCGCACCGACGTCGTAGGCGTCGAAGGTAACGCCCGGGGCCAGGCGAAATTCGTGGGTCAGCGGCACCTTCAGGGCGAGGGAGCTGTCCACGGCGAGGAAGCGGGCGAGGCGCCGGCCGAGGCGCCCGCTCGTCTCCCATTCCAGCTCCGCCTCGCCAGGAACGCCGAGGTCGCTGCCCTCGGTGAAGCCGAACAGATGCTCGCTGTCGAGGTCGCCCGGCGTCAGGTTCTCGGCGGCGGTGGGCAGGGTCTGGGCCCCTGCCGGTGCCGCGGCCAGCCCCAGCGCCACGGCGAGGCCCAGCGCCACGGCGAGGCCGCGCAGGACTGATCCCGGTGACGAGGGGCGACGTGGAGCGCCAGCGTGCGGCATAGCCCTGACCCATCTATATAGCTTATGCTATATCTAATAGGTTGTGCGATGTCAGGGCGTCAACGGCCGAGCATGCTGAAGGGCGGCGGATCGGTGGTGGTCCGGTCATGAGCCCAGAGGAGGCGCTCCGGGGCCGCGCTCGCGGTCCGGCTCACGCCTGTCCGGTTTCGGGCGTTCTCCCGGCCGGAGGCGGCGCGGCGACCGGGCCGGGCTGCCGCCCGCGCGCGCGGCGCTCCTCGATGCGCTGCAGGATCACGTAGAAGGACGGCACGAACAGCACCGCCAGGCAGGTCGAGGCGAGCATCCCGCTGAACACGGTGATGCCGATCGACTTGCGCGCCGCGGCCCCGGCCCCGGAGGCGGTGACGAGGGGCAGGACACCGAGGATGAAGGCGAACGAGGTCATCAGGATCGGGCGGAAGCGCAGCCGCGCCGCCTCCACGGCCGCGGCCGCGATGTCGAGGCCGGCCTGCCGCTTCTCGCGGGCGACCTCGACGATCAGGATGGCGTTCTTGCTCGCCAGCGCGATCAGCAGGATCAGGCCGATCTGCGTGTAGAGGTTGTTGGCGACGCCGAGGAGCAGCAGCGCCCCGACCGTGCCGAGCAGCGCCAGCGGCACGCCGAGCAGGACCGCCAGCGGCAGGATCCAGCTCTCGTACTGGCCGGCCAGGACTAGGTACACGAGGAGGATGGCGAGGGCGAACACGAGGTAGATCTGCGCGCCGACCGCCTTCTCCTGGTACGACATCGCCGTCCAGTCGTAGCCCGTGCCCGGCGGCAGCACCTTGGCGGCGATCTGCTGCATCAGGTCCAGCGCCTGCCCGGAGCTGAAGCCCGGCGCCGCCCCGCCCACGATCGTGGCGGTCGGGTAGAGGTTGTAGAGGCTGATCAGGGACGGGCCCCGCACCGTCTTGATCTCCACGACGGTGCCGAGGGGCACCATCACGCCGTTGCCGGCGCGCACCTTCAGGTTCTCGACGTCCTCGGGGCGGAGCCGGTAATCGGGCGCGGCCTGTACGTAGACCTGGAAGGTCCGGCCGAACTTGTTGAACTGCGTGACGTAGGATGAGCCGACGTAGCTCGAGAGGGTCGAGAAGACCTGCCCGACCGTCACGCCGAGCGCCTCGGCCTTGACCCGGTCCACCGCGATCGCGATCTGCGGCACGCCGGCCCGGAACGAGGTGTTGAGCTTCCTGAGGCCCGATTGCGAGTTCCCGTCGGCGACGATCGTCCGGGCGAGGCTCTCCAGCAGCGGGTAGTCGAAGTCGCCGTTGCGCAGCTCGATCTGCATGGTGAAGCCGCTGGCGTTGCCGATGCCCTGGATCGGCGGCGGGATCAGCACGAAGGTTTCGGCGTCCTCGACGCCCGCCAGCATCGCGTTGAAGCGCTCGTAGAGGCTGCGCAGATCCTGGCCCTTCTCCTCGGCCCGGACGTCCCAGTTCTTGAGAACCACGTAGGCGACGCCGGCATTGGGCAGGGTGGCGTTGGAGTCGAGGACCGAGATCCCGCTGATCGAGAGCACGTTGTCGACGCCCGGCGTCGCCTTCGCCTGGGCGCTGATCCGCTGCATCACCGCGTCGGTGCGCTCCTTCGAGGCTCCGTCCGGCAGCTGCGCGCCGATGAGGACGTAGCCCTGATCCTCGGTGGGCAGGAAGGCGGTGGGCAGGCGGGTCAGCCCCCATCCGGCGAGCCCGATCAGCAGGAGCGCCACGGCGACCATGAGGCCGCTGCGCCGGACCATGGTGGCGATCAGCCGGGCGTACCAGCGCTCGAGGACCCCGTAGACGCGGTTGAAGCCGCGGTAGAAGACGTTCCGCTTCTCCGGCGGCACCGGCTTGCGCAGCCACAGGGCGCACTGGGTCGGCTTCAGGGTGGCGGCGTTGATCGCGCTGATCAGCGCGGTGGCGGCGATCACCAGGGCGAACTGCTTGTAGAGCTGCCCGGTCAGGCCGGGGAGGAACGCGGCGGGCACGAACACCGACATGAGCACCAGGGTGATGCCGATGATCGGGCCGAACAGCTCCTCCATCGCCTTCTCGGCCGCCGCCCGGGGCGAGAGGCCCTCGTCGATGTGGTGGGAGACCCCCTCAACGATCACGATGGCGTCGTCAACCACGATGCCGATGGCCAGCACGATCGCGAACAGCGTCGAGAGGTTCACGCTGAAGCCCATCGCCGCCATGGCGGCGAAGGCGCCGATGATCGTCACCGGCACCGTCGTCGCCGGCACCAGCATGGCGCGCCAGTCCTGGACGAAGACCAGGATGACGATCAGGACCAGGACGGCCGCCTCGAACAGCGTCCTGTAGACCTCGTGGATCGAGGCCTGCACGAACTCCGTCGTGTCGAACGGGATGGCGTAGACGAGGCCCGACGGGAAGGTCTTGGCGAGCTCGGCCATCCGGGTGCGGACCGCGTTCGCCACCGTCAGCGCGTTCGCCTCGGGCAGCTGGTAGATGCCGATGCCGGCCGCCGGCTGCCCGTTCAGCGTGAAGGACTGGCTGTAGGTCTGCGCGCCGAGCTCGACCCGGCCGACGTCGCGCAGGCGGGTGATGCGGCCGCCGTCCTGCGCGTCCGCCTTGATCACGATGTTCTCGAAATCCGGGGCGTTGTTGAGCCGCCCGTTGACGTTGAGGGTGTACTGGAAGTCCTGTCCGGCCGGGACCGGCGGCATCCCCACCGCGCCCGCGGTGACCTCCTGGCTCTGCTGCTGCACGATGTTGATGATGGCGTCGGGGGTGAGGCCGCGGGCCTGGACGAGGTCGGGGTCCAGCCAGATCCGCATCGCGTACTGGCCCGCGCCGAACACCGTGACGTTGCCGACGCCGGGCAGCCGGGCCAGCTCGTTCTGCACGTTGATGACGCCGTAATTCGACAGGAACAGGCTGTCGAACTTCCCGTCGCTGGCCGACAGCGTCACGAATTGCAGGACCGCGGTGGATTTCTTCTGGGTCGTGACGCCCTGAACCTGGACCGCCTGCGGCAGCGACGACATCGCGATCGCGACCCGGTTCTGCACCAGCACCTGGGCCTGGTCGCCGTCCGTCCCGATCGCGAAGGTGACCGTGAGCGTGTAGGTGCCGTCGCTCGCGCTGGTCGACTGCATGTAGAGCATGCCCTCGACGCCGTTGACCTGCTGCTCGATCGGCAGCGCCACCGTGTCGACCACCGTGCGCGCACTCGCGCCCGGGTAGCGGGTGGTGACCTGGACCGTCGGCGGCACGACGTTGGGATACTGGGATACCGGCAGGTTGAGCAGCGACACCGCGCCGATCAGTACCATGACCAGGGCCAGCACGTTGGCCAGGACCGGCCGCTCGATGAAGAAGCGCGAGATCATGCCGTAGGCCCTCGGTGCCGGCGTCTCAGGGGCGGCCCGCCGCGAGGGCGGGACGCGGGGTGGCGGAGATCACTGTCCGATCGTCGGGCGAGTCGGCCTCGTCGGCAGCGCCGCGAGCGTCGGACGACGGCTCACCGCGGGAGTGGCGCCGGGTCGGGCGAGGCCTCGGCCACCGCCACCTTCTGGGGCGCGACCTTCGCCCCGGGGATCGCCCGCTGGATGCCGTCCGTGACGACCCAGTCGCCGGCCTCGAGACCCGTCTCGATCACACGGTAGCGCCCGTCCCGGGGCCCGAGCGTCACCACCCGCTGGGAAACGACGTCGTCGGCCCCGACCGTGAGCACGTAGCTGCCCTGCTGGTTCGTCCCGATGGCGTCGTCGCGCACCAGCAGGGCCTTGTCCTGGCGCCCGACCGGGATCCGGACGCGCACGAACAGGCCCGGGAGGAGTGCGTGGTCGCCGTTCTCGATGAGCGCCCGGGCCATCAGCGTGCCGGTGGACGGGTCGACCTGCGGCGCGAGGTAGTCGAGCTTGCCGGTATGCGGATAGCCGGTCTCGGTCTGCAGGCCGATCTCCACCGGGATCCTGGACAGGTCGCCCAGCGTCCGATGGGTGGCGAGCAGGTGCTCCTTGACCAGCAGCACCTGCTGCTCGCTGATGTTGAAGTAGACGTAGAGTGGATCGATGCGCACGAGCTGCGCCAGCTTGGTCGGTCCGCTGATGCCGACCAGCGCCCCGACATCCGCGAGGTGGTTGGTGACCACGCCGTCGAACGGTGCGGAGACCTGCGTGTAGCCGAGATTGATGGTGGCGATGTCGAGGTTGGCCTGCGCCTCCATGACGGCGGCGCTGGCTTGGTCCTGCTTGGTCTTCGCGTCCTCGACGCGCGCCTGCGAGGCGAATTCCTGCCGGCCCAGCGTGGACTGGCGCTGATATTCGGACTGGGCGTTCGCCAGGGCGGCCTGCTGCGCCGCCAGGGCGCCCTGCGCCTGCTTGAGCTGCGCCTCGTAGGTGTTGCGCTGGATGGAGAAGAGCGGCGTGCCCCTCTTCACCACGGCGCCGTCCTTGTAGGTGATCGCCTCCAGGAAGCCCTGGACCCGCGCCTCGAGCTCGACGGCCGCGAAGGCCTTGGTGTTGCCGGTGAGCTCGAAGTAGCGCGTCACCGTGCGCACGGCCGGCTGCGCGACCGAGACGCTGGGCGGCGGCGGCGGGACGTACTGGTTCGACTCGTGGCAACCGGCGGTGAGGCCCGCGACGGCCGCCAGGGCGAGGAGACGGAGGGATCCGGGAAGCTGCGGAACGGTCGGCACGGTCGACCCTCAACCTGAGAGCGTTACGGGACGGTCTTCGGCCTCGGTCCTGCCGCGGCTACTGATCGTCCTCGGCCTTGGCCTCCCGGGCGAGGGTCAGGCATTCCAGCAGGTCGACGTAGCTGGGCAGGCCGTCGAGCTGCGCTTCCGCCGCGCAGCGCGTCCGATCGACCGCCGGAAAGCTGGACCACTTCTTCGCCACCTCGGCGCGGGCCGACCCTTCGTCCTGGAGGCAGAGTTTCTGCCGACCGGCATCGAGGGTCATCTCCTTCGTCGCCGCCCGGCAGCTGCCGCGAACGTCGAAGACCGGCATCTTGTCCGAGACCGGCGTCGTCAGCGTCAATTCCAACAGCAGGGCGGGAACAGTCAACATCATGATCGGCACACCCGCGCGTCGCGTCGACCGGACGACCCGGTCGTTCCGTGGTCTGGCGACCCCGCGCGGCAGCCGTGCCTTGCGACAATACAGGTTCGATACGCAAGACAGACCCGATTCGGGCGCCTGTTCTAGATCGGTAGCATATGTCGCGCGCAAGTTGTTGCAACAAAAATTGTTATCAACCCGCGCATACTACCGAAAGCGGGGGTCAACCGGCGAACTGGCTTCGCGATTTCTGCGACCGCCGCCGCATACCTAAGATCGATAGAAAAAGTCGGGATTTTCATAAAGTATAAGAGCGTTCTGAGATATTAGGCCGCTCTAGTGCGCGCGCGGAGTGCCTGTACGATCTTTCGGCCGCCGGCGCCTCCCGCCGCGCGGACGGTCAGGCTGCGGTCCGGAACGCCGCGCGCCCGTTGCGGAGGATCGAGATCAGCGCGCCGAGCAGGCCGGCCAGGATCGCCCCATCGATCGCGAGGAGAGTGATTGCCCGGTTCCACAGCCGGTCCAGGCCGAGATCGGTGGTGACGGTTTCGGGATGCGCCGGGTCGGCCATCACGTCGATCGTGTAGTCGCCCGCGTGCAGGCCGGTGAACACGTAGTTGACCCGGCGGGTCACGCTGCCCTGGGGCGTCCGCAGCGAGAGCGTCGCGTCGCAGATGTGGAAGACGAGCTTGCTGCTGCACTGGCCGTCGCTCACGCGGGCGTCCGGGACGGGCCGGGCGGCCTCGCGGATCTGCCAGTCCGAGATCAGCACGGGCGCCGTGTAGACGGCGCTGGCCGCGAGGATGCCGCCGAACAGCACGAAGCCGAACACCACGCCGAGGATGACGCGCCAGCTCGCGCGGTCCTGCGGCAGGCGCAGGGTTTCGGCGCTCTCGGGCTTCGTGGGCGATCCCATGTGATCCTCAGACAGGCTCGGCGTCGGGAGGGTGGCTGCCGGCCGTGGCGGTCGCGCGCGCGGCGCGCTCGGCCAGGGCGCGGCGGGCGCGGTGCGCGGCCTGGTAGCGGGCGATCAGGTCGGCGAAATGCCGCGGCTTCATCCCGCGCGGCAGGCCGACCGTGAGGGTCACGATGCGGCGCTTCGGGTCGAGCTTCACGGGGTGCCGTCCCGGGGTCCGCTCCGGCCAGTCCGCGCCCGGCGGCAGCAGCAGGCGGGTCACGATGCCGCCGCGGCTCAGCGACATGTCGAGATCGGCCACAACGTCCCACGGGATGACCCTGTCGAGACCGGGCGTCGTCAGCCCAGCGGGGCTCAGGATCAGGGTGATCGGCTCGCCCCGCGACAGGACGAAGGCGCCGGCCCCGCCGAAGCCCGCCGCGAGAGTCAGGGCCACGGCCGACACGATGCGGGCCTCGTACGGCGACAGGCCCGGGATCCGGAACAGGGCGAGCGCGAGTGCCGCGGCGGCGAAGAGGCCGGCGCTGGCGGCCAGCGTGAGGCCGCGGGCGCGGTGGCTGGCGCGCAGCACCCGTTCCTCGGTTCCGACGTCCGCGGCGGTCGCCTCAAGATGCGCGCGGGCGGCCGCCTCCTGCGCGCGGACCGCGCCGAGAAAATCCCGCGTCGCGGCCCTGCACAGGCCGTCCGGGTCTGCGAAATAGGCGGCGAGCGGGTCGCGACCTCGGGCCGGCGGCGCGGTTCCGGCCGCGGCCAGCAGGTCCGCGTCGATCGCCAGCCCGAGGGCCGCGACGCGGTCGCGGGCCGGCGGATGGGTGTCGGTCGGGTGGGCCTGTTCGTCCTCCAGGCGCGTCGCCGGGTCGTCGAGGCCGCGCGCGATCGCGCCGTCGAGCGCCGCCGCCACGAGGTCGGCCGGCGCCGCTTCCGGCGCGTCGGCCGCCGCGTCCAGGGTCTCGACGACGCGCGGGCGCAGGGCGCCGTAGCGCAGGAGCGCCCGGGCCGAGGCGTCGGTCGAGGTCACGGCGGCGCCGGCCGCGTCGGCCGCGAACTCGCGCACCCGGCTCCAGTGGCGCACGGCGAGGTGGAACCGCTCCATCACGAACAGGCCGAGGCGGATCGACGGCCCGAGCACGCCGAGCGCGCCGCGCTCGCGCTCGGCCATCGCGTCGAGGGAGCGGCCGACGCCGGCGTAGATCGGTAGGAAGCGCTGGCTGTAGGCGGTGTCGCCGCCGGCGTAGTGGGCGAGTTCGTGCCCGAGGATCGCCGCCGTCTCGTCGACGCGCAGCAGGGCCAGATAGGGCAGGGGCACGTAGAGGATCCGGCCGTCGAGCCGCGCGCCGCCGGGCTCGAGCACGGCCGGGCCGGCGCTGACGAAGAAGCCCTCGGTGAGGCCAACGACGAGGGCCTCGGGCTTGAGCGCGCCCATCCGGTCGGCGAGCGCCTCGACGAGGCGCCAGAGGCCCGGCGCGTCGGCCGGCGCGATCCGACGCCCGAGGATCGGCAGCGGGTCCGGCGCGAAGGCGACCAGGGCCCGGCGCAGGCCGATCAGGGCGCCGCACGCGGCGAGGATCGTGCCGCCGACCGCGCCGGCCGCGATCGCCAGGAGCTTCACGCCGCCGCCGCCGAGGCCGCCGTCGACGAGCATCCCGGCCTCGAAGAGGACCACCGCGACGAGGCCGGCGGTCGCCGCCACGATCTGGACGGCGAGCGCGGCCGGGAGCAGCCGCCGCACCAGCGAGAAGCCGCGGACCAGGGCGTCGCGCGAGCCGCGCCCCAGGCGCCCGAGCAGGCCGCCGACGAGCAGCACGAGCACGGACAGCGCCGCCGCGATGCCGCCCCCCGCGACCGCGACCGCCGGCAATCGGCTTCGCCAGTCCATCACGGCGGCGAGGGTCCCCGAATGGTCGCGGATCTCGCGGGCCTTCACCACGGCGTAGGGGCCGCCGTAGAGGCGGCCGTCGTGCCGGAACTGCAGGCTGAAATCGGGGCGCCCGTCCCGCGGAGACCGCGCCTCCAGATCCGCCACGACCGCGCCGAGGCGGTCGCGTTCGGCCGCGAAGGCCCGCCGATCGTCGACGCCGCGCTGCGACTGCCAGAGCCCGATCAGCAGGATCGCGAGCGGCAGCAGCACGGTCGCTGCCAGGAGGCCGGCGAGGGCGCGCGGACGCGAGCGTTCGCGCGGGGGCGCTGCTTCGGCGATGGTCGACTCCCGGATGGCGAGACGCGGGCGCGGCAAGGTGGCGGATGGATCGGCGTCCCGGTATCGAGCCGGCGCAACGAACAGTCTCGACCGAGGAAGCTATAGGTGCGATCGAGCCACAGCTTCCGGAGGACAAAGATTGGGCGCAACCAGATCGATATCCGATTCGACGGCCGGTTTTCTAACCGGTCGGATGGCCAGGTCAACCGAATGCTGCGACTATGACTCCGGCGCTGACCCGGTGCCGGGCGCGGCGCCGGGTCAGCGCCTTGTCCGGCCGGAACGCCCGCCGCACTGTGCGCGCGTCCGCTCCTGCGCCTCGCTTGCGACTCTGCGGCGGGCGCGACCGGACACGGTGAGCCCGGTGCGGATGCCAGCCTCGACGGCGCCGCTGCGCGGGAAGACTCGAAGGGAGAGACCATGAACCTGCTGAAGCGGCTGTTCGGACGCGCCGACGCGGCACCGGCGCCGGAGGCGGACGAGCCGCTCCTCGTCAACGCCTACGCGACCGTGCGCGACCTGCCCGCGCTCGCCTTCGACCATGCGCCGAACGGCCGGCGGGACCTGTCCGACCCCGCATTGCAGGCGCATCTCGACGGGTTCATCGGCTACGTCATGGGACGTGGCGACGGGCAGATGACCGCCGCCCGCTACCACCTGTGGCGCCACCTGCAGCGCGTCCGCAACCACGTCAGCTTCGCGGTCGCCGCGTCCGACCTGCCCCGCGTGGAGACCTGGGCGCTCGCGGCGAACGCCGTCCTCTTCCTGCCGGACGGCTCGGTGCGCGCGCCCGACATGGCGCTCCTCCTGTCGGCCGCGGGCGAGACGGATCCCGCGGCGTGTCTGCCCTATCCACCCGACGCCGTCGCGCGCCGCGTGCGGACCCTGGAGCGCCTGGAGGATCTGGACCCGAGACCGCCGGCCGGCATGCCCCCGGCGCTGGGCGAGGCGGAACTCGCGCTGCAACCGCCGGCGGAGGTGCTCCGGCGGGCTCTGGCCCTGCTCTACATCGCCGCCTGGGGGCAGGCCTCCGGCGCCGGCACGACGCTGCTCGCGCCGGGACAGAAGGCGCTGAATCCCACCGGCTTCGCTTCCCTGTCGCCGGCCGAGCGGGCCCAGATCGAGGCGGCGGACCCGAAGGACGCCGCCGCGGCGTCCTGGCGCTACGAGGCCGCCAACACCTTGCTGTGGGCGCTCGGCGTGAGCGCGGCCCGGATCGCCGACAGCGACGCCACGGCCGACGTGGACGCGCTCTGGCGGGCGGTCGCGCCCCTCGCCCGGGACGCCAGCGCGACCGAGTCCGCGCGCCTGCGTCCGTCCGGCGAGATCCTGGAGGCGCTGGACCGCGCGTGGCGGCAGCACTGGGTCGTCCGGCAGGCGCGGCAGAAGGGGACAGCCCTCGCGGGGCTCAACGGCGACGTCGTGGCGGAGCGCCACGTCGCGCTCAACTGGCTGACCGGCTTCCAGAACGACCGCGACGCGCCCTGGGACGCGATCGACACGCCGACGTGACCGCGCCGCGACTCAGCGAAGACCGTCGAAGTGGTCGAAGAACACGCGATCCGGATCGTGCCTGTCGCGCAGCGCGCACAGTCTCTGCCACTTCTCGGGCGTGAACGCCTGGGCGACGATCTCGGGCTGCTCGACCGTGTTGCTCTCGCCGATGTAGTAGCCGACATTGAACGGCTTCAGCGCGGCGATCACCGACTGATGCCACGCGGCGTTGGCCTGATCGCCCGCCGCCTCGTGCCACATGGTCCAGGGGCCGCCATAGACTTTCCCGCCGATGGAGCGGGCCATGTTCCGCTGCGGCCCCGGGACGTCGGGTCCGCAGAAGATCGTCGCCAGGAACACCGAGGTCTCCGAAGGCGCGCTCCGCCACAGGGGCAGGATCGCCGCCATCAGGTCGCCGGGGCTGTGATTGGAGTAGGTGGCCTCGACCCGGGATCGCAGGCCCTCCGGGAAGAGCGCGCCGGACGCGTCGAAGAGCCGCTCGAAGTCGAGGGGCGTCACCCGCGCGCTCGACAGGGGCTCGGCCGGGGCGTCATCCAGCGGCGCCAGCGCGCGCCGCGCCGCCTCCGGTGTGTCCTCGAAGGCTGTGGCCGTGATCAAGCAGACCCAGCCGTTCTGGGCCGCCGCCGCCTCGGCCAGGGCGGGCGGCGCCTTCACGAGGAACTGGGTCAGCTCGACGCTCGGCGCGATCGCGGGCGCTATCTTGCCGAGCCACGTGCCGATGGCCGGCGCGTCCTCGAGGCGATAGAAGTACTCGCTCCCATGAATGGCTCGCGGCAGCGCGTGGAGTTTGAGGAAATACTTCGTGACGATCCCGAAGAAGCCTGAGCCGGCGCCCCGCGCGGCCCAGAAGAAGTCCGGGTTCTCGGTCTCGCTGGCCCGGATCAGGTCGCCCTGGGCGGTGACGAGCTCGATCGCCTCGAGGCTCTCGGTCCCGTAGCCCCAGACCGTGGGGTTCCAGGCCATGCCGCCGCCGAGGAAGTAGCCGCTCGCCTTGACTTGAGGGCAGTGGCCGGTCGGGAAGGCGAGGCCGTGGGCGTTGAGCGCCTTCTGGAGGTCGCGGTTGCTCAGAATGGGTTGGATGACGGCCCGGCGCTGCGCGACGTCGATCGCCAGGATCCTGTCGAGGCTCCCGAGGTCGATCAGGATCCCGCCGTTGCGCAGGGTCGGCTGGCACCAGTTGTGGCCGCCGCCGCGGACGACGACCTTGAGGCCGTGCGCGCGGGCGAACTTCACCGTGGCGACGATGTCGTCCTCGTCGGCCGCCTTGACGATCACCTGCGGCGCCCGGTCGGGGATCAGCCTGTTCCACAGGTTCCCGTGAAGGGCGTCCCGGAACTGCGGGTCGCCCGCGGCGATGACCGGGCCCTTGCAGGCCGTTCTCAGAGTCTCAGCGTTCATGACACGGCACTGCGCGGGCGAGAGGGCCCGCTCGGGCGAAGCGGCCAGAGCGGGCGGAACGGGACGGCCGATCGTTCGATCCGATCCTCAGTAGGGGACGCGGTCCGCCTTCTGGGCGTACTTCTTCCAGACCTCGACGGCCTCCTCGCGCATGATCTGCTGGGTCGGGATCGAGCGCTCGCCGACATCCTTCTTCAGCTCGGCGTAGATCATGCTGTCGTCGAAGCCGCCGTATTCCAGCGCGTCCTCGACCTGCGCCGCGTAGTAGACGTTCTTCACACCGGCCCAGTAGGCGGCCGCCATGCACATCGGGCAGGGTTCGGCGCTGGTGTAGAGCGTCGCGTTGCGGAGCTTGAAGCTGCCCTGCGCCTTGCAGGCCTTGCGGATGGCCTCGATCTCGCCGTGCCAGGTCGGGTCGTTCTCGGCGACGACCCGGTTGGCGCCCTCGGCGATGATCTCGCCGTCCTGGACGATCACGCAGCCGAACACGCCGCCGGCGCTGTCGACCAGCGACGTCTTCTCCGACAGGGCGATCGCCCGGGCCATGAATTTTTCGTGATTGTCAGACATTGGAACCTCTGTCGTCGCAGAACTGATCGGTTGGTAGAGACTCTGGACCGCCGAGATTTATTTATCGAGGGGCGATCAATTTTGTTGTGTCGAACCGCACTAGACTTCGTGAGTGTGCTTAACAACTCCGGATCGACTGACCGACATTGCCTTCGGATGGGGCGACGTCGCCGCGCGGTCCGGCCGAGCCGTGTCGGCCGAGCGGCGCGCGCGACCGCCGTCGATCCGCGCGTGCAGGATCGACGGCGGGGCGTCGCGCGGCGCGGAGCGTCCCGCTGAAACCGTGCGTCCCACGCAGCGCATGTGCGTCAGCCAATAATGGTCGGCCACGATGTGTCCGTCGACAGGATAGACAGATCCGTCGGAGCCCCGTCAACGCTTCCGGGCAATCGACCGAACTGGAATTGTAAATGTCCAGAAATGCAATAAAGCGACCTCGAACAACTGATCAATGTTGTCGGCGTGTCGATCCGGTCAGCACATCCGGCGGATCGCGGTCGTGGCGGCCGCCCATGATCGGCGCGGCGGCACCCCGGCTGAGACGGAGGGACAAGAAATAATCCGTCCCGTCGCGGTCGGGCACGCCGGCCTCAGGGCACCGCGATGCCGGTCGGAGGGGGCGACGGCGCGACCGGTCCGGAAATTCCAGGCTTCGCGGTCCGATAGTCCAGTCACGGGTGCCGGCCCGGATCGCGGGCCGTCCCGGGATCCGGCGATCAGGCCGCCGGGCGCTCCGCGAGGACCTCGCGGATGGCGTCCCGGACCCGCCCGAGGGCATCCGTCTCGTCCGAGCCGCCGGTCACGGCGGCCTCGAGGGTCCGGCACGCCGCCGCGAGCCGCGTGTAGCCGAGGCTCCCGGCCATGGCGATCAGGGCGTGCGCCTCCTGGGCGATCGTCGGGCGCAGGGTTCCGGGCGGGAACGCCGCCTCGATGCGCGACCGCAGGTCGCCGGTCAGGCGCGCGACCTCGGCCGCGCCGATCGCGTCGCGGAGGCGCTGGACCCGCGCCGCGTCGCGGACGGGTTCCGGATCGTCCGCCGCGACGGCCGGCGCCGCGGCGAGGCCGGCCGTCGCGGCGGACAGCCCGGCCGGCGTGAGGCTGACCGCCAGCCCGCCGTCGGTCGGCACGCAGGCCGCCAGATCCCGCTCCGTCAGGGCCAGGATCGCCGCCATGGCGGCGCTGCGGACGAGGCCGGCCGCCAGGATCGGGGCCGGCGCCTCGGCGGCCGACAGGGGCAGGCTGTGGCCGCCGACATGGAGCCAGCTGAGAAGCCGGCAGGCCGGATCGTCCGAATCCCGAACCGCGGCGGCGAGTCCCGCGCGGCGCTCGGCGAAGGCGCGGCAGGTCTGCGCCAGCGCCGTCCAGGCGGCCGGATCGTCCACCCGGAAGGTCGCGTCGCAGGAGTGGCCGAGACGCCCGGTCAGGTCGACGGTGGGGAGCAGGTGGCCCGGGCTGCCCGGCGGCAGCGCCCGGACCTGCGCGAGACCCTCCGCCGCGCCGATCAGGATGAGATCGGCCTCCTCCACGGGGGCGAGGCGGAAGGCGTGTCCCACCGCGGCGGCCGCCGCGGCGCCGAGATCCGGGTACAGGGCGGCCCGCGGGCGCCCCGAGAGGCCCCGCCGCCGCCATAGGGCCTCGGCCGGCGCCGCGTCGGCGGCGGACATCGGCGGCAGGTTCGGCACGACCCCCGCGGGGCCATCCGGCGCCGCGTCGGGCGCGCGCAGGCGGTCGAGCGTCGCGTACAGCAGGTCGGGCTCGATCGGCTTCACCAGGATCGCGTCGAACAGCGCGTCGGCGCCCCGGCGGGACGCGAGGCCGTGCCGGTCGGCCGTGATCCCGACGAGGCGGACGCGCCCCTGCGCGCCGACGATCTCGCGCATCAGCCGCGCGAGGGCGTACCCGTCCATCTCGGGCAGGTGGTAGTCGATCAGCACGACCGCGTGGCGGCGCTCGCTCAGGAGCCGCAGGCCCAGGAACCCGTCGGCGGCGCAGTCGCACGCGTCGCCGCGCGCCGCTAGCAGGGCGCCGATCAGGTCGCGCGAGCCGGGATCGTCCTCGACCAGCAGGATACGGTCGGTCATGCAATCCTCACGGGCGGGCCCCGGTCCGGGCGACCGGGCCGCGGAGCGCCTCGGGCGGCAGGTCGGCGCCGCCCGCCTCGGCCTGGATGGTGGGCGGTGCGCCGATCGAGGCCTGCCGCAGCGCGGCCGGGCCCGCATCCCTGAGCTCGCGCCCGCCGTCCGGCACCTCGGGGACGCCGAGGTAGCGCCGGCCCGGCGGCAGGCCGGTCGCGGCGATCGGGGACCGCGCGACCGGATCGGGATCCCGCGCGGTGGCCGGCATCCGGGCGGCGGTATGGGGTCGCGCCGCCGCGGGGGCGCGCCGCGCCGCGGACGGGCCCGAGACGGGCGTTCCCGCGCGGCGCGGCACGAGCTTGATCTGATTGATCGACGCGGCCATCGCCTCGAGGGTGATTTCGTCGCGGCAGAGCCGGACCCGGACGGAGGCCGGGCCGGGCCGCCCTGAGGCCGGGTCGAGATCGGGGGCCGCGGCGATCCACTGCCAAGCGTAGAGGCAGCGAGCGCCCCCCGCCGTCCGCCCGACCGCGAGGCCGTAGGGTCCGTACGCGTTGGCGGCCGGCCGGGTCACGACCCGCATCGCCGTCCCGGGGAAGGCCGCGGCGAGCTCGGCGCGGATGCCGGCCTCGGTCGGCCGGCCGCCGGCGGTGCCCGCGTCCCCGCTCGCGCCGCCGCGCGGCAGGCGCAGCAGAACTCCGTTCTCGCCCCCCGCGCCGCGGGGCGCGGGGCTCAGCGACACGGTTTGCTCGAAGGCGTCGGCGCCGTCGCGCTCCCGCAGCCGCACCGGCCGGCCGGCCCAGTCCGGCAGGACGACCATCGGCGTGGCGGGCCGGCCGGGATCGGCCGAGGCCGGCGGCCGCCCGTCCGCGATCGCGTCCAGGCTGGCGTAGCGCGGGGAGGCGGCGACGGAGCGCGCCTCGTCCCGGGCCGTGCAGGCGCCGAGGAGCAGGGCGGTCAGCGCCAGGACGCGCAAGGGGCGGACAGGGAACGTCACGGCGTCGTCTCTCGCACGGTCTGGTTACGCATCGCTTGCCGCGTGCCGAGCGCGCCCGTGGTCGCCGGCGCCTCCCGGGCCGCGGGGCCGCCCGGCTCCGCGCCGGCCCGCGCGGCCTGCTCGTCGGCCCAGAGGGTCCCTCGCGGGGCCGGGCTCTCGGCGGCGCTCGGCTGGCTCGCCTGCTCGCCGCCGTTCCAGGCCGGCAGGAGCGCGAAGCCGTAGCGCTCGTAGGGCATCGGCCCGACACCCGGCACGCGGCGGGCGACCGTGGGCGCGTGTCCGCGCGGCCGCGCCGACCCGCGTGCCTCGGCGACCGGGCTGCCGGTCGGCGCGGCGCGCAGGTCGTTTTCCATGAGCACCGCCACCGGGAAGTCGCTCCGCCGGATCGCCGGCGCCGGCGGCGCCCGGTCGGCCGCGAGCGCGTCGGGCGACGGTACGCGCCCGCGCGCGGCTGTTCCGGTCGCGGCGGCGAGTTCGAGATAGGCGGGGCGCGCCGCGGGCTCGGCCCTGGCGGTCCGGGCCTGCGGCGCCTCGCAGGGCATCGCCCGGGCCGCGGCGGTCTGGAACAGCAGGTCGACCACCCGCGGGAACAGCCCGTCGTAGCGGTTCACGACCTCCAGGAAGGTGCGCTCCTGGCGCATCCGGCGCAGCGACAGGGCGTAGCCGTAGACCGTCGCCTCCTTGGGATACCAAGCCACGGCGCGCCGGAACCAGCCCAGGGCCGTGTCGAACTGGCAGCGGTTGTAGGCGTACCAGCCGAGGGCCTGCGCGCCCTCGCCCGAGGCGGTCGCCAAAGTGACCTCGGCGTAGCGCCTGAGCCGCTCCGGCTCGATCGCGGGCGGGTCCGCTCGCGTCAGATCCGTCTCCAGCAGGTCGATGAAGAGGAGGCTGTTGTTCACGAGCGGCCCCCGCCACGCGTAGGCGACGTCCTCCGCGTCCCGCCGCCGGCCGAGGAGGCGGAGGGTGTGGGCGAGGCCGTGCGCCACCATGGCGTCGCCGCCCCGTGCGACGGCGCGCTTGAACCACGCGAGGGCCGTCGGCAGGTCGCGCCGCTTGAACGCCAGCCACGCGACGAGCGCCGCCTGATCGGGGTCGGACGCGGCCTCCGCGTAGGATGCGAACGCCGCGAGGTCGGGGGCCGACACAGCTTGGCCGGCCTCGTCGTGGAGCACGGCGCCGATGCGGCCGCGGATCAGATCGACGCGGATCGCGTCGCGGTCGCCGTCGTCGCCGAGGGCGGCCAGCCGGTCGACATCGGTCATCGGCAGGATCTGCATCGCCCGCAGCAGGCTGACCCGCCGCTCCTCGGGGCCGAACCGACCTCCGGCGAGCGCGCCGCGGAGCAGGTCGTAGGCCTTCTCGGTCCGCTCGGTCCGGCCGTAGGCGTCGGCGACGGCCCAGACCACCTCGGCGTCGGCGGCGGCGATGTCCGCGGCGCGGCTCGCGGCGAGGGCCGCGAGGTCGGGCCAGCGGCCGGCCCTGGCGAGGGCCAGGCAGGATTGGCGCAGGGCGCGCGCCGACAGGGCGGCCTGGAGCGCCGGAGAGGGCGTCCAGCCCGGCTCGGCCCGGGCGCGGGCGGCGAGCGCGGCGGCGAGATCCGCGTCGCGGCCGGCGCCGAGCAGGTCCCAGAGGCCGTCCTCGTCCTCGCCGCCGGCACGCGCGGTCCAGAGATCGGCCGGCGGCTGCCAGCCGGGATGGCGCCGCCGCAGCCGCTCCGTCTCGGCCTCCACCCGCGCGCGCTGGTGCTGGCTCGCGTAGTAGCGCAGGGCGGTCTCGTCCGGCCTGCCCGCGGACCCGGCGGCGGACCCGGCGGCCGCCGGTCCGATCGCCGCGGCTGCGGCGGCCAGCAGGGCGGCGAGGATCAGCGCGGTGCGCATGCCGGATACCGCGCGTTCAGGGCCGCCAGGGCGAGCAGCTGCAGGGTGACGGGGTAGTAGTTCTCGCTCTCGGTACGGACGCGCGTCAGGGCCGCCGGGAACGGCGTGCCGCGGCTCGCGCAGGCGGCCAGCGCCGGGATGGCGGCGTAGCCGGTCTCGGTCAGCCGCGCGGCGACCCGGCCGGTCCCGGTCTCGACCAGGGTGAGCCCCGCCTCGGGCTTCTGCCACAGGCCGAGGAACGGCGCGTAGAGATCGGGCTCGGTGACGCCCGCCATGGCGAGGTAGAGCGGGATGCGCAGCGCGTTGTAGCCGAACTCGGCCGGGAATCCGTCGGCCGGACGGGGCGCTGCCCCGGACAGCGAGATCCACTCCACCGGCAGCCGCTGCGACCCGAACCGGGCGGCCGCGATCAGTCGGCGCCCGCTGCGCGCGAGCGCCCGCCATTCGAACTCGGGCGCGAGCAGGCCGACCCGGTCGAGGGCCGGGAAGACCCAGTAAGAGAGGTTCACGACCGGGCCGTCCGCGCGCTCCTCGGCCGAGAAACCCGCCACCGCCGGCAGGATCAGCGGGCCTTGCGGCGCCCGCGGCAGGAGCAGCTTGCGCCCGAGCTCGACGGCGATCCGGCGGCCGGCGACCTGATGCTCGGGCTCGTGCCACGCCTCGGCGGCCTCGGTGAGGGCCCAGGCGACCAGCAGGTCGCCGTCCGAGGCGTCGTTCATGTCGGCCACGGCCGGGCGCTTGTCCGGCTCCCACCGCCACGCGAGCAGCTGGTCGTCGCGGACCATCAGGTTCGCCCGGGTCCAGGTCCAGATCCGCTCGAAGGTGTCGCGGTCGTCCGCCGCCACGGCGAGCAGCATCCCGTAGCCCTGGCCCTCGCTGTGGCTGATGCCGCCGTTGGCGGTGTCGACCACGCGGCCCTGCTCGCTGATGAACCGCCCCTTGTAGGCCCGCCACGCCTCGGCGTTCCGGAGGGTCCCGGCGAGGGGCGGGGGCGCCGCGGCGCGCGCCGGATGCGCGGCCAGAGGCGCGGCCAGGACGGCCAGGACGCAGAGGGCGGCGAGGACGCGCGGGAGAACGCTCAGGAGGGCACTCATTCCGGTCTCCGGCCGAGGTTGCGCACGAGCAGGTGGGTCGAGCCGGCGAGGCCGCCGGCCAGGAGCAGGCCGGCGAGGCCGAAGAGGCCGGCGTGGAGCGAGAGCCAGCCCGCCGCGACGCGGCGAAGGTTGCCCGGGGCCGGCGCCAGGGTCGCCACGTAGCGGGGCTCGGTCGCCGCCTCGACCGCCACGCCGCCGTCGACGGACGAGAGCGCGGCGAGGCGCCCCGCGGGCCGCGTCCAGACCCGCGGATGGACGAGGCAGGCCACCGCCTCGCGCAGGCCCGCCGCGGTCGGCGCCGTCACCAGGGTGACCAGATCGTCCGGGGCGGGGCCGGTCACGCCCTGGGCCAGGAGGGCGGCGGCGTCCGCCAGGAGGGGCGCGGCGGGGCGCGCGCCGGGCCGCGTCGCGGCCTCGGCCACGGCGTCGGGCGCGGGCCGCACCATGGCGCTGCAGGCGGCGAGGCCGTCGGTCCGCAGCACGCGCCGCCGCAGCGCCGGCCCGCCCTCCCGCGACGGCACGGCGTCCCGCCCGGCCCAGGCGTCGAGCACGGCCCGGGGATCGAGGCCGGCGGCGGCCAGCACGGTGCCGTCGAGGGCCGGGGCGGGGGAGACCACCACGGTCGGCCCGGAGATCCCGGCCCGGCCGGCCGCGAACGCGAAGGGCAGGACCCGCCCGGCGGCGAGGCCGAGCCGCGCCGCGAGGGTCGCGGCCGCCGCCATCGTGTCCCGATCGGGGTAGGGCACCGCGAGGGTCGGGCGCCGGCCGGCCGTCGCGTACGGGAAGGCCTCGGCGACGGTCTCGGCGAGCTCGGGCTGGCGGCCGATCCGCGCGAGCGGCGGGAGGGTGAGGCGGCTCGTGGCGGCCAGGAACAGCCGCTCGGTCGGCACCGCAGCCTCGTCCGGGCAGGCCCGGTCGTCCCCGCGCGGCAGCTCCGCGCGGATCGCGATCCGGTTCTGGCCGGGCCGGAGCAGCCGCAGCGGGAGGACCACCGCGCGCCGGGTCATCGCCTCGCCGCCCGGCCGGCCCAGGGGCGTCCTCGCCGCGTTGGCGCCGTTGATCGCCACGACGATCTGGGCGCCGGGGGCGAGGCCCGCCGGATAGGCGGCGTCGAGGTCGAGGATCAGCTTGTCGTAATCGGCCGGCATGAAATCGTGCGGCAGGCCGAGGTCGAAGGCGATCCGGTGGGTGCGGGCGGCGACGTGGGCGTCCGGGATGCCGAGATCCGCGAAGGTCACGGTCTCGCCCCCGGAGACCGGGCGCCCGCCCGCGTCCGCCAGGGCCCGGCGGCCCTGCGGCGTCCCCGGCCGGTCGGCGCGCGCCAGATCCTCGAGCTGCCCCAGGGCCGCGGTCACGTCGGCCTCCTCCGGCCCGGTGACGACCAGGACCGGGCGACGCGCCGCGCTCCGCGGCAGGAGGGCGAGGCGCGGCCCGGTCACGGGGCCGAGCGGCGCCAGATCCAGGCTCGCGGCCAGTTCGGCGACGCGCCCGACCGCGAGCGCCAGCCCGTCGCCGGCCTCGACGGACGGCGCGAATTCCGCCGCGGGCTGCCGGAAGTCCCCCAGGAGGACCGCGGCCTGCAGGGCGGCGAGCGCCCGTTCCACGGCGCGCGGGCTGAGCTTCCCGCCGGTCTGGAGCAGGCGGATCGGCACCGCTCCGTCGGGGCCGCCACCGATCGCCGCCAGGTCGACCGGCGCCTGCGGGCCGTCCGTGACCGCGAGGAGACCGGTCGTCTCGGGGTCGATCTGCGTCCACAGCTCGTAGGTCGCCGGGACCGCACAGTCGACGCGGTGGCGCTGCACCACCGCGATGTCGATCCGGTTGAAGCCCCGGGCCAGCGTCCCCGCGGGCAGGTCGAAGGCGAGGCTGCGGAGCCCGCGGCTGCCGTCGATCGCGCCGCTGCCCAGGACGGCGCCGTTGACGCTGAGCGTGAGCCGCGCGGTGTCGGGCAGGATCGAGACCGCGGCCATGTAGCCGACCTGGAAGCGCCCGCCCGCCCGCGCCTCCGCCTCGGTGGCGTAGAACGCGAAGCTCAGGCGGCCGTTCTCGCCCCAGAGCCGCATCGGTGCGGCGATCGACGGCAGCCGCCGGAGGGTCGGACCGCGCTCGGCGACAACCGGGTCCGACGCGCCGGCGGCGGTCGGGGGCGGCGCGGCGGGCGCGGCGACCGTCGCGGCGACCGCCGCCCGCTCGGGCGACGGCAGCATCAGGACCGGGGCCGCCCCGACCCCCGAGAAGGTCTGGGCCGAGGCGCCCGCGGCGCAGGTCAGGAGACCGCCCGCGGCGCAGGTCAGGAGGCCGGCCGCGAGGACCGGGCGAAGGCCGTGGCGCATCGGGACCTCAGGCGGCGGAGCGGATGGCGGCGGGATCGGCGGGCGCGCGGACGAGCGCGCGGAAATCGGGGCCGCGGACGATGTCGGCGGCGGGGGCCGGCTCGGAGCGCTCTGCGCCGGCGAGGGCGAAGATCCCCGCGAGCCAGGCGGCCGGGTCGAGGCGCGGCGCCGCGGCGTCCGTGCCGGGTGCCGCGGCGGGGGCCTCGGCCGCGGCGAGCCTGGCGACCGCCTGCCGCCAGGCCGCTTCCGTGAGCGGGATCGCGACGGAGACGTCCGGTTCGGCCGCCTGGAGCGGGACCGGCACGGGCACGGGCACGGGCTCGGCCGGCGCCGGCGCGGCTGTCGCCGGAGCCGCGACCGGAGCAGCGACCGCGACGGCGGATGGTCCCGCCGGGACGAATGCCGCGGCGGCCTGCTCGACGAACACGTCGGCGACGGGCAGGGGGATCGATGCCGCCTGCCGGATCTCCACCGGGGCCGGGGCGATCGCCGCGGGGATCCCCGGAGCGGTCGCGGGCGCGGCGCCGCGATCCCGGAGCGCGTAGGTGACGGCCCGGACCGGCTCGGTGACGCCCCAGGTCAGGAAGCGGAGGCTTCCGGAGAGCAGGTCCTTCGGCCGGCGCCGGCCCGAGAGGAACGCCTGCAGGGCGGAGACGTCGCCGTACATCAGCTCGGCGAGCCCGCGGAACAGCGGCGCGCCGGCGCCCGCGGAGGCGACGTCCCACGCGACCTCCCAGGTGTCGTCCGACAGGCCGGCGCGCGGGTGGAAGGCGAGGACCGCGTCGGACCCCTCGGCGAGGACGATCCGGCCCGGGCTCCCGGCCTCGGCGGCGGCCGGCCAGGTCGACCCGTCGCAGCGGCGCAGGCGGCAGCCCTCGGCGGAGGCGCGCTCCACCACCACCTCGAACACCGCGCCGCCGACCGACGCGACGGCGCGCCGGTTCACCGGCAGGCTGTGGCTGCGCTCGGCCTGACGGCGCTCGGCCACCACGCCGAGGGCCGCGCCCGCGATGACGAGGTTGAACAGGCACCAGAGCCCGACGACGAGCATCAGGCTGGTGACGCCCGGCTCGTAGAGGTAGCGCCACGCGGCCGTCGCGCAGCCCGCCGCCAGCGCCCCGAAGATCGCGAAGAACGGCCACGCCAGCCCCGACAGGTGGTCGCGGTCGAGCCCGAGGCCCTTGTTGGTGACGGTGAAGCTCGGCTTGCGGGGCGACAGCACCACCGAGACGATGGAGCGGGCGAGGTAGACGCCCTGCACGTACTCGTAGAGTTCGGAGACCCACGGCCAGCGCACGTGCCCGTACAGGTAGTTCTGCATCATCATGTTGGCGACCACGTAGGTCGCGGTGTAGACCAGCGCCTCGTCGATCGAGGAGACGAAGATCTTCACGTCGAAGAATATGTGCAGCAGCGGCGCGAGCATGAAGATCAGGCGCGGCAGCGGGAAGAACCAGAAGGTCATGCTCGACAGGTAGCAGAGCCTCTGAATCGGCTTCAGGCCGCGCTTGAACAGCGGATTCTTCAGGAGCATGATCTGGAACATGCCCTGGCACCAGCGCGCCCGCTGGCCGATGAAGTCGGCGAAGGTCTCGGGCTGGAGGCCGGCGATCAGCGGCCTGTCGACGTAGGCACTGGTCCAGCCGCGGGCGTGCAGCTCGAAGGCGGTCTCGCAGTCCTCCGTGATGGTGACGCCCGAGAACCCGCCGACCGCGTCGAGGGCGCTCCGCCGCAGCAGCGCCGCCGAGCCGCAGAAGAACGAGCCGTTCCACTTGTCGAGGCCGGCCTGCGTGACCCCGTAGAACATCTCGTTCTCGGACGGCATCCGGGTGAAGGTCCGCAGGTTCCGCTCGATCGGGTCCGGGTTGATGAAGACGTGCGGGGTCTGCACCAGGAACAGCTTCGGGTCGCGGGCGAACAGGCCCACGGTCTCCCGCAGGAACGGCCGGAACGGCGCGTGGTCGGCGTCGAGCACCAGCACGAGGTCGGCGCGGCCCTGGGTCAGGCCGTTGTTGAGGTTGCCGGCCTTGGCGTGCGCGTTGCGCGCCCGAGTCAGGTAGCGGACGCCCAGCGCCGCGCAGAGCGCCTGCAGCTCGGCGCGGCGGGCCCGCGCCGCCCCGGCCCTGGCGGGATCCGGGTCTGCGCATTTCTGGTCCGTGCCGCCGTCGTCCAGCAGCCAGACGGTGGCCCGACCGGCCGGGTAGTCGAGGTTGCGCGCCGCCGCCAGCGTGAGGCCCAGGATCTCGGCGGATTCGTTGTAGGACGGGATGAAGATGTCGACGGTGGGAAGGTCCGCCTCGGGCAGCGCCGGCGCGGCGCCGCGGGCCAGCGGCGCGACGTTGACGATCAGGCTGACCGTGAGGATCAGAACGCAGTAGAGCTCCGCGAGCGCCAGCACGACGCCGAGCCCGAAGCTGACGGGATCGTCGAGGGTCGGCAGCGTGCCGGTCACCCGCCAGTAGACGTAGCGGATGACCACGGCCGTGCCGAGTGCCAGGAAGGCCATCCGGGCGAGGCCCCGGCGGGGGAACAGCAGCCAGAGCGCGACCATGCCGGCCCCGGCGGCGGCGCAGAGCATGCCCTGTGCGCTCAGGCCCACCGGCTGCGTCAGGAAGCCGACGGCGAGGGCGGCGCAGAGCGCCCAGGTCGCCCAGAGCAGGCCCATCAGGAGGCGCGGGCGCGCCGGCGAGGCGGCCGGGTCGGCCTGGGCGGGCGCCGGGCCGTGGGTAGGTGTCGCGCGGGCCATCAGAAGCCCGTCCGCATGTCGAGGGCGGTGTAGAGGCCGCCCTTGCGCACGTGGTCGTGGACGTAGCCGGCCGAGAGGCCGAGCTGCACCGCGCCGATCTGCATGCCGCTCAGGTGCCCGCCGACCCGCCACTGCCGGTAGTAATCGTCCCCGAGGGCGGCGAATTCCGGCCCGACATAGCCGCCGGCCAGCGCCGCGACGCCGAAGCGGACGCGGCCGTAATAGGCGTTGAACGCGGTGCTGTAGGTGCCGGTCGCGTGGAACATCGTGAAGGCGGTCGGCCGGGCGTAGTAGTCGAGCGCCGTCTTCAGGCCGACGCCCGTGCGGGCGACCGTCTCGGTCAGCCCGGATTGCGCGACCTCGTCGCGGCGCACCGCGAGGCCGACGTAGCCGCTCAGCACGCTGTCCGGGCCGACGAGGGCGTAGCCGGCCATCGCGGCGAGGTCGGCCTGCTGGCCGACGGCGCGGGGGGCGCCGGGGCTCTCGGCGCGGTACGATCCGATCAGCCCGTCGACCCGCACGCGGACGCCGCTGGTGAGCAGGTCGCCCGCGGGAGCCGCCGTCACGGTGGCGCTGGCGAATTGCGAGCCCTGCGAGGCGATCGCCGCCGAGGTGTCGACGGCGACGATCCAGGCATCCGGGCCGGCCGGGGTCTCGGCCCCGGTGTACCAGTCGGCGGCCCGGGCCGCGGGGCATCCCGCCGCGGCCAGGGCCGCGGCCCACCCGATGAGGCTGCGATGCATGTCGATACGCTACGTGACTTGCAGGACACCGACAGAATCCGGCCTCTATCCCTAACCACTCCTTTCCGGGGTGCGGACAATACAGAGCGAAGAAGGATTAGGCCGCTATATGTCGGTCTGCCCGCAGTCGATCCAGTAGACGTTGCAAGATCTCGCCGGGGCCGCGCAGCACCCGCAGGCATTCGTCCGCGGGCCGGCGATGCCCACAGGCTGTGGACGGGCCGGCCGGGCCTAGGCCGGCCGGCCTAGTCCGGCGAGGATCCGCGGACCGGCGGCTGCCGCGGCCGCCCGGTTGGCGACGCCGAGGGTGCGCAGGAGGGCGGCGACGTGCACCTTCACGGTGCCCTCGCCGAGATCGAGTTCCCGGGCGATCTCCTTGTTGGAGCGCCCGGCCACGATGCGTTCGAGCACCTCCCGCTGCCGGCGGGTCAGCGACACCTCGCCGACCGGCGGCGCGGCCGCGCTGGGCGGCGGGTCCGCCATGAAGGGCGGCACGTAGATCGCGCCGTCGAGGATCGCCGAGACCGCCCGCAGAACTTCCGCGGTCCCGAGGGTCTTGGGCACGTAGCCGTGGCTGCCGGCGGCCAGCGCCGTCAGCACGTCGGCCCGCGCGGTGGAGGCCGAGACGATCGCGGCCTTGACCGCCGGGTAGCACTCCCGCACCGCCGCCACGGAGCCGGCGCCGGCCATGCCGGGCATCTGCAGGTCGAACAGCGCCAGGGCGGTCTCGGGTGTCCCGGAGAGGGCGGCGAGCGCCTCGTCCAGGCTCGCCGTCTCGATCACCCGCGCGAAGCCGAGCTGCCGGGACAGCAGCGACGCCATGGCGAGGCGGAAGAACTCGTCGTCGTCGGCCAGGATCGCGACGCGGCCCTCGGCGCCCGCGCCCGGTCGGGTCGTCGTCATGGCCGCGCTCCCGGGGCGCTCCGGAGGGACGCGGTGCCGCCGAAGATCAGCGCCCGGGTCTCCGCGACGGCCGCGGCAGCGAGGTCGCGGGCGCGGGCGAGCAGGGCGTCGAAGGTCACGTCGTCGCCGGCCTGTTCCAGGGCCGCGCAGGCCCGGCTGAGCGGCATGAAGCCGAGGAGGCCGCTCGCGGCCGCGAGGGCGTGCGCCTCGGCGCGCAGCGTCGCGCGCCCGGCCGAGGTCTCGGCGGGTCCGGGATCGGGCGGAGCGAACGCCTCGGCGGCCCGGGTCTGGAACTGCCCGAGGAGCCGGGCCAGCGTGTCCGGGGCGATCAGCGCCATGTTGTCCGCGTAGCGGGCGCGGTCGAGGGTCGGCTCGTCCTCCGGGGCCGCAGAAGCGGGCGCGCCGACGGGGTCGCCGACGGGGTCGCCGAGCCACCGCGCCACGGCGGCGCAGAGCTCCTGGGGCTCGAACGGCTTGCCGAAATGGTCGTCCATCCCGGACGCCCGGAACGCCTGCACCTGATCCGGCAGGACGTTGGCGCTCATCGCCACGACGGTCACCCGCGCGGCCGGGCCCGGCAGGCAGCGGATCAGCCGCGTCGCCATCATGCCGTCGAGGCGCGGCATTTGGACGTCCATCAGGACGAGGTCGTAGGGCGCCGCCTCGACGGCGCGCACCGCCCCGATGCCGTCGGCCGCGACGTCGACGACGTGCCCGGCGGCCCTGAGCACGGTGCAGGCCAGCTCGCGGTTGATCTCCACGTCCTCCACCAGGAGGATGCGCCCGGTGCGGCCGGGCCGCGCCGGTGCCGACCGGACGGCGGCCGCGGCGGCCGGCGCCCGCGGCAGGGTCAGGGCGAACCAGAAGGTCGAGCCGCGTCCCGCCGCGGAGACGAGGCCCATCGCGCCGCCCATCAGCTCGACCAGCCGCCGGCTGATCGCGAGCCCCAGGCCGGTGCCGCCATAGGCGCGGCGGATCGAGCTGTCGGCCTGCGAGAAGCGCTGGAACAGCCGCTCCTGGCGGTCCGGCGCGATCCCGATCCCGGTATCGGTGACGCTGAACCGGATCGTGTCGCCGTGCGGGCCGGACTGCTCGCGGACCAGATCGACGCTCACCCGGCCCTGCGGCGTGAACTTCACGGCGTTGTTGAGGAGGTTCAGCAGGATCTGCCGCAGCCGCCCGGGGTCGCACACCACGCGGTCCGGCAGCGCGGCGTCGATCCGGGCGACCAGATCGAGCCCCTTGGCGCGGGCCGGCGCCTCGACGATGCCCAGGCATGCCTCGACCAGGGGGCGCAGCGCGACGGGCTCCGGGTCGAGGTTGATCGCCCCGGCCTCGACCGACGAGAAGTCCAGGATGTCGTCCACGACGGTGCGGAGGTTCGCCCCCGCGGTCGCGGCGAGTTCCGCGTAGCGCCGGAGATCGCCGTCGAGCCGGCCGGATTCGGCCAGCAGGCCCGCGAAGCCGATCACCGCGTTGAGCGGCGTGCGGATCTCGTGGCTCATCGCCGAGAGGAACTCGGTCTTGGCCGCGTCGGCGCGCTCGGCCTCGGCCCGGGCCGCCTCGGCCGCCGCCTTGGCGGCGATCAGCGCGCGCTCGCCGTCCTTCCGGGCGGTGATGTCGAGGGTCAGGCCGACGATCCGCGCCGCGACGCCGTCCCGGTCGCGATGGGGGCGCCCGATCGCCTGGATCCAGCGGCAGCCGCCGCCCGCGTCCGGCACCCGGAACGCGACGTCGAAGGTCCTGCGCTCGGCCGCGGCCGCCCGCACCGCCCGCAGGGTCGCGGCGCGGTCCGCGGGGACGACCCGCCGCATCCCCTCGGCGACGTTCACCACCGCCGGACGGTCCCCCGAGAAGCCGAGGCGGCGCGCGCTTTCGGGCGACAGGATCAGGTCGCGGCTCGCGAGGTCGAGGTCGAACAGGCCCGCGCCCGCCGCCTCCTGGGCGAGGCGCAGGAGCTCGCCCTTCTCCACCAGGGCCTCGCGGGCGCTGACGATCTCGTCGATATCGAGGGCGGAGCCGAGCCAGCCGATCAGGTCGCTGCCCATGTGCAGCGGCCGGACCACGAACTGGTGCCAGCGGAAGCGTCCGGCTCGGTCAACGACCCGGCCCTGGATCTCGCTCGAGCGGCCCTGCACGCGGGCCTTCGCGTAGGCCCCGGCGATCCGGTCGGCGTCCTCGGGGTGGAACCGGTCCGTACGGGCCGCGCGGGTGGTGGGGATCGGGCCGCAATAGGCCTCGAAGGCCTGGTTGACGTAGATCGTCTCGCCCGTGTCGGCCCGCTCCATCCAGACGAGCTGCGGCAGCGTGTCGACGAGGGCGCGGTAATGGTCGCGGCTCGTGCGCAGATTCGCGTAGGTATGCTCCGGCTCGGAGGCCGCGCGGACCGTCACGACGCGGTCCTGCGTGCCGGCGATCGCGCGCACGACCAGCACCGTCGCGACCCAGCCCGAATCCCCGCCGCGCATCCGCACGAGCGCCGTGTCGGACCGGTCCGCGGCGTCGGCGAGGGCACCGGCATCGTCCGGGTGCAGGGCGTCGCGCAGCGGCTGCCCGACCAGGGCCTCGGCGCCCGCGCCGAGGATCGACGCGCCGCCCGCGGACGCGAAGGTCACCCGGCCCGCGCCGTCGAGGCGCAGGATCAGCCCGGCCGCGGCGTCGACGATCTGGCGCAGGGCCTCGGTCTCCGGAGCGGGGGCGCCGGGGCGGGCGGGCTGGGCGAGGGACAGGTCTGCGCTCATCGGCTCCGACACGGGCGGGCGCGGAACTGGCGCGCGGGCGCAATGTCGTGGCAGAAGGTTAACCGGCTCTTTACCTTAATCGAGAATGTATTTGTCTTTATTAGGTCGGTGTGTGTGTCTATCGTCAAGATGAGATCGTCCTGCCCGCGAGGGCACCATGCGTGAGGCCGGCGACCGGCGCGCGGCGCCCCGATTTCCGGTCACGCTCTCGGCCCGGGTCCGGGACGCGGCGCGCAGCTATCGGGCGGCGATCCTCGACGTCAGCGCGGGCGGCCTGCTGATGGCGATGCCCGACGGGTTCGCGGCCGCGCCCGGCACGGTGCTGGTGATCGACGCCGCGATCCTCGGGACCGTGCGCGCCCGCGTCGTGACGACCAGCGCGCGCGGGCTGCACGTCCAGGTCGACGCGGACGCGGAAGCCTACGCCCGCGCCGTGCAGCGGGTCTCGCGGATCGCGCGATCCTGGTAACGCCGGGCTCAGGTGTTGAAGTCGAGCAGCCGGGAACTCGCGAAATCGGTGTTGCGGGCGCCGTCGCTGCCGTAGCCGATGGTCCGGCTCTGCGTCCGCTGCATCTGCTGGATGAAGGATGCGAGCGTCTCGCTGGGGCTGAGGGGCGCGTCGCCCGAGGCGGTCGGGTCCTCGGACGCGCCGGGGGTTCCGGTGAATGCGGAGCTTGCCGAGTGCGCCGCCGCCGCGTCGGACGGGCCGGCGGGCGCTCCGGTATCGGGCGCGGTGAGCAGCTGGCGGAGAACGCCGCCCTGGTCGCCGGTGATGCGGCCGGCGGTGATCTGCTGGTCGATGAGGGCGTCGATGCGGTCCCGCATCCGGGCCGGATCGAGAGCCGGCGCCGCCGGGACCGTCGCCGCGCTGCTCGACGTCGCCCGGCTCGCCTCGGCGGCCGGGACGCCGGTCACCGGCTCGGGTTGCGGGGTGCTGCCGTCGAGAACGCGCTGCGTCAGGGACGTGCTGAGCCCGGCGGGGGGCGGTCCTGACACGGCATTCATCGCGGCACGCACAAACCCCAGAGGCCCTACGACAGCCCCCGTGTGTGATCGGTTAGTGTTAAGGCTGCCTTACGGGGGCGCCGGACTGTCCGGCCGGGCCGCCGCGGGGCTCGGGCTGCCGCGGGGCTGGGGGCCGAGGCGCGGGCTCTCGGCTGCCCGCGCCCCGGGACGACCGTCTCCGGCCCGCCCTTTTCGTTGTCGCTCCGTCCCATCCCGGCGCGCGCCGGGCCCGGCCGGCACCGAAAAGTTCCGGCGTCCCAGGCCCGGCGCGCGTAAGATAAATATCGTTCAAGCCTTTCCGCTAAAAAGACCAGATCTGTAGAGAACCTACTGTATTTACAAATAACATATCTATCCGCTGTGGCGATGTCTTGACTTCGGTCTCGGCGTGCGCGCTGATGCAGGCTCGCAGTGCGGCGCCGCCAGTCGACTGGTAGGCGTTGGCTGCAAGATCAATTTTCGGCTGTTCGTCCTCGCGTTTCGCGGAGCGGCAGGTCCCGGCGAGTCTGGCGCCGTCTCGGTGTCACGGGCCACGAACCGGCGATCCGGTCCGCCGGTGTCCGGGGCCGCCCGGCGGTGATCGGGCGCGGCGCCGAGGGCCGTCGGCCACGCCACCGAACGCGCGAGTGCAGGCAGCCGTCCAACGGAAGCGCGTCGGTTCATGAGCGGTGCCACAACGTCCGTCAGCATCGTGACGCAGACGACCATCCGGCCGGAGAGCGCGGATGCCTTCGCCCGCTGGCAGGTCGACACCAACGCCGTCGTCGCGACGTTCCCGGGCTTCATCGAGCAGCAGCTGATCCCGCCGCGCCCGCCGCTGCAAGTGGACTGGGTGATCGTGCAGCGGTTCCATAGCCTGGATCAGGCCAAGGCCTGGCTGGCCTCTCCCGAGCGGCAGGCCCGCATCCAGGGCGCGACGCCGATGCTCGTCGGCCGCGACGACGTCCACATCGTCAAGGACGACGCCAGCGCGGCCCGGACCTCGCCGGTCAGCGCGGTGATCAGCACCCGCGTGAAGCCCGGCATGGAGGCGGCCTACCTCCGGTGGGAGCAGAAGATCGCGGCCGCGCAGTCGCGGGCGCCCGGCATGCAGGGCTACCGGTTCGAGCCGGCCGTTCCGGGGGTTCAGGAGGACTACGTCGCGATCCTGCGCTTCGACAGCGAGGCGAACCTGCGCACCTGGATGGACTCGCCCGAGCGGCAGGCCCTGGTCGCCGAGGCGGCGCCGCTGACCGCGGAATTCCACACGCGGACGGTGCAGAGCGGATTCGAGCAGTGGTTCCGCAACGTCGCGCCGCCCGGGGGCGCGGCGCCCGCGGCGTGGAAGATGAACATGATCGTCGTGCTGACGCTCTACCCGACCGTGTTCCTGTGGGGCGTCCTGGTCGGCACGCCGATCCTTGCCGGGATGCTGAAGGTGGATTTCCCGGTCGCCCTGTTCATCGGCAACGTGTTCAGCGTGCTGCTCACCGCGCAGATGGTGCCCTGGACGGCCAAGCGGCTCAGCTGGTGGTTGACCCCTGAGCCGGAGCGCCGGACCCGGGTCAACCTGCTGGGCGCCGCGCTGCTGATCGCCGCCTACGCGCTCATGATCCTCGCGTTCTGGAAGCTGTTGTGACCCGCGTCGCGCCGGGGCAGGCTCCGGGCACCCGCGCTCGTGCCGCGCCCGCCGCGCGGCGTCGGTCGGGGGAGGGGCGCACCATGCTCCGCTGGCTGTCCCGGGGAAGCCCGTTCTCCGCGGCGGCGCTGCTGCTGATCCTGGCCTGTGGGACCGGACTGGCCGGTCTGGCCGAGGCCGAAACGACCTCGGATGCGGCCGCGACACCGGCTTCCGCTCGCGCTGGAGAATCCGGCGGGGCGCGCCGGCCGCCGCCGGCCGCGGCGCCGGCGAGCCGTCATGGGGCCAGCATAGCCGTCGCGGCCGCGACCGCGATGGCGGCCCCGCCCTCGTTCTTCGGCTTCTCCGACACGGTCGTGAGCTACCGGTTCCAGGGACCCTCGGCGGAGCCCGGCCTGTTCGTGCGGCGCCCCAACGGCACCGCGCAGGGCGGTTTCGCGCCGCGCGAGGTGCCCAAGAACGTCCTCAACCTCTTCCACGCCAATTCGTGGGCTTACGGCACCAACCTGCTCTCCCTCGACATCCTCAGATCCGGATCCCAGGACCCGGCGGGCGACAAGGAGCGCCCGTTCAAGGATTACGGCGCGACCGAGGTTTACCTGATCTACCGGGGTGTCCTGAGCCTGAACAAGATCTTCGAGACCGAGTCCATCGCGATTCCCGGATTTGTCAAAGACGTCGGCCTGTCGTTCGGAGCCGACATCAATACTAAGAACACGTATTTCGATGCCGAGAAGCGGGCTGGCACGTTCGGTCTGAGCTTCGCCTTCGACGTGCCGGCCGGCTTCGTGAACCTGAAGGTTCAGGGCTACAAGGACTTCTCGCGCAACGGCTTCGCGGGGAACGGGCCCACGCCGGGCATTCCCGGGAGCGGTGCCGTGCCGGGCTTCGACTACGCGCACTTCCGCAGCGTCGAGTTCAAGATGACCCCGGAATTCGAGATCACCTACACGATTCCGCTGACCTTCACCGGGCTGCCGCTGTCGCTGGCGGGCTTCAACACCATCGTCCTGCCCAAGGGGCGCTACGGCACGATCAACCAGAACGACACGCAGCTGGAGTTCGTCTCACAGACGAATCTCGTCCTCGATGTCGGGCAACTGCTCGCCGACGCGCCCAACCGCGTCGAAGTCTTCGCCGGGTTCCAGTACTGGCGCAACAAGTTCGGCGCCGATCCGCGGCGCACCATCAACACCGAGGAGAAGGCCCTGATCGCCGGCGTGGCCTACCATCTGAAATGAGCCGGCCGCTCCCGGCCCTTGGCGCCCGGCGCCGGGGGATCAGCAATCCAGGGTCGTGTCGCGCTCCCACTGGGTGAGGTGCTGGCAGTAGGCGTTCCACTCCTCGTTCTTGAGCTTGAGATAGCTCGGCACGAAGGGGCCCAGGGCCTCGCCCAGGATCGCGCTGCCCGACAGGGCGCGCAGGGCGTCCAGCATGTTGAGCGGCAGCCGCTTCAGGCCCTCGACCGTGTGGCCGTCGGTGTACATGTTGATGTCGAGGCGCGGGCCCGGATCCCTCTGGTTGCGGATCCCGTCGAGGCCCGCCGCCAGGATCGCGGCCTGGAGCAGGTACGGGTTGACGGCCCCGTCGGCGAGGCGGAACTCGAACCGTCCCGGCCCGGGGATGCGGATCATGTGGGTGCGGTTGTTGCCCGAATAGGTCACGGTGTTGGGCGCCCAGGTCGCCCCCGAATTGGTCCGGGGCGCGTTGATCCGCTTGTAGGAATTGACGCAAGGGTTGGTGATCGCCGCCAGCGCGTCGGCCGAGTGGATCAGGCCGCCGATGAAGTGGTAGCCCGTCGGCGACAGGCCGCTCGGGTCGGACGGGTCGGTGAAGGCGTTCCGCCCGTCCCGCCAGAGGGAGACGTGGGCGTGGCAGCCCGAGCCGGTCAGGTCCGCGAACGGCTTGGGCATGAAGGTCGCGCGCAGGCCGTGCTTCTCGGCGATCGAGCGCGTCATGTACTTGAAGAAGGCGTGGCGATCGGCAGTCACGAGGGCGTCGTCGTAGTCCCAGTTCATCTCGAACTGGCCGTTCGCGTCCTCATGGTCGTTCTGGTAGGGCTTCCAGCCCAGGGCGAGCATCGCGTCGCAGATCTCGCTGATCACGTCGTAGCGCCGCATCAGCGCCGACTGGTCGTAGCAGGGCTTGGTCTGCCGGTCGGACATGTCGGCGGGCTCGGCGCCGTCGGCGGTGATCAGGAAGAACTCGCACTCGACCCCGGTCTTCATCTGGAGACCGAGATCCGCCGCCTCCGCGATCAGGCGCTTGAGCAGGTTGCGGGGCGCCTGCTCGACGGGACGCTCGTCCATGACGAGATCGGCCGGCAGCCAGCCGACCTCGGGGCGCCAGGGCAGCTGGATCAGCGCGCCCGCGTCGGGGATCGCGAGGAGGTCGGAATCGGCCGGGCTCATGTCGAGCCAGGTGGCGAAGCCCGCGAACCCGGCGCCGCTCCGGCAGGTGCTGGCGATCGCCGCGGCCGGTACGAGCTTGGCGCGCTGGGTCCCGAACAGGTCGGTGTACGAGACGAGGAAATACTTGATGCCGCGCTCCTTGGCGGCGGTCTCGAGATCGAGCGACATCGCATGCACCCTCACTAGGGCCGACGAGGGCCGGAACGGGGAGGGGTCGCCCGGCGGCGGCCCCGGTCTCTCGGAGCGCGGTCGTCAGCGCGCGGCCGTCACAACCCGGCGCTCACGGCCCGGCGCTCACAGGCTGGCCTTGCCGGGGATCCAGTCCGTCCCGGCGAGCGGGACCTGGGCCATGGCCGCGGCCTCGATCGTCAGGGCCACGAGGTCCTCGGGCTCCAGGTTGTGGAGGTGGCTCTTGCCGCAGGCACGGGCGATGGTCTGCGCCTCCAGGGTCATGACGGCGAGGAAGTTGGCGAGGCGCCGGCCGCCCAGCACGGGGTCGAGCCGCCGGGCGAGCTCCGGATCCTGCGTGGTGATGCCCGCCGGGTCCTTGCCCTCGTGCCAGTCGTCGTAGGCGCCCGCCGTGGTGCCGAGCGCCGCGTACTCGGCTTCCCAGCGGGGATCGTTGTCGCCGAGCGCGATCAGCGCCGCGGTGCCGATCGCCACCGCGTCGGCGCCCAGAGCCAGCACCTTGGCGACGTCGGCACCGGAGCGGATGCCCCCGGAGACCACGAGCTGGACCTTCCGGTGCAGGCCGAGATCCTGGAGGGCCTGCACGGCGGGCCGGATCGCCGCCAGGGTGGGGATGCCGACATGCTCGATGAACACGTCCTGCGTGGCCGCGGTGCCGCCCTGCATGCCGTCGAGCACCACGACGTCCGCGCCGGACTTCGCCGCGAGGGCGGTGTCGTAGTAGGGGCGGCTCGCCCCGACCTTCACGTAGATCGGCTTCTCCCAGTCGGTGATCTCGCGCAACTCCTCGAGCTTGATCGCGAGGTCGTCCGGGCCGGTCCAGTCCGGGTGGCGGCAGGCCGAGCGCTGGTCGATGCCCGGGGGCAGGCAGCGCATCCCGGCGACCCGCTCGGTGATCTTCTGCCCGAGCAGCATGCCGCCGCCGCCGGGCTTGGCGCCCTGGCCGATCACCACCTCGATGGCGTCGGCCCGGCGCAGGTCGTCCGGGTTCATGCCGTAGCGGGACGGCAGGTACTGGTAGACCAGGGTCTGCGAGTGGCCGCGCTCCTCCGGGGTCATGCCGCCGTCGCCCGTGGTGGTCGAGGTCCCGGCGAGGCTCGCGCCGCGCCCGAGGGCCTCCTTGGCGTTGGCCGAGAGGGAGCCGAAGCTCATGCCGGCGATGGTCACCGGGGTCTTCAGGCGGATCGGTTTCGAGGCGAAGCGGTCGCCGAGCACCACCTCGGTGCCGCACCGCTCGCGGTAGCCCTCCAGCGGGTAGCGGCTGATCGAGGCGCCGAGGAACAGCAGGTCGTCGAGATGCGGGAGCGCGCGCTTCGCGCCGGCGCCGCGGATGTCGTAGATGCCGGTCGCCGCTGCCCGGCGGATCTCCGCCATGACCTCGGGGGTGAAGGTCGCCGAGGTGCGCGGCGCCGTGCGCGGGGGCGTCTCGGCCATCAGTAGGCTCCGGCGTTGTCGACGTGGAAGTGGTAGAGGCTGCGCGCGGACCCGTAGCGGCGGAACTCGCCCGGATCGACCTCGCCCGCGAGCCCCGCGGCCGCGAGCTTCGCGTAGAGCTGTTCCCGGTGTGCGTCGCCCATCGGCCTCTCGACGCAGTCGGCGCCGAGGCTCGTCACCGCGCCGCGGACGTAGAGCCGGGCCTCGTAGAGCGAGTCACCGAGCGCCTCGCCGGCATCGCCCAGCACCGTCAGGGTTCCGGCCTGGGCCATGAAGGCCGACATGTGGCCGATCGACCCCTTCACGAGGATGTCGACCCCCTTCATCGAGATGCCGCAGCGCGCGCCGGCATTGCCGTCGATCAGGAGCAGGCCGCCCTGGGCGGTGGCGCCGGCCGACTGGCTGGCGTCGCCGCGCACGTGGACGACGCCCGACATCATGTTCTCGGCCACGCCGACCCCGGCATTGCCGCCGATCACGACGGTGGCCTGCTTGTTCATGCCGGCGCAGTAGTAGCCGGCATTGCCCTCGATCTCGACGTGGACCGGGGCGTCGAGGCCCGCCGCGATGGCGTGCCGGCCGTCCGGGTTCACGACCGTCCAGCGGGTCTCGTTCGTGTCCGGCCTGAGGGCGTGGAGGGCGCGGTTCAGGGCGCGCAGCGGCTCGGTGCGCAGGTCGACGGTCGGCATCAGTGGCGCTCCCAGGCGTAGACCTTGGCGGGTTCCGGCTCGAAGACCCGGGCGGTCTCGATGCCGGGCAGACCCACGAGGGCGCGGTACTCGGAGCCGAAGGCCACGTAGGCGTCCGTCTCGGCCATGACGGCGGGCTTGCAGGCGATCGGGTCGCGCAGGACCGCGAAGCCCGTCCGGGTGCCGACCACGAAGGTGAAGAACCCGTCGAGATCGGTCAGGCTCGCCTGAAGGGCCTCTTCGAGGGAGGCGCCGGCGCGCATCCGCCAGCTCAGGTAGCCGGCGGCGACCTCGGTGTCGTTGCTGGTGGCGAAGCGCACGCCCTCCCGGCGCAGACGCCGGCGCAGGTCGTTGTGGTTCGACAGGGAGCCGTTATGGACGAGGCACTCGTCGAGCCCCGTCGAGAACGGGTGGGCCCCGTTGGTGGTCACCGCGCTCTCGGTCGCCATGCGGGTGTGGCCGATGCCGTGGCTGCCCGCCATGCCGGCGAGGTCGAAGCGGTCCGCCACCGCGGCGGGCAGGCCGACCTCCTTGTAGATCTCCATCCGCCGGCCCGCGGAGACGACGTCGATCTCCGGCGCGTGGTCGGCGAGCCAGGCGCGGACAGTGTCCGCCGCCGCCGCGTCCACGGTGAGCACCGTGTGGGTGTTCCGCGCGCGCGCCGCGCAGTCCTGGCCGGTCTCGGCCTCGAGCCGGGTCACGACGGTCGCCAGCGCCCGCGCATCCGCCCCGCGCAAGGTGAGCTTCACCCCCGCGGCGGTGTCGCCGTAGACGGCGAAGCCGGCGCTGTCGGGGCCGCGATCGGTCATCGTCTCCAGCATCGCGGAGAGCAGCGCGCCGAGCTGCGGTTCCAGGCTCGGAGTCTTCAGGAATAGTCCGACGATCCCGCACATGACGCTGCGAACTCCGTGCCGCCTGCCGGCATACGGCTCGCACGGCGTCCCGGATTCGTCAACTGAGGATCACTAAAATTTCCTGCTGAGAAATTCAGCACCGTCTGCGACGGGGCCGGGCAGACGGGCGCGCCGCGTTCACTGCCGGGGATAGGCGATGATCGACAGGTAGGTCATCGGCCGCTTGATCAGCGCCTGCGGCCCGTGCAGCGCCTCGGCGTCGAACAGGAGCGCGTCGCCCGGCTTGAGGTGGTAATCCTGCCCGGCATGGCGGTAGCTCACCTCGCCGCTCAGCATGTAGATGAACTCGACGCCCGCGTGGCGGAAGCCGGTATAGACCTCGGCATCCTCTTCCAGGGTGATGAGGTAGGGCTCGAGCACGGTCTCGCCGCGGATGCCGGCGCCGAGCAGTTCGTAGATGTGCCCGACCTTGGTGCCGCGCCGCTCGATGACGACTCCGGTGCCCTTCTTCACGTAGGAGCAGTCGCGGCTCTCCTCGAAGGCGGCGAAGAGGGTGGTGATCGGCACGTTGAGCGCCTTCGCCACCGCGTTGACCGTGGCGAGCGACGGTGAGATCTGCCCGTTCTCGATCTTCGAGACCATGCCGGGCGAGATGCCGGCCGCCGCGCTGAGATCGGCGACCGAGAGTTCCCGCTCGCGGCGCAGGGCGCGGACCTGGTGCCCGAGCGCCCGTTCCAGGCTCTTGCCATCCTCGGTCGGCGCGTTCGAACCGGTATTCAGCATGGAAGGCCCGCGAACTGGATGACCCCGCGGCCGGAAGCGTCCCGGCCGGTCGATCCACGGTCCATAGCCGATTGCACCGCGTTCCGCAGGCCCGCGGCCGGGGCCGGCGGGCCGGCGTGTCCCGGCCGCGCGGCCTCAGGCGCGGCCTCAGGCGCGGACGAGTTTGCCCACGACGGCGAGCAGCTGCTCGGGCTTGAACGGCTTGGTGATCCAGCCGGTCGCCCCGGCCGCCTTCGCCTGCTGCTTGATCCCCTCGTCGGATTCCGTGCTCAGGAAGAGGATCGGCACGCCGGTGCAGCTCGGCAGTGTCCGCAACTGCTTGATCATCTCCAGCCCGTTCATCACCGGCATGTTGAGATCGGTGATGACGAGGTTGACGGTCTCGCTCCTGGCTTTCGCCAAGCCCTCCGCGCCGTCACCGGCCTCGATCACCGTGTGGCCGGCCGGGCCGAGCACGACCTTGATCATCTGCCGGATGCTGGGTGAGTCGTCGACGGCGAGGACAGTGGCCATGACAGGTATTCCGTTCTTGCGGCTGGGGCGCGCCTAGAGGAGCGGCGCGCTGGGGAGTGCGATCGCGGCGCGCTGGAACGCGCTCTCCACCGCCGGGGGGACGTTGACCAGCGCGATCCCGGAGGCTCGGCGCCGCGCCGTCGTGTCGGCCGCGAGCACGATCTGGACGAAGGTGACGTCCGCGCGCTCGACCGCCGCGCAGTCGAGGGTCAGGCGCCCCGCGCCGGCGAGCGCCGCCGTCAGCGTGTCGTGCAGCGACCGGACGGTCCGGATGGTGCAGTCGGAACCGAGCGTGACGACAGGGGCCTCGGACATGCGGGTTCGTACCCTCGACGACAGACTTGCGGGGCGGCGCGCCGCCGCGTTCGAGTCAACACCGCGGCGGGTAAATTCTTCCTGAAGGTTCTGACAATCGAGGGCGGCTGACGCGGCCGCGGGCCCAGCATCGGGCGATGGTCGGGTCGGCATTGAACAGTCATTCTTAGCTAATACTTCGATCTGCGTCGACCGTTGCAGCCATCGGCCGAGCGATAACGCTTTCTTTAACGGCGATCCCTAGCCTTGGGCGGGCACCGACCGTCGGATTGCCGCTTGACCCGCGCGCATCGGACGACGCCGAGAGATCCGCCCGCCGATGTCCTTCCAAGTCGCCCACGACATTCTCAGGCAGGTCCCGGCCCGGTTCCGCCGGCCCGATGACCGGCGCGGATCGGGCCCGGCGCCCGGCGCCGCGATGCCGGCGGCCCCGCTCGCGGAGGTGGCCGCGTCGGCCGGCGCGCCCGAAGCCGCGCCGCCGGTCGCGATGCCGCCCGAGCCGGCGCATGCGGCCGATCTGCTCCAGGCCTGGCTCGGCCTCTCGGCGCAGCAGCGGACGCTGCTCGACGCCCTCGTCGCCGAGCTCGGGATCGTCTCAACCGACGTGGAGGCCAACGTCCACGGCCTGTCCAACCGGTTCCAGAACATCGCCGCCGCGACCTGCGAGCAGTCGGAGATCGTCCGGGGGCTCGTCGCCTCGGTTCAGACCGTCCGGATCGACGACAAGACCCTGCAGCTCGGCGACGTCGCCGCCGGCCTCGGCGAGACTCTCACCGCGCTGATCGAGCGGATCACGCTGATGTCGTCCCGCGGGTCGACCCTCGCGCAGGGGCTGGCGGGGGTGCTCGAGGGCCTGTCGTCGGTCGAGGGCAGCGTCGCGCAGATCGAGCGGATCAACCGCCAGACCAACCTTCTCGCCCTGAACGCCAAGATCGAGGCGGCCCGGGCTGGCGCCAGCGGCGCGGCCTTCGCGGTGGTCGCCGACGAGGTGCGCGGCCTCGCCACGACCATCAACGCCCTGTCGGACGTGATCAAGCAGCAGATCGGCACCATGGCGGCCGGCCTGCGCGGCAGCCACGCCCTGCTGGGCGACATCGCGGCGATCGACATGTCCGAGGAGAGCCGGACGGCCGAGACGCGCGTCCGCATGGTGATGCGGGCGCTGGTCGAGCAGAACGCGCAGGTCGCGGGCATCCTGCAGCAGACCGCCGAGACCACGCAGGCGATCACGCAGGACGTGTCGGCGGCGATCGTGGCGATGCAGTTCCAGGACCGGGCCAAGCAGCGCATCCAGAACGTCGAGGGCCTGCTGCGCGCGGCCGGCGCGGAACTCGGCCGGCTCTCCGCCGACAGCGCGGAACGCGGCGCGGCGCCGGGCGATGCGGCCGACCCGGCCTGGATCGAGGCGGCGATCGCCGGCTGCACGCTGGGCGAGGTCCGGGCGCGCCTGACGGAGCGGCTGCTCGGCGGTGCCCCGGCCACCGGGACGCCGGCCGCCGACGCTGCGGCCGCCGACGATCTGGACGGCATCGATCTGTTCTGAGCGCGCGCGCCGCGCGGGCGCGGTCCACGGGCAACCCGTCCGTGCCCGGTCGGCGGTCGCGCCGCGGCCGGGCCTTCCGCAACGGACCGGCCGCGAACGGCCCCGGTCCCGATTCCCCCTCCCGATCCGATCCACTCGCCGCCCCCCGCGCAGGGCTGCCGCGGACCGCATCCGCGCGGCTGCGAAGCGATGCGCCGTGCCGGGCGGAGCCGCGTCGGGCGGCGCGCCCGGGATCCTGTGATCCCGGGCTCACACGATCGATGTATCCGATAATCAATTGCTTCAAAAGCTAGGCAGATATACTTCTCATTCAAGATCGAAATCTGCTCGTTAACCGAAAATTTCTGGAGTGATTTTATACAACCGATGACGTCGAGCGGCGGGTGCTCGTCGTGTCCTGTCGTCGCGCCAACGTCGCGCGCCGTGACGGTCCACACGACGGCCTGATCGCGCAGCACTCGGCCCGCGTCCGGAGTTGGAGCATCCGTTCGCGCTCAGGATCGGGCGGTCCGTTCTGTATCTGCGTCCTGTGTTCGGGGGTCCGATCGTTCGATGACTGCTCTGGAACCGACGGAGATCTTTCGCGCGGAGGCGGCCGAGCTGCTCGCGTGCCTGGAGGCGACGCTGCTCGACCTGGGCGACCGGCCCGAGGACCGGGCCCTGATCGACACCGCCTTCC